>CACWJQ010000006.1 GCA_902761225.1 uncultured Lachnospiraceae bacterium | reverse complement strand
TTCGTATCAGGCGGCCCTATGCTTGCAGGACATGTACACGGTAAGAAGAGAAGCCTTTCTTCAATGTTCGAAGCAGTTGGAACATTCGCCGCAGGCAATATGACCAGAGAAGAACTCACCGAGTTCGAAGAGAAGGTATGTCCTACCTGCGGATCATGCTCGGGTATGTATACCGCTAATTCCATGAACTGCCTTACCGAAGCTATCGGTATGGGACTTAAGGGCAACGGAACCATCCCTGCCGTATATTCCGAGCGTATCAGACTTGCAAAACATGCAGGTATGAAGATCATGGAGCTTGTCGAGAAGAATATCCGTCCCAGAGACATCATGACAGACAAGGCGTTCAAGAATGCCCTTACAGTGGACATGGCTCTTGGATGCTCCACAAATACAATGCTTCATATTCCCGCTATCGCCAAGGAAGCCGGTGTAGAGCTTAATATGGAAATGGTAAATGAGCTTTCAGCCAAGACCCCCAATCTCTGCCATCTTGCTCCTGCAGGTCCCACATATATGGAAGACCTTAATGAGGCAGGCGGTGTATATGCGGTTATGAATGAGCTCTCCAAAAAGGGTCTCATTGAAGAAGACTGCATGACAGCAAACGGAACCACTATCGGTGAAAATATAAAGAACGTGGTCAACAAGGACCCCGAAGTTATCCGTCCCATCGACAATCCTTACATGGCTACCGGCGGAATCGCAGTACTCAAGGGTAACCTTGCTCCCGATACCGGTGTTGTAAAGCAGTCCGCTGTTGTTCCGGAGATGCTTGTTCATGAAGGCCCCGCAAGAGTATTCGATTGTGAAGAGGATGCCATCGCAGCCATCAAGGGCGGCAAGATCGTCGCAGGCGATGTTGTAGTCATCAGATACGAAGGACCTAAGGGCGGCCCCGGAATGAGAGAGATGCTCAATCCTACATCTGCGATCGCAGGAATGGGACTCGGTTCATCGGTTGCACTCATCACTGACGGAAGATTCTCCGGTGCATCCAGAGGTGCTTCCATCGGACATGTATCACCTGAAGCTGCTGTGGGCGGTCCCATTGCTCTTGTTAAGGAAGGAGATATCATCTCCATTGATATCCCTAACAGAAAGCTTGATGTCAAGGTTTCCGATGAAGAGATGGAAGCAAGAAGAAAAGAGTGGACTCCCAGAGAGCCCAAGGTCAATACAGGATATCTCGCAAGATACAGAGAGCTTGTTACAAGCGGCAACAGAGGCGCTGTTCTTGAGATTCCCCGCAAGTGACAGTAAGTGAAATGACAGATTTATGATCGTGTAAATATAGATTTAGGAGATTTTCGCAATGGAGATGAACGGTTCAGAAATAGTAATAGCTTGTCTGAAGGAGCAGGGAGTCGATACTGTCTTCGGTTATCCCGGTGGAACCATACTCAATATTTATGATGCACTTTACAAGCATCAGGATGAGATCAGACACGTCCTTACCAGCCACGAACAGGGGGCTGCACATGCGGCAGACGGATATGCCAGGGCAACCGGCAGGGTGGGAGTCTGTATGGCTACTTCAGGTCCCGGAGCAACCAACCTTGTAACAGGTATCGCTACAGCATACATGGATTCCGTTCCTCTCGTTGCCATCACTGCCAATGTTAATCTTCCTGCCCTTGGCAAGGATTCATTCCAGGAGGTTGATATAGCAGGTGTGACCATGCCCATCACCAAGCATGGATATATCGTCAAGAATGTTAATGATCTGGCCCCCACACTGCGCAAGGCGTTTAAGATTGCCAAGACCGGTCGTCCCGGTCCCGTTCTCGTAGATATCACCAAGGATGTTACCGCGGCAGTTACCGACTATGAGCCTGTAAATCCTGCTGAACCCGAAAGAGAAGTTCATTTTACCGAGAACGATCTTACTAAGGTTGCAGAGATGCTCTGTAAAGCCAAGAAGCCCTTCATCTATGTGGGAGGCGGTGCGATAATCTCCGATGCTTCCGCTGAGGTTGCAGAGCTTGCCGAGCTCCTGGATGCTCCCGTATGCGATACTCTTATGGCAAAGGGTGCATTTGACGGACATTCGAAGCGCTATACCGGAATGATCGGTATGCACGGAACCAAGACTTCAAATCTCGGTGTTACCGAGTGTGATCTTCTTGTTGCTCTCGGAGCAAGATTCTCCGACAGAGTTATAGGTAATCCCAAGAAGTTCGCTGAAAATGCCAAGATCGTACATCTCGATGTTGATGCGGCAGAGATCAATAAGAACATCCGTGTCGATGCCAGCCTTGTGGGAGACCTCAAGCTTACTCTCAAGGCTCTCAATCCTCTTATCACCAAGCAGGATCATTCGGAATGGATGCAGCATATCGAGGAGCTTAAGACAAAGTATCCTCTCGGATATGACGGAAGCAAGCTTTCATGCCCTTATGTGATATCTGAGATCGACCGTATCACCGAAGGAAAGGCTGTTATAACCACCGATGTCGGACAGCACCAGATGTGGGCTGCGCAGTATTACAGCTATTCCAGGCCCAGAACTTTCCTGTCATCGGGCGGACTGGGAACCATGGGATACGGACTTGGTGCATGTATAGGAGCACAGGTCGGAAGACCCGATGATATCTGCATCAATATCGCAGGCGACGGATGCTTCAGAATGAACATGAACGAGCTTGCAACTGCTTCAAGATACAATATACCCATAATCGAAGTTGTGGTTAATAACCATGTACTGGGAATGGTCAGACAGTGGCAGACTCTTTTCTACGGAAAGAGATATTCACAGACCGTTCTCAACGATAAAGTAGATTACTGTAAGGTTGCTGAAGGTCTCGGCTGTAAGGCAATAAGAGTCACCACTCCGGAGGAAGTGGCTCCTGCAATAGAAGAGGCGATCGCAGCAAAGGCCCCCGTTCTTATCGAGTGCATCATCCCTGAGGATGACAAGGTGTTCCCCATGGTTCCTGCGGGAGCTCCCTTAAGCGAAGTGTTTGATGAGAAGGACATGAAGGAAGAATAAGGATCCATGTCTATCAGAAGTATATTTTCAAAACGACCGACATTGATCATCATTATCTTCAATGTCTTAGCCGTCTTATTACTTTTATATCTGGTTCCTGTATATTATTTTTCCAGGAAATTCCTGCCAAACACCTGGATAGGTGATGTGTACTGTACCGGACGTGACATAGAATCCGTTGCAAGAGACCTCAGGGAAAAGATCGAGATCCCGGACATCAGGATCTCATGGCTTACGGAGGAGTATGAGGATTCGGTGATAAGTCCTGAAGAGATCGGGTATTCATACGATCTTCAGTCGGCTATATATAAAGCCAAGGATTCCCAGAATCCCTATGCATGGCCTGCAGCGCTATTTTCCAAACAGGTGCTTCAGCTTGAACCTATCATCACCTATGATGCAGAGCTTCTTAGGAGTACCTTTGATCAGCTTGACAGGGTGAGGGACGAGAGAAACGATGAGCCTGTTTATCAGGTGCTCTTAAATCCTGAGCAGGGATATTATTCCTATGATACGCATTTCAGAAGGCTGGATACCGATAAGGTATGGCTTGCCCTGACGGACGGACTTGATAACGGAAGGTTCCATCTGCAGCTTGATGCCTCATATTTCTATGATGCACCCTACTCTGCAGCTGAGGAAGAAGAGCAGAAGTTCTATGATGAGCTGTGTTCCTTCCTGAATACGGATCTTGTCTATGATATGGGAGCCGAGAAGATCGCATTTGACAAGGCTGTTATGAGCTTTCTCATTGTATCTGAAGGCGGAAGACCTGTAAGGGATGAGGAAGGAAACTTTATCATTGATGATGATGCCGTGACAGCATGGATCGATGATCTGTGTGAAGCTTACAACACTTACGGACTCGACAGGGAGTTCAAGAGCTCTACCGGAAGAACGGTCCTCATACCTGCCTTTTACAGCACATACGGCACGGAACTTGACAGGGATGCTGAACTTAAGTATCTTCTCGGAATGATCCATTCTGATGAGATAAGGGACGGAAAACCGGATGTGCATGTTCCGAAGTATACCCATGAAACTACCGTCAGAGGACTTAACGATATAGGTGATACCTTTATCGAGGTGGACCTGATAGACCAGTACCTGTATTTTTACAAGGATGGTGAGCTGATCCTTGAGACGGATATAGTATCGGGAGATGTTCCCAAGGGAAGGACCACACCAAGGGGAGTATTTGCAATCTACTCAAAGGCTACCGATGCATGGCTCTACGGAAGGGACTATATAGACTTCGTTTCCTACTGGATCGCGTATTTCAAAGCTTACGGTCTTCACGATTCGGACTGGAGAGACGAATGGGGCGGAGAGATATATACATATGACGGTTCCCACGGCTGTATCAATATGGACAAGGAGCCGGCACGCATAATATATGAAAACGCCGATATAGGTACGCCGGTAATAGTTTACGATTATTAAGTTGACTTAAGGGGCTTAAAGTTTTATTTTAAAGAAGTTATAGTTTTTAGAAGGCTAGGCGAAAGCAGAGCTTTCGCTTACATAAATCAATGTCGCTGACGCGACAATTTAAGGAGGAAGAAAATGTCCAGAGTTTATAATTTCTCAGCAGGACCTGCAGTATTACCTGAAGAGGTTCTCAAGGAAGCAGCCGAAGAGATGCTTGATTACCAGGGATCAGGCCAGTCCGTTATGGAGATGAGCCACAGATCCAAGGTGTATGATACCATCATCAAGGAAGCTGAAGCAGATCTCAGAGAGCTTATGAATATCCCCGACAATTATAAGGTACTGTTCCTTCAGGGCGGTGCATCCCAGTTCTTCGCAGAGGTTCCCATGAACATGATGAAGAATAAGAAGGCAGGATACATCATTACAGGTCAGTGGGCTAAGAAGGCATACCAGGAAGCTAAGATCTATGGTGAGGCAGTTGAGCTT
This sequence comes from uncultured Lachnospiraceae bacterium, assembly GCA_902761225.1. GTDB lineage: Bacteria > Bacillota > Clostridia > Lachnospirales > Lachnospiraceae > AC2028. The sequence continues at coordinate 88,318 of CACWJQ010000006.1, read as the reverse complement.
GCATCATCCGCTGACAAGACCTTCAGCTACATTCCTGACTGTTCAGATCTTCCCATCACCGATGATATGGACTATGTCTATATCTGTGAGAACAATACCATATACGGTACCAAGTACAAGACCCTTCCCAATACCAAGGGCAAGATCCTTGTATCCGACGTTTCCTCCTGTTTCCTTTCAGAGCCTGTTGATGTAACCAAGTACGGTGTGATCTACGGCGGTGTTCAGAAGAACATCGGACCTGCAGGATGTGTTATCGCCATAATCAGAGAGGATCTTATCACTGATGATGTTCTTCCCGGAACTCCTACCATGCTCAAGTGGAAGACCCAGGCTGATAATGATTCCCTTTACAATACTCCTCCCTGCTACACCATCTACATCTGCGGCAAGGTATTCAAGTGGCTCAAGAAGATGGGCGGACTTGAGGAGATGAAGAGAAGAAACGAGGAGAAGGCTAAGATCCTTTATGATTTCCTCGATCAGTCCAAGCTTTTCAAGGGAACCGTTGTTAAGGAAGACAGATCTCTTATGAACGTTCCTTTTGTTACCGGTAACGAAGAGCTCGATGCCAAGTTCGTCAAGGAAGCAACCGCTGCAGGATTTGTTAATCTCAAGGGACACAGAACCGTTGGCGGTATGAGAGCATCCATCTACAACGCTATGCCCAGGGAAGGCGTTGAGAAGCTTGTTGAGTTTATGAAGAAGTTTGAGGAAGAGAACGCTTAAGTCTCTCTTTGAAAGGAGTTATCAATGTATAAGATTAATTGCCTGAATCCCATTTCTCAGGTTGGTCTTGCAGACCTCACAGATGATTTTCACATTACCGACAAGATCGATGATGCTGAAGGTGTTCTTGTAAGAAGTGCTTCAATGCATGAGATGGAGCTTCCCGGCAGTCTTCTTGCAGTAGCAAGAGCAGGTGCGGGAGTCAACAATATCCCTCTCGACAAGTGCGCTGAAAAGGGTATCGTTGTATTCAATACTCCCGGTGCCAACGCTAACGGCGTTAAGGAGCTTGTTATCGCAGGAATGCTCCTTGCAGCAAGAGATATCGTGGGTGGTATCGAGTGGATCAAGGATAACGCTTCAGATGCTGATATTGCCAAGACTGCAGAGAAGCAGAAGAAGAATTTCGCAGGTACTGAGATCGCCGGCAAGAAGCTCGGTGTAATCGGCCTCGGAGCTATCGGTGTAAAGGTTGCAAACGCAGCTCTTCACCTTGGAATGGACGTATACGGATATGATCCTTATCTTTCCGTAAATGCTGCCTGGAACCTTTCAAGAAACGTTCATCATGTAGAGAAGGTTGAGGAGATCTACAAGGAGTGTGATTACATCACCATCCATGTTCCTCTTCTTGATTCAACCAAGGGAACCATCAACAGAGACGCTATATCCCAGATGAAGGACGGCGTTGTGGTCATCAACTATGCACGTGACCTTCTTGTATCAGAGACTGATATGCTTGAGGCTCTCAAGAACGGCAAGGTTGCAAGATACGTATCCGATTTCCCCAATGCAACAACTGCAGGACAGCCCGGTGTCATCCTCACCCCTCACCTTGGAGCAAGCACAGAGGAGTCCGAGGACAACTGTGCTAAGATGGCAGTAGAGGAGATCATGGACTATCTCAATAACGGAAACATCAAGAATTCCGTTAACTATCCCGCAATCGATATGGGACCCTGCGACAATAAGGGCAGAGTTGAGGTGTTCCACAAGAACCAGGCCAACATGATCGCACAGTTCACCGCTGTATTCGGAGCAGAGAAGATCAATATCTCCGATATGATGAACAAGTCCAGAGGAGATTACGCAGTAACTCTTCTTGACCTCGATGATGTTCCTACCGAGTCTCTTGTAGAGAAGCTCTCAGCAGCTGAGGGAGTCCTCAGAGTCCGCGTAGTCAAGGGATGAATCACTGATATGTAACATTAATGGCACGCCATCCGGCGTGCCATTTTAATGTGCTGATATAATTAAAGATCACTGTGTGACAGCGGTTTCACACTTGGCCTTATTATTTTCTGTCGTCATCGTCTATGTCTTTGAGAGATTCCTGGAGCTTGTTCTCCATGTCCAGGGCAGCTTCGCTTGCAAGATCCATATATTCGATGAACACATCATTGATCTCTACTCCCTTCTCATCTGCAATCGTCTGCATGATGGGCTTAAGCTTCTCAAGCTGAAATGATATGGGAGTCTTCTGCGGGTCTATATCAGGCATAACCTCTTCGGCGTATTCGTTTATTCTTTTAAGCATTTCATGTTGTTCTGTAGTCATAATGATCCTCCGTTAATCGTCTCAGTATATTATAATCTTGAATATGACAAAATCAATACAATATGCAATCATTAGCAATATAATTCTATGCTTTAAAAAACAATTTCGTATATTATTTGGTCATTGTATGAACAATTTTATGATGATAAAATTACAGGAGATTAAATCTTAAATGTCTTGAGGGGGATATCTATGAGTATAAAAAATTAAGCAGGTTATTAATCTCATTCATTTTAACGGTTGTTCTGTTTGTCGGTTCATTCTCTGTTTCTGTAAATGCTACTGAGTTATTATTAGATTCCGATACGCATTTTGATAATGAAAGATTATATTCAGGTGATGATTATTGCATCACTTTTTCGATTTTGTCTACATGGGAAGGAGGCTATAACCTAGCCGTTACTATTAATAACACGGGCAATACGCCAATAGAAAAGGTGAAGTTATGAGAGCAAAAAAATGTATATTTTTGTTGTCTATACCTTTGGTGGTTTTTATAGGGGTGATTTATTATATTCAACGAAAAGATTTACCCCCGTCTAATTATGGATATTATTATCATTGCGAACCTGATGATGACTTTTCAAAATCAGTTATGAATGATATAAGTGGTGAGTATCTTTATCAGGGGTGTGCGACTGATTCTGATAATGTAATTGTTTATTATTTTTTTATTTTGAAGAGAGATATAACAAGTATCGAGAAAATATCGGAAACGGTAAATAAGTATAGTGATTTATTGGACAGTAGAGTTCAAATTAACCTAATGGATGGTTCACCATCTATGAGCAGAGGCGTTCTGGCTTTATATAATTTCTCAAGTGAGAATAGAGAAACATATGATGATGGAAAGTTTCATAATTTGGATATTATATGGATTACTGATTTTGTTTTTTGGAATGATCCTTCCACATATACATGTTTTAATGGAATTAAAAGGCTCGGATTACCAAATACATTGCAGGATAGAGCTGATGAAAATGGAGTTGATTGGTATGATGCATGGCCTGAACTTGAAGAGATGGAGATATATGAAACTAATGAAAAGGGTGATATAGTTAAGTGAAGCTAATAGACAGGTTCTGTCATCAAAGTAATCGATAACACATGAATGCAGATAACAATTATGTAAGGATCACATTTTGAACATATATTATAATTATTAACATATTCTTGAATAAATAATGATGGAGGAAAAAATGGCTGACGTAAGACCTTTTAATGCTTACAGACCTAAGAAGGGAATGGAGAGCGTGATAGCTGCTCTTCCGTATGACGTTTACAACCGTGCGGAGAGCGTGGAGATAGTGAAGAAGAACCCCGAGTCCTTCCTTGCTATAGACAGAGCGGAGACTCAGTTTCCCGATGATGTGGATACATATGATGACAGAGTATATGTCAAGGCTGCCGATATGATCAGGGAAAGGATCGAAGACGGCAGGTTTGTTCAGGATGAGGGTGACCCGGGATATTACCTCTATGAGCTCACAATGGACGGACGTTCCCAGACGGGTATCGTCGCATGTGCATCGATCGATGACTATGTTAACGGAGTTATCAAGAAGCATGAGAATACCCGTGCCGACAAGGAAGTTGACAGGATCCGCCACGTTGATACCACAGGATTCCAGACAGGTCCCATTTTCCTTGCTTACCGTAAGAATGATATCCTGAAGGGGATCATTGATGCGGTTAAGAAGAACGAGGCTGACTGCGATTTTACATCAGATGACGGTATCAGACACAGAGTTTTTTCCGTTAAGGATAAGGAGAAGGTAGAGGCTATAAAGCTCTGCTTCTCAGATATGGATTCTCTTTATATAGCTGACGGACATCACAGATGTGCAAGTGCAGTTAAGGTTGGACTTAAGAGAAGAGAGGAGAATCCCGGCTATACAGGAAACGAGGAGTTCAACTATTTCCTCAGTGTCATCTTCCCCGGAGATGAACTGAAGATCATGGACTATAACAGGGTTATTAAGGATCTTAACGGACTTTCAGAGGTCCAGTTCTTCAACGAAGTGATAGCAAGATTCGAAGTATGTGATGCAAAGAAGCTTTATTCTCCCGAAGATAAGGGTATCTTTGGAATGTACTTCGACGGTAAGTGGTACAAGCTCAGAGCACATCACGATCTTAAGTCGGATGATCCTGTTGACGGACTTGACGTATCGGTGCTTCAGAACGGACTTTTGGGACCTGTCCTTGGCATCGGCGATCCCAGAACCGATAAGAGGATCGATTTTGTCGGCGGTATCAGGGGGCTTAAGGAGCTTGAGAAGAGATGCCATGAGGATATGCAGGTAGCTTTCTCAATGTTCCCTACTTCCATCGAGGAACTCTTTACCGTTGCGGATGCAGGTCTTCTTATGCCTCCCAAGTCCACATGGTTTGAGCCCAAGTTAAGGAGCGGACTTTTCCTTCATAAGATAGACTGAAATAATACGATTGGAGCTATTTAACAATGAATAAGAGACTTTATAAGCTTATGGACTGGGCATTTATTGAGGAGGTCATCTATTCTGAATGTGCTCATCCCCAGGATCTTCTCGGACCTCATGCAAAGGGGCAGACAACCCTGCTTCAGGCTTTCTTTCCCGGTTCGGACTCCGTTGTCGTAAAGTGGAAGGACAGAGGAGAGACCGGCGGAGTGTGTGAGACTAAGATGGAGGTTGCGGATGACGACGGCTTCTATGCGCAGCTCCTTCCTACCAAAGATCCCGGACCATATACTTATGTTGTTACCTATGAAAAGAGACAGGAAGACGGTAAGACTCTCAAGAAGAAGGTCTTAAGATGCGGAGATCCTTACAGACATAAGGAGATCATCAGGGAGTCCGATATAGCAAAGTTCACCGAAGGAACATCACTTAATGCAGATGAGATCCTTGGGTCGCATGTAATGACTCATGATGAGGAAGAGGGAACTCTTTTTGCGGTATATGCTCCTAATGCAATGAGAGTCAGCGTTGTGGGAGACTTCAATTCATGGGACGGACGCATACACCAGATGTGCAGAAGAGGTGATACGGGCGTGTTCGAGCTCTTCGTTCCGGGAGTTGCGGCAGGTGAGAAGTATCAGTACGAGATCAAGTTCAGGAATTATGAGATCCACAGATCTGCAGACCCTTTTGCCGCGGAATGTTCCGGGGACAATGAGTTTATGTCTGTGGTTGGCGGTAAGGCTGCTTCATCCTTAAGTCCTCTTTCATCGAAAAAGAAAAATCTTAAGGACCAGCCCGTCAGCGTATTTCAGGTAAATCCGTACAGCTATGTAAACGAAGAATGCTCAGCCTTTGCAAGGATGGATAAGGAGCTTGTAACTGTCTGCAAAGAGTGCGGCTACACACATGTAAGCATCGGGAATATCCTTTCGTCTTCGAGAAAAGCATCGGATAAGATCATGTCCTACTTTGCCGTTGATATAAGACTCGGAAGCTCTGAAGAGTTCGCAGCTCTTGTTAAGGATCTGCATTCTGTAGGCGTAGGGGTGATACTTGACTGGGTTCCTTCATATTTTGCCTCGGAAGAGGGAGCACTTGTCAGATACGATGGAACAGGGCTTTTCGAGCACATCGATCCAAGGCAGGGATATGCGGCTGATATCGATGCGTGCCTGTTCAACTACTCAAGCAACACCGTATGCAATTTCCTGCTTTCCTCCGGAGCCCGCCTTGTACGCACTTACGGACTCGACGGACTGAGGATATACGGAACCGCCAGGATGATGTATCTTGACTATTCCAAGACCGACTGGGTTCCCAACATATACGGCGGCAACGAGAATATCGATGCGATAGCGTTCCTTAAGAAGTTCAATACAGAGATCACAAAGAAGTTCCCGGGACTTATCCTTATAGCAGAGGATTCATCCCTCCATCAGGGAATAACCGATCCCGTTGCGGACGGAGGACTTGGATTTGACCTTAAGTGGAATGAAGTATTCTATGATGACTACAGGGGATTCATAGGCTTCGATCCTCTCTACAGAGGAAAGAATCTGCATCTTCTTCCCGATGGTTTTACCTACGCATTTGTTGAAGATTACATTCTTCCCTTTGCGGGGAGGGAGAAAACAGCCGAGATCGGGGAATTCAGCACCCTTCTTACAGGGGACGATGAATCCATAAAGTCACAGATAAGACTTTCCCTGGGTTATCTCTTTGCTCATCCGGGCAAGAAACTGACAGGCCTCGATGTTAAGGCAGGAGATATCAGGCTTATATCTGCCCTCAACGATCTGTATAAGAAGGAGCCTGCCCTCCATAAGAACGAATCGGATCCCGAGTGCTTCGAATGGCTGAGCAACATGAACTCGGATCAGTCCTGCGTTTCCTTTGTAAGAAAGACTGATGACCCCGAGGATATGCTGGTAATGGTGATCAACTTCTCCGGCATAGAACAGGAATTCCGTACCGGTGTGCCCTATGAAGGAAAGTACAAGGAGATCTTCACTACTGACGATAAGGCTTACGGCGGTTCATCATCGGTATCAAGAACCGTCAGAAAGGCTACCGATAAGAGACTTGACGGAAGGACCCAGTCCATATCAGTTAAGATAAGGCCTCAGAGCATGATCATCATGAAGTTCATCCCCTATACAGAGGAAGAGCTTGAGAAGGTGATAGAGCAGAGGATCAGGAGCTATACGCCTATCAAAAAGAGTAAGAAGTGACTTGATTTTTGACCGTCACATCTATATAATCTAAAAAGTCGTCATAAGTGACGAAAAGCGGCAGTTTAACAGGCTGCCGCTCATATGCCGGAATGGCTCAGTTGGTAGAGCGAGGCATTCGTAATGCCTAGGTCAGGGGTTCGAGTCCCCTTTCCGGCTATGGTCCCGGATCCCGGAAAAAGGGGTTCGGGACTTTTTTTTGACTTTTTTTTGACATGGCCCAACGAATTTTTGTTGACAATACAATGATTTTTTAAGAAAATATTATAGATTATATATAAAAAGAAGGTGGAGTACTATGGCACAGTTATGGGGTGGCAGATTTACCAAGCCCACTGATGAAAAAGTATATGCTTTCAATGCCTCCATTGGCTTTGACAAGAGGATGCTCAGGCAGGATATCTGCGGAAGTATCGCTCATGCGAGAATGCTCGGAAAACAGGGGATTATTCCTGTTGAAGACGCGGAGAAGATCGAGGTGGGTCTGAAGGGTATCTATGAGGATGTGCTTGCGGGTAAGATAGAAATCACCGATAAGTATGAAGACATCCACTCATTCAATGAATCGGTACTGACGGACCGCATTGGAGATGCCGGCAAGAGACTTCATACCGGAAGGAGCCGTAACGATCAGGTGGCTCTCGATATGAGGATGTATGTAAGAGGCGAGATATGCGTGACCGATGCACTTCTTAACGAACTGCTCAGGGTTGTGGAAGAAGTCATGAGCGCCAATGTCCATACATATATGCCCGGCTTCACACATCTTCAGAAGGCTCAGCCCGTTACACTCGCACACCATATGGGTGCATACTTTGAGATGTTCAGGCGTGACAGATTAAGACTTGCGGATATCTATAAGAGGATGAATGAGTGTCCACTGGGTGCAGGTGCTCTTGCAGGTACCACATATCCTCTGGACAGGGAATTCACCGCTAAGGAGCTTGGCTTCGACAGACCCACTGCCAATTCCATGGATTCCGTATCCGACAGGGATTATCTCATAGAGTATCTCGATGCTCTCAGTATTATCATGATGCACCTTTCAAGGAGCTGTGAGGAGATCATAACCTGGAATTCCAATGAGTACAGGTTCGTTGAGATAGATGATACCTATTCCACAGGCTCCAGTATCATGCCTCAGAAGAAGAATCCGGATATTGCAGAGCTTGTCAGAGGAAAGACCGGAAGAGTATACGGATCGCTGTTTGGACTCCTTACCACCATGAAGGGCATTCCCCTTGCATATAACAAGGATATGCAGGAGGACAAGGAGGGTGCATATGATGCCATGGATACGGCGAACAGCTGTATCGACCTTTACACCGGAATGCTTAAGAGCATGAAGTTCAATAATGAGATCATGGAAAAGAGCGCTGCAGGCGGCTTTACAAATGCAACAGATGCAGCCGATTATCTGGTGGTGAAGGGGATTCCCTTCAGGGATGCCCACGGTATTGTGGGAAGGATGGTCCTTGAGTGCATTGATAAGGGCATTACCATAGATGAGATGCCTCTGGATGATCTTAAAGCATTATCACCTGTGATCGAAGAGGATTTCTACGATGCAGTGAGTATCAGGACATGCGTTGAGAAGCGTTCCACCAAAGGTGCTCCCGGACCCGAAGCAATGAAGGAAGAGCTTGAGCTCTGCAGAAGCTTTATGGAAAATACACCGGTACTTGAGGATCCTCTTGATAAGATCCTTAAGTAAGAGACAGGCGGATCCCGGGAAGTGATCTTAAGTAAACGTAAACAGCGGATGCAGACTTAATATTTTGCAAAAAATAATTGTCAGATGTATATTCCCGTAAAAACGGGATGCGTATAAAGAGGAGGTTATATTATGAGTGAAAAATTGAAGGTTGGTATTCTTGGCGGAACGGGAATGGTAGGACAGAGATTCATCTCTCTTCTTGAGGATCATCCCTGGTTCGAGGTGACTGTGATCGCCGCATCCCCCAGAAGCGCAGGCAAGACTTATGAAGAAGCTATCGGCGACAGATGGAAGATGACCACTCCCATGCCTGAAGCTGTTAAGAAGATCGTTGTTAAGGATGTATCCAACGTTGAAGAGGTCGTTAAGGATGTTGACTTCTGCTTCAGCGCCGTTGATATGAGCAAGGATGAGATCAAGGCTATCGAGGAGCAGTATGCTAAGACCGAGACTCCCGTTGTCTCCAACAATTCCGCTCACAGATGGACTCCGGATGTTCCCATGATCGTACCTGAGATCAATGCAGCTCATGTTGATGTTATCGAGTATCAGAAGAAGAGACTCGGTACTACAAGAGGATTCATCGCAGTAAAACCCAACTGTTCCATTCAGTCATATGCTCCGGTACTTACCGCATGGAAGGATTATGAGCCCACCCAGGTTGTGGTATCAACCTATCAGGCTATCTCCGGTGCAGGCAAGACCTTCAAGGACTGGCCCGAGATGGTGGAAAATGTAATCCCTTATATCGGCGGTGAAGAGGAGAAGAGTGAGAAGGAGCCTTTAAGACTCTGGGGTAAGATCGAGGGCGGTGTTATCGTTCCCGCTACAGCTCCCCTTATCACTTCACAGTGCATAAGAGTTCCCGTTCTTAACGGACATACTGCTTCGGTATTTGTAAACCTTGCAAAAAAGGCAACCAAGAAAGAGCTTATTGAGAAGATGGTAAGCTTCTCCGGCGAGCCTCAGAAGCTCGGACTTCCCAGTGCTCCCAAGCAGTTCATCCAGTATCTTGAGGAGGATAACAGACCTCAGGTTACTCTCGATGTTGATTATGAGAGAGGAATGGGCATAAGCGTGGGAAGACTCAGAGAGGATACTCTCTTTGACTGGAAGTTCGTAGGACTTTCACACAATACCGTAAGAGGTGCTGCAGGCGGAGCAGTGCTTTGCGCTGAGCTTCTCAAGGCTAAGGGATACATCACAGCAAAGTAATCCCGGCTGCCGTAAATGCGGCTGTACGCTTTGTGGCGGACAGTGTCCGATATCTGATGGAATCTGAGACTTCGTAAAATACGGTGTTTAGAGGGATCGATGGAAGAGAAGAATTATCAGCTTGATCTTCTGAAAGCGCAGAACGCACAATTATCAAGGAGTGAACACATATACAAGCTTATATGTGAATCCTCCGATTACGGATTTATATATCAAAGCCTCGGCGGTGAAGAACTCCTTACCTTCGGCTCGTTTAAGAGCATGTTCGGTATGGAGCTTCACCGTCTGCGTGATATTGAGGATCTTCTGGATAAGTTCACTGAAGAAGATAAAAAGCCGGTGAGGGATACTCTTTTCCCTGAGAGCACGGGCAGGGATTATTCTACCTGTGAATGCAGATCTTCCAACGGTCATGTCTGGTACAGGATAGTAACAAGAATAGTACCGGATGACAGCGACCCCTTCAGCAGGGATAAGATCGTATCGATCCTGAACATAACAAGAGAGAAGGCCCAGCATTCCGATCTTCTTTATATGGCGTATTATGATACCACCACGGGTATCTATAATCGCAATTATTTCGTGTCGCTTCTGACTGAATTCATCTCAAGAGCTGATGAGAGCAAGTGCCGTGTATCGCTTCTTATGATCGATATCGATGATTTTAAGAAGATCAACGACGTCCAGGGTATCATAGTCGGTGACGAACTTCTGCAGCAGTTCGGATTCTGGCTGAAGGGCAGGATGATCAAGGACCGCATAATATGCAGCCACATCAATAATGATATCTTCTGTGTGGCTATATATGATGCCACGGGTCAGTATTCTGTCGAGAATTTTTATAATGATCTTAAGAAGAGGCTTTCCGACAGCTTCCACATGAGTACCGGGCAGGATATAACGATAACCGCCAGTGTGGGTGTCGCTGAATATCCTGATGCAGGCGGCTCCGCTCTTGATATCATTAACTGTGCGGATATTGTCGTATATAACTGCAAGAAGATGGGCAAGAATATCCTGCAGTATTTCGAGGCACCCATCCTCGACGATTTTCTTAAGAATGTAGATATTGAGAACAAGCTTAAGGAAGCTGTGTTCCACAATAACTTTATGATGTACTATCAGCCCATGTATCATGGAAGGACCAGGCAGCTCAGAGGGGTTGAAGCTCTTGTCAGATGGAAGGATGATTCCGGCAAGATGATCCCTCCCTCGGTATTTATTCCCATAGCGGAGAAAAATGGTCTGATTGATCACATAGGTACATTTGTGGTTGAGGAATCCATAAGGCAGTACAGAACATGGTCGGATTATTATAATATGCAGTTCAAGCTGTCCATCAATATCTCCGCACTGCAGTACAAAAAGGACGATTTTGTTGACAGCATAATGGCTGTGATTGATAAGTACGGAGTCGATCCCTCCGATATCGAACTTGAGATAACGGAGAGCATACTGATAGATGATTTTGATTCCGTTACAACCAAACTGACAAGACTCAGAAATCTGGGAGTAGGCATATCCCTTGATGATTTTGGTACAGGATATTCGTCTCTTTCATACCTTAAGAAGTTCCCGATCGACACCCTTAAGGTGGATAAGAGCTTTATAGATACAGTTCTTGATGATGCATCAACCAGGATAATCACCGAATCCATACTCAATATGTCTCACGCCATGGGGTTTGAGACTGTTGCCGAAGGCGTTGAGAATGAGAGGCAGTTCTCTTATCTTGTGAATGCGGGATGCGATGTCATCCAGGGCTTCTACCTTGGAAAACCGCTTCCTTCCGAAAAGGTTGATGAGCTTCTTTCATACATGAAAAAATAAAGGACCATGCTTTGTCTAAAAATCTGTTCATAACGGAAAAACCCAGTGTTGCGAGCCAGTTTTCCCAGGCTCTGCATGAAAATATGCGAAGAGGGGATGGATTCTTTGAGGGAGATTCATCGGTCATCACATGGTGTGTAGGACATCTTGTATCCATGAGTTATCCCGAAGAATACGATCCCGCTCTTAAGATGTGGAGATATGATACTATCCCCTTTATTCCCGATACTTATAAGTATCAGGTCATCGATAATGTAAAGAAGCAGTTTGAGATCGTTAAGAGGCTTCTGACGCGCGATGATATCTCATGTATCTATATATGCACCGACTCGGGAAGAGAAGGTGAATATATATACAGGCTTGTGGACCGTATGGCTCAGGTTCCTGAATCAAAACCCCGTAAGAGAGTGTGGATAGATTCCCAGACTGAAGAAGAGATCGCAAGAGGGATAAGGGAAGCCAAGGACTGGACCGAATATGACAATCTTTCCGATGCCGCATATCTGAGAGCTCAGGAAGATTACCTGATGGGTATTAATTTTACCAGAGCCCTTACACTGAAATATTCCAAAAAGTGTGCAGGCCTGCTGGGACTTGAAAGGCTGACGGTAACTGTAGGACGTGTTATGACCTGCGTTCTCGGTATAGTCGTAAGAAGAGAACAGGAGATAAGGAATTTCGTAAAGACTCCTTTTTACAAGGTCATAATGAAGGCTGATATGGGCGGCGAGGAAGCGGACCTTCTCTGGAAGGTATCCGATGGCTCCGCATATATGGGTTCTCCCCTTCTGTACAAGGATAACGGATTCAGGGAGAGGGCAGCGGCAGAGAAACTGATAAGTGATCTTGAAGCCTCAGGCAATAAAGAAGCGGAAGTAACAGATATATCCAGAAAGACTGAGAAGAAGAATCCTCCCCTTCTGTTTAATCTTGCTGAACTTCAGAATGTCTGTTCCAAACTGTTCAAGATAAGTCCTGCCGATACTCTCAACATCGCACAGGAGCTCTATGAAAAGAAGCTGACCACATATCCCAGAACCGATGCAAGAGTGCTCTCCACTGCCGTATGCAAGGAGATAAATAAGAATATCGGCGGACTGAAGAGCTATCCCATGCTTTCCGCAGAGGCTTCGGAGGTTCTTGCCCATGATGCATGGAAGGGGATTGCCAAGACCAAGTACTGCAATGATAAGGCCATAACGGATCACTATGCCATAATCCCAACAGGACAGGGACTTGGTAATCTGGGAAGTCTGAGCAAACAGTCTGCGGATGTATATGAGCTGATATGCAGAAGATTCCTTGCGATCTTTTATCCTGCTGCGGTATATAAGAAGACGATGCTGACCGCTCTGGAAGGAAGGGAGACTTTTACCGCATCATATAAGGTGCTTCAGGATGAGGGCTATATGAAGGTGTTCACATGCTCGTTCCAGAATAAGAACGAGCAGCAGGAGGACAAGCCTGAAAACGGAGATGAGGATAACGAAGAGCAGGCTGCTGATGAGAGCCTGAAAAAAGCTCTTGAAGCTTTGAAAAAGGGTGATAAGCTGACAGTAGGCTCCCACGAGATCAAAGAGGGAGAGACCGCACCGCCCAAGCGTTATACATCCGGAAGTATAATACTTACAATGGAAAATGCGGGTCAGTTTATAGAGGATGAGGAACTCAGGGCACAGATAAAGGGAAGCGGTATCGGGACCAGTGCGACAAGAGCCGAGATCCTTACAAAACTCCAGACGATCGGATATCTTAACCTTAACAAGAAGACACAGATCATCACTCCCACGATCCTTGGCGAGATGATCTACTATATAGTGAACGGTTCAATTCCCGCACTTCTGGATGCCAAGCTTACCGCAAGCTGGGAGAAGGGACTGTCCGGCGTGGCTGACGGAAGCATCACATCGGCAGATTACAGGGATAAGCTCGGAAAGTTCGTCACGGCCAAGACCAATGAGGTGAAGGGAAAATACAATGCCGACGGACTTGATGAGGTCTACAGGCACATAAGCGGGTATTACAGGAAGAGCGACAGTTCCAAAAAGAAGACGGATTCTTGACATTCATCGCAGCAATAATGTATCATCCGACTTGGTCAGATGACTATCTGCATAGGAGAAAGATAATGGATTATAACAATCAGAATAATGATCAGAACGGTGAACAGACATCCGGTCAGGGACAGACTCAGTATCAGTCACAGAACCTTGATCAGTTCAGGAATCAGTCCCAGGATCAGTCCGTATACCAGGGACAGGGCCAGTCTGTATATCAGAGCCAGGGTCAGTCCGTATACCAGGGACAGACTCAGTCGGTATATCAGGGTTCATATCAGAGTCAGAATGCTTCCGGTCCCCGGTACAATGATCAGTACAGTAACCCCTACAGCAATCCGAACGCCAATTATAATTTCGGTCCCCAGCAGCCCCGTTATTCTTCACAAAACGGCGCCTATTCGGGACAGAATATGGATCCATACCAGCCCGGAGGTCCCTATAACAGCCCCTATGCACAGGGACCCGAAAAGCCCGGACCGAATGCGTGCCAGATCATTTCACTAATCCTCGGAATCCTCTCACTTCTGTGCTGTTGTACCGGCCTTGTGGGAATTGCAATAGCTGTCGTAGGTCTTATACTTGCGATCATAGGAAACAGAAATAATAAGAACGGAGTAGGAACCGGCGGTCTTGTATGTTCCATCATCGGTCTTGTACTTGCAGGAATAATGCTCCTTCTTTCACTTTGGGGAGTTTCCGTTATTCCCGATTCAATGATGGATGTATATAACTGGATGAACATGTAATGAAGAATCCTTCCGGACAGGATAATGATCATAATAAAAAGCCATTCTCTTTAAGGGAATGGCTTTTTGGTATGTCTGTAGACAGAAAAGTATTCTGGCTGGGCCTGCTCCTTGCGATAGTATTCATTGCAGGCTGGGCTGTCTATTGCAATATACCGTGGCTGTCCGGAATGGGAGAGTGCCGATTTAAGCAGGTCACCGGGCTGTACTGTCCGGGATGCGGAGGAACAAGAGCTGTCCGGGCGCTGCTTTCCGGACATATTATCAAGTCATTCATCTACCATCCCTTTGTACCGTATTGCGTCATTATGTGGCTCGTCTACGAAGGGAGTCATCTGCTGGAGATCCTGCATGTTCCGGGAGTAAAGGGCATGAAGTTCCGCGAAGCGTATGCCTATGTCGGGATCGGGATCCTGCTGTGCAACTGGATCATCAAGAATATAATGCTGTTTGTGATCAATGGCTTACATTAGCATCCTGTGAGACTTCTCCGTTTAAGAATGTCATTATGACCTTGATCCTCTTGAAAGCGTTGGCATAATTGGTGTCGGCCTCTTCCCTGAGTACCGATATGCTTTCGGCATCAAGGCTGCTGTCATTGAATATGGTTGAATATGTTGTTACGGCCTTTGACATGTACTCGGATGCTTCGTCTGACAGATGTTCGAGGTAATTGAATTCATCGGGAAAGTCCACAGCCGCAAAATCCGTAAAGAGGGTATTAAGGTCTGTAAGATAACCTGTGATGGTGCTCTTATAAGACGGGTCCATTGTATCTATGGAATTAATGGCCTGATCGATATCAACTATCCTGGAATTGAATGTGTCGATGGTCTCCCTGAAGGCTTTGATCTCTTCTGATTCAGTACCGTTTTCAGCCTGTTTTCCGCAGGCACAGGTTATGAGGAGTATTAACGTCATTAAGACTGTGGTAAGTATTTTATGCTTCATGATAGACTGCCTTTTCCTGTTTGTTTTCATGGTGCATATTGACATGTGTCATATGACCGAAGTAATAATATCATATATGGGATATATTTGCTAACAGTGCATTGTGAATTTTTAAAAAATCACTTGACATAAAGTAATACCCTCTATATAATCATTTGATGTGTGTCGCAGGTATTTTTTTATGACACATTGTGTGAAGAAAATTCAATGGATAAGGAGGTGTTTCAAATGTCCATTTGCCCTAAGAATAAATCATCCAAAGGTCACAGAGATCAGAGAAGAGCTAACTGGAAGATGTCTGCTCCCACTCTCGTAAAGTGCAGCAAGTGCGGATCACTTATGGTTCCTCACAGAGTATGCAAGAACTGCGGTTCTTACAACAAGAAGCAGATCGTAGAAGCTGACTGATCTGCCGTTTAATGGTGCTTTTAACGATAGAGCGATGCTTATGCATTGCTCTATTTTTGTTTTGCTTTTTCGGTTGATTTTTGTATTTCCTACTAGTATATTTAACTGTGGTTGTTTATATATGAGGAGTGAGTATGGCTGAAAGTGTAAATATAGCTGTCGATGCCATGGGCGGAGACAATGCTCCTGCAGAGACAGTAAAGGGAGCTGTAGAGGCTATAGGTAAGACCAGGGATATGAAGATATTCCTTGTGGGAAAGGAAGACGCGGTTAGAGCGGAACTTTCCAAGTATACATACGATCCCGACCGCATAGAGGTTGTCCATGCATCCGAAGTGATAGAGATGGCTGAGCCTCCCGTAATGGCTGTAAGGACCAAGAAGGATTCATCACTTGTAAGATGCATGTATATGGTCAAGGAAGGCAAATGTGATGCACTTGTAACTGCAGGCTCCACCGGAGCATTCCTTGTGGGCGGTCAGATAATAGTCGGAAGGATCAAGGGCGTCGAGA
This sequence comes from uncultured Lachnospiraceae bacterium, assembly GCA_902761225.1. Lineage (GTDB taxonomy): Bacteria > Bacillota > Clostridia > Lachnospirales > Lachnospiraceae > AC2028. The sequence goes on along the minus strand of CACWJQ010000006.1, from coordinate 71,916 downwards.
GACCGCCTCTTGCACCGTTCATTCCCACTATTGACGGAAGATGCCTTCTGCTTGACTGCGGTGCCAACGTTGATGCGAGACCTTCACAGCTGGTGCAGTTTGCCAAGATCGGTTCGGCTTATGTCAAGAAGGCATGCGGTATAGCAAGACCCAGGGTGGGTATAGTCAACATCGGTACCGAAGAGGAAAAGGGAAATGCACTGGTCAAGGAGACCTTCCCGCTGCTTAAGGCAACTCCCGAGATCAACTTCATCGGAAGCGTTGAGGCAAGAGATATTCCCTACGGCGCTGCAGACGTTGTTGTATGCGAAGCGTTTGTGGGCAATGTGATACTCAAGATGTATGAAGGAGTCGGCAAGACTCTTCTGAAAGCCATGAAGGAAGCCTTCATGTCTTCCACAAGGAGCAAGATCGGTGCTGCGCTTGCAAAGCCTGCACTTAAGGAGACTCTTAAGAAGTTCGATACCGATCAGTACGGCGGAGCACCTCTTCTTGGATGCAACGGTCTGCTGGTCAAGACACACGGATCGAGCAAGTCCGTATCGATATGCAATTCTATCCTGCAGTGCAAACTGTTTGCGGATCAGAATATAAATGATGACATTAAGGAAATGTTCGCTATTTCTACAGATATTTAAGGAGGCTTTTTATGGAATTCGAAAAACTTAAAACAATCATTGCCGAGGTTCTCAATGTTGATCCTGAAGAGATAACTCTTCAGTCCACATTCACTGACGATCTTGGTGCAGACTCTCTCGATGTGTATCAGATCATCATGGGACTCGAGGATGCGTTCGATATCAAGATCCCTGAGGAGAGTGCAGAGAAGATCTCTACCGTAGGCGAAGCAGTTGAGATGATCAAGGCTGCTCTTTCCGGCAACGATTGATCCCAAAATGAAGTGATAATTGTCCCGAAAGGTGCTTGCTAGCTGAAGTTCCTGGCATTGTCAAACGCCTCTCGGGATATTTTTTGGAGTAAGTATTATGGATGGTTCAGATATCCGGGAATTGCAGAAACTTATAGGATATACATTCAGGGATGAGTCGCTGATACTTCAGGCGCTGACTCATTCATCCTTCTGTAATGAACAGCTCATAGGCCGCTGCGGGGATTACGAGAGACTCGAATTCCTGGGTGACGCCGTTCTTGAAAGTGTGAGCAGCGAGTTTCTCTACGGAAGGTATCCCGATAAGAAGGAAGGAGAACTGTCCAAGATACGAGCGTCAATGGTTTGCGAACCTTCCCTTGCATTCTGCGCCAGGGATATTAAGCTGGGTTCCTTTGTAAGACTCGGAAAGGGCGAAGAAAGGACCGGAGGCAGGGAGAGGGACAGTATCATCTCCGATGTTATGGAAGCTATCGTAGGCGCTATCTTTCTTGATGGCGGATTTGATAAGGCCAGAGAATTTATCCACAGATTCATACTGTCGGATCTGGAAAATAAGCAGCTCTTTTTTGATTCAAAAAGCAACCTGCAGGAGTATGTTGCCCGCAATCTGAAAAAGGAGCTTGAATATGTCACTGAAGAGGAAACAGGAGCGAACAACGAGAAGGTATTCCGCTCCAGAGTCCTTATAGGCGGTGAGATCACTGCCGAAGGCATTGGACGCAGCAAGAAGGCTTCACAGCAGGAGGCTGCATATAAAGCATTATTGGCACTGAACGTCAGGAGTACAAATGTTTCTTAAGAGTATTGAAATACAGGGATTTAAGTCTTTTGCGGTCAAGACCGTTCTTCTTTTTCACGAGGGTGTAACGGGAATCGTAGGACCTAACGGATCCGGTAAGAGTAATATAGCCGATGCGGTAAGGTGGGTTCTCGGTGAGCAGAGCGTAAAGCAGCTGCGTGGCGGTTCCATGCAGGATGTCATATTTGCAGGTACGCAGACCAGAAAGCCGCTGAGCTATGCATATGTTGCCATAACTCTCGATAATTCCGATCATGCACTGAATATCTCATTTGAAGAAGTTACCGTTGCGAGAAGACTTTACCGTTCCGGTGAAAGCGAATATCTTCTCAACGGTTCACCATGCAGGCTCAAGGATGTAAATGAGCTCTTTTTTGATACCGGTATCGGTAAGGAAGGCTACTCGATAATCGGACAGGGACAGATCGACAAGATCCTTTCCGGCAAGCCCGAGGAAAGAAGAGAACTCTTTGATGAAGCTGCCGGTATAGTCAAGTTCAAATACCGCAAGAGCGCAGCCCTTAAGAAGCTTGACAATGAACAGAATAATCTTGTAAGAGTCAATGATATCCTTGCGGAGCTGGAAAGGCAGATAGGACCTCTTGAAAGACAGTCCGCGAAGGCCAAAGAATGGCTCAAATACAAGGATGAACTTAAGACCATAGATGTCAATTCATTCCTTCTGGAAAATGAGTCCCTGAAAAAGACTGCGGCAGAACTACAGGGCAGACTTGATGTTGCATCGGGGGATCTTGATTCCACCACCAAAGAATACAATAAGGTCAAGGAAGATTATAACAGCGTCCAGCTTGAGATGGAGGATCTTGAAGAAGCCATCGAAAAGGCAAGGGAGCTTGTTTCGGGTGCGGATTCCAGCAGGCAGAAGCTTGAATCTTCCATAGAACTCCTGAAGGAACAGATAAAGTCCAGCAAGGAGAATATCACCCATTTTTCAGAGAGAAAAGAAGCTCTTACTCTTGAGATTGAGAAGTATCAGAGTGAGAAGGATGCAATACTTGCCGATTCTGAATCTGAGGAAGAACAGGCTGCCAAGGTAGAGACCGAAGCTGCATCAAGAAAGGAAGCCCTCGATAAGGCACAGGATGCCATTCAGGATCTTAATACCAAAATAGAAGAGCATGCAGCGGGCATAATGGATGAACTCAAGAAGCGTTCCGAGATACAGGGACGCATCAGCCATTACGATGCCGTGATGCAGCAGATAGAGCTTCGTAAGGCAGAGCTTCAGAGCAAGCTCTTAAGGGCACGTTCCGACGAGGAAGCAAGAGAAGATACCATCAAGCAGTATGAAGAGGCTTTTGAGAAGGTCAGTGCCGAGATCGCGGAAATGAATAAGACTGCTTCTGAGCTTGAGACCAGGGTCGGCGGTCTCCGTGAACAGCTTACCAATAAGGATGCTGAGCTCAGAACCCTTCAGGAAGAATACCACAAGGAAAATTCCAGATATCAGGCTCTTCAGGACATTGCAGAGGCTTATGAAGGATACGGCAACTCGGTAAAGAAGATCATGGAGCAGAAGAGCTCCAATAAAGGCATCATCGGTGTTGTTGCCGATATAATCAAGGTTGAGAAAAAATACGAGACCGCGATAGAGACAGCTCTCGGCGGTAATATCCAGAATATCGTAACAAGGGATGAAGAGACTGCCAAGAAGATGATCACCTTCCTCAAGGAGGGAAGACTCGGAAGGGCTACATTCCTTCCCCTGGATTCAGTCAGGGACCCTCAGGAGCTGAAGGCCAAGGATGCTCTCAACGAGCCGGGCATGCTGGGACTTGCAAGCGATATTGTTGAAACGGATGAAGAATTCCGCAATATCATAAAGAGCCTTCTGGGCAGGTTCATTGTTGCAGACAATATGGACAATGCAACAAGGGCTGCCAGGAAGTTCAATTACACTCTCAGGATCGTTACTCTTGAAGGCGAACTGCTCATGCCGGGCGGTGCCATCAGCGGCGGTGCTTTCAGGAACAACAGCAACTTCCTCGGAAAGAGCAGAGAGATCGGTGATCTTAAGAAGAAGGTTGCAAAGCTTTCCGAAGATATCGAAAGACTTCAGAAAGAGATCGCAGAGACCAGGGAGAACAGGAATAACTCCAGAACAGAACTCGACAAGATAAAGTTCGACATCCAGAACAAGGTTATAGAGCAGAATACGGCAAGACTTTCGCTTCAGTCAGAGCGCGACAGGTTCAATGAGGAAAGCGAAAATGCCATATCTCTTAAGACCGAACAGCAGAATATCGAGATGGAGATAGCACAGGCACATACCGCAAGGGATGAGGCTGCAGAGATCCTGAAGGAAAGCGAGAACAGGGAAAAGCGTCTCCGCGAGGAAGAGCAGGATCTTAATGAGATGCTGAAGGACAGGCAGGCTGAAGAGACCGAAGCCGCAGCCAGAGTCAACGAGTGGGAAGTTGAAGTCCAGAAGATGAAACAGGCCAAGGACTTCAAGCAGGCTAACCTTAACCGTGTAGAGGAATCACTTGCAGGTGCATCCTCCGAGATGGAAAGCCTTACCGCATCAATAGAGTCCAATAACACCGCTATTTCCGAGAAGGAAGAACAGATAGGAGAGATTAGGAAGACCATAGAGGCTTCCTATACGGAACAGGAGAAGTCAGCAGAGCTTCTCAAGAACTCCCTTTCAAGAAAAGAAGAACTTTCAACAAGGCAGAAGGGCTTCTTTGAAAACACCGAGAAACTCCAGGAGAAGATGTCCTCCCTTGATAAAGAGGTCAACCGTCTTACCACACAGAGGGATAAGGCCAATGAGACCATGGAGATCCGTATCAATTACATGTGGCAGGAGTATGAGATAACCTTAAGTCAGGCCGCAGAGATGAGAGATGAATCTCTTAACGATCTTACGGTTCTTAAGCGCGATGCCGCTGAAGTGAGGGATAAGATCAAGAAGCTCGGAGACGTCAATGTCGGAGCTATAGAAGAGTACAAGGAAGTATCGGAGAGATACGAGTCCATGAAGACACAGCATGACGATCTCATCGAAGCTGCCGATACCCTTAAGAAGATCATCGAGGAGCTGGACGAGAACATGAGAGCCCAGTTTACCGAGAAGTTCAAGATGATCAATGAAGAATACGACAAGGTATTCAAGGAACTGTTCGGAGGCGGCCAGGGCTCACTGTCACTTCAGGACGATGAGGACATACTTGAATGCGGTATCAATATTTCGGCACAGCCCCCCGGCAAGAAGCTTCAGAACATGATGCAGCTGTCCGGCGGTGAGAAGGCACTCTCCGCAATAGCACTTCTCTTCGCTATTCAGAATCTGAAGCCTTCACCTTTCTGTCTCCTCGATGAGATAGAAGCTGCGCTTGATGACAACAACGTAGGAAGATTCGCCAAGTATCTTCACAAGCTTACCAAGAACACACAGTTCATCTGTATCACACACAGAAGAGGTACCATGGAGCAGGTTGACAGACTCTACGGTATTACCATGCAGGAAAAGGGTGTATCCTCGCAGGTTGCTGTCAATATGATCGAATCCGAACTGGATGACTGAGAAAGCAGATTATGGGTTTTTTTAGCAGAAAAAAAGAACAACAGCCCGCAAATAACGATTACGCCGAGGCTCTTGCAAAGCTTACGGCTATCGCGGATGAGGCGGAGAAGGACCCTATTGCCAGGGAACTTCATGAAGAGACTCCGGTAGACGGAAGACTGTATAAGGACGAGAACAAACAGGCTCTGTTTGAGAGACTTAAGACCGGAATGACCCGCACCAGAGAGAACTTCTCAGCGGGACTTTCGGCGATATTTACCGCTTCGGAGATCGACGATGATTTCTACGATGAGCTTGAGGAATTCCTCATAGGGGCTGATGTAGGCGCTGTCATTACGGAAGAGATACTGGATGAGCTGAGGGATAAGGTTAAGGAACAGCATCTTAAGTCCAGGGCAGACTGCAGGAATCTTCTTATCGATTCCATCAGGTCCAGAATGGAGACCGGTGAGAACGAGTATAAGTTCGAGGATATGACCTCAGTTGTATTCGTTATAGGCGTTAACGGTGTAGGCAAGACCACCACCATCGGAAAGCTCTCATCAAAGCTTTCTCTCATGGGCAAGAAGGTGCTTGTGGCAGGCGCAGATACATTCAGGGCTGCAGCGGAAGATCAGCTCAAGGTATGGGCTGAGAGGAGCGGAGTACAGATAGTAACCGGCAAGGACGGACAGGATCCCGCCAGCGTGGTATATGATGCATGTAATGCTGCAAGAGCAAGAGGCACGGATGTTCTGATCATAGATACCGCAGGCAGGCTCCACAACAAGAAGAATCTTATGGATGAGCTCGCCAAGATGAACCGTGAGAATCTGCTGGTGCTTGATGCGACCACCGGTCAGAACGCCCTCAATCAGGCAAGGGAATTCAATGAAGCGGCACCGCTTTCAGGTATCATACTTACCAAGATGGATGGAACCGCTAAAGGCGGTATCGCCATTGCGATACAGGCTCAGATGGGAATACCCGTTAAGTATATAGGCGTCGGTGAGAAGATCGAAGACCTGCAGAAGTTCAATGCGTCTGATTTCGTCAATGCCATATTCGATGTTGAAACTGCAGATGATGTGACCTGATGTAAGTTTTTTCGGGATCTGTTCGGTAAAATACCGGCGCTGCTTAAGGCAGTCTGTTCTGCCGGTTTATTTATGGGAAGTTGGAGGATTTACGGTAATGGCAAAAGAAATGCTGACTCTTGAGACTTTTGAAGAGGCATCTGAGATAGTTTCCAAGGTTACAAGAGAGACCAAGCTCATTTACTCTGAGTATTTTTCAAATGTGACAGGCAATAAGGTTTACCTTAAGCCTGAGAATATGCAGCTTACAGGAGCATACAAGCTCAGAGGCGCATACTATACCATAAGCACTCTTACCGATGAGGAGAGAGCCAAGGGACTTATAACCGCATCTGCGGGAAATCATGCACAGGGCGTTGCATATGCCGCAAAAGCATACGGTGCAAAGGCAGTTATCGTAATGCCTACCACGACACCTCTTATCAAGGTTAACCGCACCAAGGGATACGGAGCCGAGGTTATTCTGTACGGAGATGTATATGATGAAGCGTGTGCCAAGGCGCTTGAGCTTGCAGCAGAAAAGGGCTACACCTTTATCCATCCCTTTGACGATCTGAGAGTTGCTACAGGTCAGGGCTCCATTGCCATGGAGATCGTAAGGGAGCTTCCTCTTGTTGACTATATACTGGTACCTATCGGAGGAGGCGGACTTGCAACCGGTGTTTCAACTCTTGCAAAGCTTCTTAATCCCAAGATCAGGGTGATAGGTGTTGAACCTGCAGGAGCTGCATGCCTGAAGGCTTCCTTTGAAGCTGATAAGGTCGTTACTCTTGAGGGAGTCAATACCATAGCAGACGGTACTGCGGTCAAGACACCCGGAGAGAAGCTTTTCCCTTATCTTAAGCAGAATCTTGATGATATCATCACTGTAGAGGATTCCGAGCTGGTCGTATGCTTCCTGGATATGGTGGAAAACCATAAGATGGTAGTAGAAAACTCCGGACTTCTCACTGTAGCTGCACTTAAGCATATGAAGGCAGAAGGCAGGAAGGTTGTCTCAATTCTTTCCGGAGGTAACATGGATGTCATCACCATGAGCTCTGTTGTCCAGAACGGCCTCATTGCAAGAGACAGGATCTTCACCGTATCCGTACTTCTTCCCGATAAGCCGGGCATGCTTGCCAAGGTATCAGGAATACTTGCGGAGCAGGGCGGAAACGTTATCAAGCTCGAGCACAATCAGTTTGTATCAATCAATCAGTTTGTATCAATCAACAGAAATGCTGCCGTTGAGCTTCGCATTACTCTTGAAGCATTTGGAACAGAACATAAGGCTCAGATCATCGATGCACTTGAAAAGGCAGGCTACAGACCAAAGGTTGTCAAGACCAATATCTGATCTGTGACCCTTTTACATGATTCTCCGTCATGATAAATGAAGCGGGTAAAGCGTATGAAACAGCATGCCTATCAGCTGAAGTTTACAGGGAGAATTGATATGAAGTTCATTATTATAGTTATAATGATGGTCGTTCTGGGCGCGTGTAAAGATTCCGGCGGAAAAGATTACGGAAATCCTGTATCGGGTTTTGATCTTGAAGTCGGTCAGAGCGTTCATAATGATGATTGGAGAGTATACAAAAACCGGAATTTTGGTCCGGATTGTCTTCTTTTAAGCGCACGCGGTGATTCGGATATCAAAGAAGGAATATCGTTTTATATCTTTGATAATGATGCACAGGCAAGAGAAGCTTTTGATGAGCTGCCTGAACATTTGTACAGTATCAGCGAATCGGATGATCAGCATATTGTCGGCTTTGAGAAAGACGTATGTGATGCCCAGATAAAGAGCATGATGTATATCGAGGGCAATGTGATCATCTATGCCGGGCTTGGATGCTACGGGGCGTGGTCTGACGGAACTGTGAGTATCTTGCCGAATATGCCAATGAACAGATAACGGCCCTGATAGATGAAATGTGATCAAGGGCGGCCTGGATAAGAAATTGGGTGGACTGATAGTTTTAAAACAGATGTCTGTGATCGCTATCCTTGTGGGGATAGGGATCTGGCTCCAGAAGAGGGATGTACTTAATGATAAGTCCACCCCTTTTTTGTCGCGTATAGTTGTTGATATATGCAATCCCGCACTGATCGTCTCATCCATCGTATCAGGCAATATCTCCGTTACCCATGAGGATTTCCTGAAGGGAGTATGGATCAGTGCTGCGGTATATTTTTTCTTTATAATCCTGGGATATGCGCTTCCGCATATCATACGGATCCCGAAGGATGAGAGAAAATTCTATACTCTTATGAGCATATACGGTAATGTAGGATTCCTGGGGATACCTGTTGCAAGGGCTATCCTCCCGGAAAACTGTATGCTGTATGTGATAATCTGCAACGTGTTCTATTGCCTGCTCTTCTATACACACGGGGTTGTGGCTCTTTCTTCCGGTAAAGAGAAGATGAATCTGAAGAAGGTATTCAGTCCCGGTGTGCTGATGTCATTATTTGCGCTTGTCATATTCTGGTTTGATCTTAAGCTTCCGGATGTAGTGGTAAATACCATACAGTACATAGGCAATCCTACAGTATTCCTGTCGATGATACTGCTTGGGGCAGCCGTGGGCAGGAGCAGATTCTTTGAGGCTGTCAGGGATCTGAAACTGTGGATATTTATCCTGATAAGGCACGTTGCGGTACCTGTGTCGGTTGTCATCCTGCTTGGAGCGTTGCATGTTCAGGAAGAGATGATCAGAACCTTCTGTCTTATGTGTGCCGTTCCTGTTGGCAATCTGCCGATGATACAGGCGGAGAAGACAGGAGAACGCACAGATGTGCTTTCAAAAGGGATCATTGTCACAACTGTATTTTCTTTTATCTCGATAACGGTGCTTATGTCGCTCATATGATATTTATGACAGATTCCCCGGGGCATCCGCTGCCTGCAGATCTGCTGCATGGCAGTATCATGGACTGGTCCGGAAGATTTATTGAAAGTGAGGTATATCATGGATTTTACTGAAAGAGTTAAGGTATCTGATGATATTGTGTGGGTCGGTGCAGATGATGCAGGACTTGAGATATTTGAAAGCCAGTATCCCGTCAGGGGGATCTCATATAATTCATATGTGATACTGGATGAAAGTATCGCGGTAATGGATACTGTTGATAAGAGAGGAACGGACAGCTTCTTTGAGAATCTGCAGAAGGTACTGGGAGATAAGAAACCTTCTTACCTGATCGTCCAGCATATGGAGCCTGACCATGCGGCAAATGTAGGAAAGCTTGCTGAGATGTATCCTGATATGATCCTTGTTGGAAGTATGCAGACACAGCAGATGCTTCCGAAGTATTTTGATATGGATCTGTCCGGAAGATTCAGGGCTGTAAAGGAGGGAGAGACTCTTTTGCTCGGCAGACATACCCTTCAGTTCTTCATGGCTCCCATGGTTCACTGGCCCGAGGTTATGGTGACTTATGAGCAGACGGAGAAGGTTCTCTTTTCCGCTGACGGCTTCGGTACATTCGGAGCGCTTGAGAACAATGAGGAATGGATAGAAGATGCGGGTCACTACTATTTCAACATCGTCGGAAAATACGGAGCACAGGTCCAGGCACTTCTTAAGAAGGCACTGACTCTCGATATAAAGACCATTGCTCCTCTTCACGGTCCGGTTCATAAGGATGATATATCGTTTGTCATCGATAAGTACAACACCTGGAGCAGCTACGAACCTGATAAAAAGGGCATCTTCATGCCTTATGCATCAATACACGGAAATACCGCGGAGGCTGTGCTTAGGTTCGCTGAAGAGCTAAGGCAGATGGGGGAGACGGTCATTACCGTGGACCTTACCGAAGAGGATGTGTCCGAAGCGGTTGAACAGGCATTTATGTATGACAGGATGATAGTCTCCGCATGTACGTACGATGGAGAGATATTCCCTCCCATGAACGATCTGCTGCACCACCTTAAGATCAAGAATTTCCAGAACAGGAAGGTGGGTATAATAGAGAATGGGTCATGGGCTCCCACAGCCGGCAGGAAGATGAAGGAATATTTCGAGGCCATGAAGAATATGACCATAGCAGAGACCATGATCTCCCTTAAGGGGACGAGGAAGCCTTCCGATGACGAAGCCTTCAGAGCTCTTGCGGAGGAGATGAAGAGCAGGGATGCTGAATGATCTTTACGGGTGTCAAGAAAAAATGCTTGACACCCGTTTTTGTATGGGATATTATGGGCAAGGTGCGTTTGATCACATGTTTGAGGAAGGAATATGAATAAGATCCTTGAACAATCTCTTCTGTACGATTTCTACGGCGAACTGCTGAACGAACACAGAAGAAGGATATATGAAGCCTCCATGTTCGAGGACCTGTCACTGGGCGAGATTGCTGAAAGCGAAGGGATATCGAGACAGGCTGTACATGATGTCCTTAAGAAATGCGAGAAGGCACTTAATGATTACGAATCAAAGCTTCACCTTGTGGAGAGGTTTCTCAAGATAAAGGGTGAGGTTACAGAGATAGAGAAGCTTGCAACGTCGGATGGCGATGCAGAGAGCAGACTGGATGATATTTCCAGGATAGCAGAGAATGTACTGGGAGAGCTTTAATGGCTTTTGAAGGATTAAGTGAAAAACTGCAGAACGCTTTTAAGAATCTCCGCAGCAAGGGAAAACTGACAGACGCCGACGTTAAGGAGGCGATGAAGGAAGTTAAGATGGCCCTTCTTGAGGCCGATGTTAACTTCAAGGTTGTTAAGAGCTTCGTAAAGACTGTTGAAGAGAAGTGTATAGGATCCGATGTGCTGAACGGTCTCAATCCTTCCCAGACAGTCATTAAGATAGTTAACGATGAACTCACAAGCCTGATGGGAAGCGAGACAACGGAAGTTGCCTTCCGCCCCGGCAAGGACATTACCGTCATAATGATGGTAGGTCTTCAGGGTGCAGGTAAAACCACGGCATCCGCCAAGATGGCAGGACAGTTCATTAAAAAGGGCAAGAAGTCACTTCTTGTTGCCTGCGATATCTACAGACCTGCAGCTATAGAACAGCTGAAGGTTAACGGGCAGAAGGTCGGTGTTGATGTCTTCGAGATGGGCAATACCGTCAAGCCTCCGGTTATCGCTGTAAATGCCCTTGAGAAGGCAAGAAAAGAGAACTATAACGTAGTTATCCTCGATACTGCCGGACGTCTCCATGTGGACGAGGAGCTCATGAATGAGCTTAAGGAGATCAAGGAGAAGACGGACGTATTTCAGACCATCCTGGTAGTCGATGCAATGACCGGTCAGGATGCGGTAAATGTAGCCCAGAAGTTCGATGAGGAGATAGGCGTCGACGGCGTGATCCTTTCCAAGCTGGACGGTGATACCAGAGGCGGTGCCGCTCTTTCCATAAAGTCCGTTACCGGAAAGCCCATACTCTATGTGGGAATGGGAGAAAAGCTCACCGATCTCGAGCAGTTCTATCCGGACCGTATGGCTTCCAGGATACTCGGTATGGGTGATGTGCTCAGCCTTATCGAGAAGGCACAGGCTTCCGTCACCACTACGGAAGAGGAAAGCCGCGGAATGATGAACCGCATGCAGAAGGGTAAGTTCGATTTCAACGATTACCTCGAGAGCATGAAGCAGATGAAAAATATGGGAGGCCTTGCTTCAATCCTTTCCATGCTCCCCGGAATGGGGATCAATGCGGCAGAGCTGGAAGGCGCTGTGGATGAGAAGAAGCTTAAGCAGACCGAAGCGATAATCCTTTCCATGACTCCTGAGGAGAGGACCAATCCCAAGATACTCAATCCCAGGAGAAAGTTCAGGATTGCCAAGGGAGCGGGACTTGATATAGCCGATGTCAACAGATTCATCAAGCAGTTCGAACAGAGCCAGAAGATGATGAAGCAGATGGGCGGCATGGGCAAAAAGGGCCGCGGCATGTTCCCGGGAATGGGCGGCTTCGGCGGAAGAAAGGGATTTCCCTTTTAAACAGTGATTGAATCCGGAATTATCCGTTTTCATATAATAAAAATCCATTTAACAATATTTACGGAGGAATTTTAAAATGGCAGTAAAGATCAGACTCAGAAGAATCGGCGAGAAGAAGGCTCCTTTCTATCGTATTATCGTTGCAGATTCCAGAAGCCCCAGAAACGGAAGATTCATCGATGAGATCGGAACCTATGATCCTTCCAAGGATCCCAGCGAGTTTCATATTGACGAGGAGGCTGCAAAGAAGTGGATCGCTAACGGAGCTCAGCCTACCGAGGTAGTAGGAAAGCTTTTCAAGGTTGCCGGAATAATCAAATAATCAAGCAATTGTATTTATCTAAGGAGGCCTTATGAAAGAACTCGTTGAAGTTATTGCAAAGGCTCTCGTAGAAAATCCTGACGAGGTTGTTGTGACTGAAACCAAGGACGGAGCAGATTACGTTCTTCAGCTTCACGTTGCTTCATCCGACATGGGTAAGGTCATAGGAAAACAGGGAAGGATCGCAAAGTCCATCCGTTCCGTTGTCAAGGCTGCAGCTTCAAGGGAAAATGCAAGAGCTGATGTTGAGATTACAGATTAATGATCTCCTCAGTCGTCATATTGATGATATGATGACCGGGGTGATGCCTATGCGGACCGCTGAATGTGCGGTCCGTTTTTTGAAAACATGGATGATTATCTTAAAGTCGGTACAATAACACAGCCCTTCGGGATCAAAGGGGAGATGAAGGTATTCCCTCATACCGATGATCCTAAAAGGTTCAAAAAACTTAATAAGGTGTACATCCCGGAAAAAGGATCCTACAGAGAGTTCGAGGTTGAAAGCGCCAAAATGGCTCTTCCTCTTGTGATCCTTAAGTTTAAGGGGATAGAGACTCCGGAAGAGATAAGGAATTACAGACAGAAGGACCTTTATGTCAGCAGGGAGGATGCTGCCCCGCTTGATGAGGGCGAGTACTATTTTGCGGATATAATCGGAATGGAAGTTGTTGACGATGAGGGCATAAAGCGCGGTAAGATCACTGACATAATCCAGACCGGTGCCAATGATGTGTATGAGGTGACATCTGAAGACGGAACTTCATTTCTGCTGCCTGCCATAAAGGATTGTATCCTTAACATCGATACTGAAGCAGAACTGATGACTGTTCATATTCTGGAGGGACTGCTGGATTGATCTACAGGGTTTTGACACTGTTTCCCGAGATGATCAGATCGGTCATGGAAACAGGGATAATCGGACGGGCGATAAAGGAAGGGGCTCTTGAACTGGAGACTCTTAATATCCGTGACTTTGCGGATAATAACCGCGCCCAGGTAGATGACTATCCATACGGCGGCGGTGCGGGACAGGTCATACAGGCAGAGCCTGTGTATAGGGCGTACTCAGAAGCCGTTAAGCCCGGAAGCGCCTGTTCTTCGGAAGGTAAGAAGAGAAGGGTCATATATCTGTCGCCTCAGGGAAAACGCTTTGACCAGAGAATGGCGAAGGAATTTTCAAGGGATGATGAACTTGTATTTCTCTGCGGTCATTACGAGGGCGTGGATGAGAGAGTACTTGAAGAGATAGTTACCGATTATGTCTCTGCAGGAGATTATATCCTTACGGGAGGAGAGCTTCCGGCTCTTATCATAATGGATGCCGTGGCACGTCTTCTTCCGGGAGTGCTGGGGAATTCCGATTCTCCCGAGGTTGAGACTTTCTATAGGGATCTGCTTGAATATCCGCAGTATTCAAGGCCTGAGGTGTGGCATGACAAGGATGTTCCGCAGGTTCTTCTGTCCGGCAATCACAGGGATATAGAAGAGTGGAGGCTTGCAAGGTCCATTGAAAGGACTGCCGCAAACCGCCCGGATCTTCTGAACAGATATAATGCAAGGAATGAGCTGACGGAAAAGCTTAAGAAAGCAAGAGTACAGAACATCCCCGCAATAGAAGCGCTACTGTTCGATGATACCGATATACTGTATGAAGGTCGGGATCTGTATCTTATATTCGATCATGATGAACTGATGCTGTATGCAGGATGCTTCGATAAAAAGCTCAGTCATTATGATGAAGCGGAGATCGCAGCTATATGTTCGCTGGTACGTGATCATGATGATAAAGCCCTCAAATGTCTGTTCCTTGGATTACAGGAATGCATATGGAATGAAGGCTGCACAGATCTTGTGATGATCACCTTTACTGAGCGGAATCCTCTTTCATCTGCAAGAGTACGGGACTACGGAGAGTTCGGAGAAAGGCTTAGGAACAATATAAGCAGCGCGCTCCTGCAGGGAAGGACATATTATGAATTCCTGGACATGTCACAGGCTGCCAAGGCAGAGGATGCGGTGAAGATAGGGCTTTACACATCTGCGGTACGATCCGCCTGTCTGAGGGATAAGGCGTGATCTTTACTGGATGGATTTTGTGAAAAACAGGATAAATACAAGTTTTTACTTGCATTTGTAACGTCTATATGATAAATTACCAATGTTGCGTTTAAACGGTGGTCCGCTGTTACCCATTGAGGTATTATGAACATCCTAGGGAGCTGTTAAGACATGTTAAGTCTGAAGCAGAGCCAAGATAGAAGGAGATATATTATGTCAGACATCATTAAGGAAATCGAAAAAGAGCAGCTTAAGTCAGAGATCGCAGAGTTCAGCGTAGGTGATACCGTTAAGGTTCACAACCGTATCGTTGAGGGCGAGAAGTCCAGGATCCAGATCTTTGAAGGAACTGTTATCAAGAGACAGAACGGTTCTAACCGCGAGACCTTCACTGTTCGTAAGATCTCTAACGGCGTAGGCGTTGAGAAGACCTGGCCCCTTCATTCTCCCAATGTTGAGAAGATCGAAGTTGTCAGAAAGGGTAAGGTAAGACGTGCTAAGCTCAACTACCTCAGAGACAGAGTTGGTAAGGCAGCTAAGGTTAAAGAGGTTGTTAAATAATCTTTTTTGAATCTTCTTAAGCCGGTGCTTTTATGCACCGGCTTTTTTGAATTTATTAAGAATATATGCTATAATCCACTATGTATGTTTATGCGATGGAAAACGGTATCCTAAGTGAAACAGGACGGTTATTATTTTTACAAGAGAAGAAAGAGATATTCCGAAGAAAGCTTCCATGAGATCGTTCACTGGGGCATCGGAATATTTATAAGCATATTATTTGCGTTCATACTGGTGTATTTCCTCGGAATGAATGTAAATGTGGACGGTAATTCCATGGCTCCGGGGCTTATTGAAGGCCAAAAGGTCCTGGTCAACAGATTCGTCTATAAGCTCTCACAGCCAAAGCCCGGGGATGTTGTGCTGTTTGTTCCAAACGGCAACGAGAATACCGGATTTTACATCAAGAGGGTGATCGGCGTATCGGGTGACAGACTGCAGGTTATCGGCGGTACGCTCTATGTGAACGATGAGCCCTCTGCATTTGTAACATCCAAGGTCACGGATCCGGGGATACTTGCGAATGAGATCACAGTCGGTCAGGGTATGTATTTTGTTATGAGCGATGATGTGATGAGTCCGGATGATTCACGCAATCCGAATATTGGCCCTGTGGAAAGCAGATATATCCTTGGAAAGGTCTGGTATGCATTCTCGGAAGGTGATTCCGGCGGGCATCTGGTGAAGTAATGGCAGGTAATGATTACGGCTGGTATCCCGGCCATATGACCAAATCAATAAGAGCGATCAGGGAGGAGCTTAAGCTCGTGGATCTGTGCATCGAAGTGCTTGATGCAAGGGTTCCTCTTTCGAGCCGCAATCCCGATATCGATGACCTTGCTAAGGATAAGTACAGACTTATTGTGATGAATAAAGCCGATCTTGCCGATGAGAAGAAGACCGCCCTCTGGACAGAATATTTTAAGGGACTTGGAATTGAGACACTGGTTCTGTGCGCCAGGGATAAAAAAGCTTCGGATGCCGTAAGGAAGGCAAGTGTAAGCGTATGCAGGGAGAAGATCGAGAGGGATAAAAAGAGAGGCATCGTCGGCCGTCCTCTGAGGGCCATGGTATGCGGAATACCCAATGTGGGCAAGTCCACTCTGATAAACACCATTACAGGCAAGGCTCCCGCAAAGACCGGCAATAAGCCGGGCGTCACCCGAAGCAATCAGTGGGTCAGGACAAATGCCGGCATAGATCTTCTGGATACTCCGGGACTTCTGTGGCCGAGGTTCGAGGATAAAGCCGTCGGATTCAGGCTTGCAGCCATAGGTTCCATCAACGATCAGGTTATCAATCTAAGACAGCTTGCTGGGGAGGCGACGGTTCTTATAAATGAGCTTTATCCCGGAGTGATGAAAGAAAAATACGGTTTTTCCGATGATGCGGATACCGAGGAGATCATCAGAAGTGCCGGTATCAGAAACGGGCTTATCCTTAAGGGCGGAGAAGTCGATATGCAGCGTGCTTCGGAACAGATATTAAGCGACCTTAGAAGCGGCAGGCTCGGAAAAATCACATTGGAGGTTCCTGTTTTACAATGACAAAGGCTAAAAGGAATAAGATCCTTAAAGAAGCGTTCAGTACTGCTTTATATTTTTTAAGTGTATTTGCCATAACGGCATTTGTTCTCAAGTATGTGGGACAGAGATCGGTAGTTGACGGTAATTCCATGAACAATACCCTCTATAACGGAGAGAGCCTGTGGGTCAATAAGTTCACCTACAGATTCAATGATCCCGAGAGGTTTGATATCGTGGTATTCCCCTTCGAGTATTCGGAGGATACCTATTTTATCAAGAGGATAATCGGACTTCCCGGCGAGACCATCCGTATTGATGAAGAAGGCAATATCTATATAAACGGAGAGATCCTCGAAGAGGATTACGGCATGGAAGTCATAAGACCCGAGAACAGGGGCAGATGTGTGGAAGAGGTAGTGCTCGGAGAAGATGAATATTTCGTGATGGGTGATAACCGCAACGATTCCCTTGATTCAAGATTCCCTGCTGTGGGCAATCTGAAAAAGGAAGACTTTGTGGGGAAGGCTGTTTTCCGACTGTTCCCCTTAAGCCATATGGGAGGCATCTATTCATGATAAGTATCTCCGAGATAAAACAGCATCTGACGGAAACGGATGACAGGAATCTTCCGGAAGTTATGGCACTGTATGAAGCGGATGAAAGAGCCGGAGTAAAGAAACTCCTTGAGGCTGCGGGGAAGAGATACGAAAAGCTTCAGCAGGAGATAGCAAGGATCGAGGCTCTTAAGGAATATGAGAACAAATACCCGGACCTTCAGTTTATCTGCGGGATAGACGAAGTGGGGAGAGGACCCTTTGCCGGACCTGTTGTAGCGGGTGCGGTTATCCTGCCAAGGGATTGCGACATACTTTATATCAACGATTCCAAGAAGCTGTCTGAAAAGGTAAGAGACAGATTATATGACGAGATCTCAGAGAAGGCCGTAAGCTGTGCTGTCGGTATAGTGGGTCCCGAGAGGATCGATGAGATCAATATACTGCAGGCTACATATGAGGCCATGAGACAGGCTATCAGCAAGCTTGATCCAGCGCCCCAGCTGCTTCTTAACGATGCTGTCACGATACCCGGAGTTGATATAAAGCAGGTTCCCATAATAAAGGGTGATGCCAAGAGCATATCCATCGGAGCCGCAAGCATATACGCCAAGGTGACAAGAGACAGGATGATGCTTGAATATGATAAACAGTATCCGGAGTACGGATTTGCTAAGAATGTGGGATACGGAACAGCCGATCATATCGCAGCATTGAAGAAATACGGCCCCTGTCCGATACACAGAAGATCCTTCATTCACTCCTATGTGTGAACGGGATCTGAAGCAGTAACGGGTTTGGAGGAATGATCAGATCATATATATCCCTTATCCGAATTGATCTCCTGCAGATATAAGCGCAGAAGCGTACGGTGGGGATACACAACAGAGAGTATATGGCGGGAATAGGTGAGATTTTCTTAAACAGCATAAAGAATGTCACTGAGACTCCGGCTTCCAATGTGTCGGGAGAAGGATATTCCCAGCTTGCCTCAATGAAGAACGGTGATACCTTCACCGCAAAAGTGGTAAGAAATAACGGCTCGGATGTAACGCTCAAGCTTCCCGGCGGTAATCTGATAAATGCAAGGCTTGGTTCGGAGATGAGCATCACAGAAGGTCAGAATATTACCTTTCAGGTCAAAAACAATGCATCATCCATTTCCATCTCGCCGCTTCTTACCAATACCGCAACGGATGTGAGTGTGCTTAAGGCTCTTGATCAGGCATCGCTTCCCGTGACTGATACTTCGACTGCAATGGTCACCGAGATGATGAAGGCGGGACTTCCCATAGACAGAGCATCCATACTGGATATGTATTCGGGAATATCGGCTAATCCACAGGCGCCCGTTTCGGACGTGGTCGATCTTGCAAAGCTCGGACTTCCTGCCACACCGGAAAACCTTGAGAATATAGGAAATTATAAGAACCTGTCATATCAGATAGACCGCGGCATGCAGGACATAGCCGATAAGACGGGACAGGCTCTTATGGATATGATATCCTCCGGCGATACCAAAAACGCCGCAGGACTGATGAATACCCTTATTGATACAGCACTTTCACATATAAGCGAGATAGAAGATCCTTATATTGAAGCGGGAATGCAGTCTGATCCCGGTAAGGCAACCGGTACGGATACGATGCAGACCGGAAATGCTGAAAATGCATCAAACGCCATACAGAACGAAACTGCAAATGCACAGGAAGCATCCGATCCTGCAGCAAGAGCTCTTGAACTTCTGAAGGCAATGCAGGATCCGGGAGCCGCAGAAGGCGCAAAAGCATCCGGTATAAATGAAGGACAGACCGCAGCAGTTAACGTTGAAAATACCGGGGCTCAAAGTGGCAGCCTGCAGAATATCAGCTTTAAGGACGCTTTTGATCAGACGGTTACTCTTATGAGGACTCTGACAGGGGACAGTGAGTATCAGCCCGCAGGTACGGCAGATCTTCTCAGGGATATAAGCCTTTTCCAGCAAAAAGCCCTTGAAAGCGGGGATATGTCCGGCCTTAAGAAGCTGCTGTCATTCGATCCTCTTAAGTCCCTGACACTTGATGTTCTTAAGAATGAATGGAGCATCCAGCCCTCTGAGGTTGCGGATAAGGATAAGGTGGAATCGCTTTACAGAAGACTTAACGGACAGCTGTCAATGCTCAAAGAAGGTCTTGCAGCTGCCGGGGCGCAGAATACGCCGGCTTTTAATGCCGTGAACAATATGAGCTCCAACATCGATTTTCTGCAGCAGATAAATCAGATGTATGCCTATATACAGTTGCCTCTGAAACTTTCCGGAGGGGACTCGGCACACGGGGATCTGTATGTGTTCTCGAATAAGAAGAACATGACATCGGATGATTCTGTGGTAACTGCATTCCTTCATCTGGACATGGATAATCTGGGACCTGTGGATGTGTATGTGTCGATGGATGTAAAGGCAGGGGGTAAGGTCTCCACATCCTTTACCGTGGCGGATGATGAGACGCTTGATCTTCTTAACGATCATATGGATCAGCTTACCGAAAGGCTGAAGGGAAGAGGATACGAACTGAAATGTTCAATGAAGCTTAAGGATGATGATACAGAACCTGAAGCAGATGCTCTTAAGGAGGGCGGAGTCAATCTTCTCCTGGTACATGCGGGAGGACCCGGTGGTTCCTATTCTTCGGGGATGCGATCCTTTGATGTGAGGGCATGATGGCTGAAGAGAAGAAGAAAAAGATAATAACCGCAGTTGCTCTGGAATACGATCCATCTGACGATGCCCCCAGAGTCATCGCTTCCGGAAAGGGAGCACTTGCGGAGAAGATAATTGAAAAGGCCAGGGAGAGCGATGTTCCGATACATGAGGATGCCAAGCTTGCAGGTACCCTTGCAAAGCTGGAGATCGGAGATATGATACCTCCCGAGCTGTATGAAGTTGTGGCAGAGATACTGATCTTTGTGGACTCAATGGACAAGATCAAGAACAAGCTGCGGAACTGACGGTGAATGAACAGAAGAGAAACGGGATCCATTTATGAAAACGGGGTAACCTTGTATCTTGAGAAAAAAGGTTACCGGATTATCGGCAGAAATGTGAGTAACAGATTCGGGGAGATAGATATAATCTGTATCTCACCGGACAAAAACCTTGTGTTTGCCGAGGTGAAATACAGAAAGGATCATGACAGGTTCGATCCGCTTGAAGCGGTTGATGCAAGGAAGATACGAAGGATATGCAAAGCATCAGCTTTCTATATCGGAGGACATCCTGAGCTGCAGGATTTTCAGGTAAGGTATGATGTGATAGGCGTATATGACAGAGACGATATAAGACACATTGAAAATGCGTTTGAATATGTGGGGTGACTATGGCCAATATACTTGTTTGTGACGATGATAAGGATATCGTGAATGCTATCGAGATCTATCTGAAGGAGGACTCGCATTCCATCTACAAGGCGTATAACGGAAAGGAAGCACTGGAGATCCTTGCGAAGGAAGAGATCCAGCTTGTTATCCTTGACATCATGATGCCTGAAATGGACGGGATAGAGACTGCAGAGGAGATAAGGAAGAGCAGTACCGTTCCCATAATATTCCTGTCCGCAAAATCCGAGGAAGATGATAAGATCCTGGGACTTAATGCGGGAGGGGACGATTATGTCACCAAGCCCTTCTCCCCCGCAGAGCTTACAGCCAGAGTAAGATCCAACCTCAGAAGATATACCATGCTCGGCAGTATAAATGAGGGGACCAATACCCATATCTACAATGCCGGGTCATTGTGCATCAACGATGAGACCAAATCGGTTACCGTTGACGGAGAGGCAGTGAAGCTTACTCCCATTGAATACAATATCCTTCTTCTTCTCATCAAGAATAAGGGTACCGTGTTCTCCACCGACAAGATCTATGAGTCTATATGGAATGAAACTCCGATAGCAACAGATAATACCGTTGCCGTCCATATCAGACATATAAGGGAGAAGATCGAGATTAACCCCGGACAGCCCAAGTTCCTTAAGGTTGTATGGGGAGTAGGATATAAGATCGAAGATCTATGAAAAGAAGTTTTCTGAGAAAAATCTTAATGCATTTTATAATGCATGCATGTGCAATGATCGCAGTCCTGCTGGTTGCGGACATTGTTTTCTGCAGTTATATTTCCGTTCCTTTTCTTGACGGGAATGTGAGATATGCTCTTGATCCGTTCCCTTCGGATGATAATGATATCGATGAAGTTATCACCGACATATTCGCCCGTCAGGCTTCGGATATGATGAAATATGTGGCTGCATGCAAGCTTCTTGGTGTATCGACCGAACTGGATATCAATAAACTGGTGGATATCTCGAATTATTATCACGGCGGAAACAGAAATGTAACGGCGTATTTCTACATGTCGGATCTTATCAACTACGGAAGGCGCGGCATAGTATATTCCACCAAGAGCCTTAATATCACCGATTTCGTATACTATTACGGGGATCCTATCTACGTACAGAACTTTGGCCTGGATGAATATGGCAATCTCTATTTCAAGGGATTCGAGAACATTAACAAGAACCGTACTTCGGCCAACTATTCTCCCCACGGTGAGGATCTGATCCTCGGTGACGGTAACGAAGAGGTGAAAAAGGCAATGGCTGCCCTGCAGCCTGCGGAGCTGATGCATATAGTCCTGGAATACTGCATCAGGGAATACCCCGGACTTATAGAGGAATACAATGCTGACGGCAACGTTACCAACGTTCTCTACAAGGAACCTGTCATCGGTAATCCCACATCACCCAATTATACATTCCTCAGAGACAGGGTAAGCGACTGGGATGAATTCTTTATCTCCATCAATGAACTTGAAGAGGTGTCCGAGCTCTTTTCATCAGCATATGATATTTATAGAGAGGGGCAGAGGATATATGACAGGGATAATATGAACCTTGTCTATCTCATCAGGACCAGGGATGAAAAGGGTCTTGTTAAGACCTATACCAATGATAAGGATTCGAAGTACCTTGATGATACCGAACTGACAAACAGCTATTCGGGACATCTTCTGTATCTGATCTCTTATTATGATGAGCTTGAATATGCGACTCTTTCGGATATAAGTGAATCCGTCATTACGGATGTGATAAAGCTGTATCCGGATGTGTATCCCAACAATACCCATGTATGGATCTACCTTGATGATACATCATCAAAGGCCCACGATATCTATTACGATCTTACATACAGATATAACGATATCAAGAAGGTGGCCAGATTCTTCTGTATGGTCATAACGCTTCTTGCACTTATCTGGCTGGGAATACTCGCATATCTTGTTTTTGTATCGGGTGTAAATGACAGAGACGGGGAAGACGAATTCACGATCTATGCCCAGGATAAGATATGGATAGAGGTATGGCTGATCTCGGCCTTCGTCATCTTCAGGATCGCCCTGCTGCATCTGAAATTCCTGCAGGAGCTTGTGGGTGAGAATTACTGCAGGATCTCTGCCGAAAACGGCGGTCCCCTCAGAAATGCAGGTATATCATCATATCTTTCCTTTGCCGCATTCGGACTCCTTTGTTCGATGTTCTTTGCATTCTTCCTACTGTCCATTGTAAGAAGGATAAGAGCCGGAATTTTGTATGAGTATTCCTTTACCAAGAGGATGAAGGAGATATTCGATCACTTTGCCCTTACTCTTTCGGGTGCGGAATCTGCCGTGGCAACGGTTCTTGTGCCTTACATATTCTTTATGGTGCTTAACCTTGGAGGAATGTCGCTTGGAATATTCCTGCTTCCGAAGAATCCGGCATACTCAACAATGATATTCCTGCTGCTGATATTCATGGATATTATCGTGGGTATCAATCTGTTCCTTACTACTGCCGAGAAGAAGGATCTTCTGGACGGCGTTGAGAGGATAAGAGGCGGAGATATCAATTACAAGATAGAGGTTGAGAACCTTAGGGCGGAGAACAGAAACCTGGCCATAAGCATCAACAATATCGGTGAAGGTATCAAGAACGCAGTGAACGATTCGGTCATGGAGGAAACTCTTCGTACCGAGCTGATAACCAATGTATCCCACGATCTTAAGACGCCTATTACCACCATCATCAATTACTCGGATCTCCTGCGCAGGGAGGATATAACCGAGAAGCAGAAGGATGATTATCTCAAGGTCATCGGAGAAAAGTCCATAAGACTCAAAAAGCTTCTTGAAGACCTGCTGGAAGCTTCAAAGCTTTCATCCGGACAGTTTGAGCTTCACAAGGAGACCACTGACCTTACAGAGCTTCTTACCCAGGCTATAGGAGAATATTCCGACAGGTTCAAGGCCAAGAATCTTGAGATAGTGTGTGCGGAGTTTCCCAGGGTTTTGATCTATGCGGATGCCGGACTGCTGTGGAGAGTATTCGATAATCTTTTCGGCAATATATGCAAATACGCCATGAAGGACACCAAGGTCAATGTAAACTTTGATGTCTTCGGCGGAAGAGTGTTCATCAAGATCAAGAATGTGTCAGCCATAAGACCCAGATTCCAGGGTGAAGCCCTCACGGAGAGGTTCATCCGCGGCGATGCCAGCAGACAGAGCGAAGGTACCGGACTGGGACTCTTTATAGCCAAGAGCCTGGTTGAGGCGCATAACGGAACCTTTGAAGTCATTGTTGACGGAGATATATTCACATCGTTCATCGATCTTCCCGAGTTCAGTTCGGATAAGACTGTGGGAAGAATTATGATATAATTCAATAAAAAGAAGGAAATCTTATCATGCCTAATGTAGTAGAACTTGAAAATTCAATGCCCGTGGGACAGCTCGGTCTTATAGTACACCCTTCCTTTGAGAGCAAGGGAGATAAGATCAATTCATATCTCGCTCTTTTCCGCAAGGATATTCATAACGATCTTGTGAAGAACGATCCCGCATTCCAGGGTTATCAGAAGGATGATTTCAGAATGAAATTCCAGATCCCCCGTTTCGGAAGCGGTGAGGGTAAGGCTACTCTCAAGGAGTCCGCAAGGGGCAAGGACATATTTATTCTGGTCGATGTCTGCAACCATTCCATTACATATCAGATGAACGGTTTCGAGAATCATATGTCTCCCGATGATATCTACCAGGATCTTAAGAGGATCATAGCAGCCATAGACGGAAAGGCCACCAGGATCAATGTCATCATGCCTTTTCTCTATGAGGGCAGACAGCACCGCCGTACCGGCAGGGAGTCACTGGATTCGGCCCATATGCTCAAGGAACTGTATGATATGGGCATATCAAATTTCATAACCTTCGATGCACACGATCCCAGAGTTGCCAATTCCATACCTCTTAACGGATTCGATAATTTCATGCCACCCTATCAGTTCATCAAGGCTCTTCTTACCAACGAAGAGGATCTTATCGTGGACGAGGAGCATATGGTGGTCATCGCTCCGGATGAAGGAGCGCTTGAGAGGGCTATCTATTTTGCCAACGTTCTCAGCCTCAATACCGGTACATTCTATAAGAGACGTGATTATTCCAGGATAGTTGGCGGCAAGAATCCCATAATCGCCCATGAATTCCTGGGTGACAATATCGACAGCAAGGATGTGGTCATAATCGATGATATGATCTCCTCCGGCGGAAGCATGATAGATACCGCCCGCCAGCTCAAGGAGATGAACGCGAGAAGAGTGTTCATATGTACCACCTTCGGACTGTTCACCGAAGGACTCGACCAGTTCGATGCAGCATATGAAAAGGGATATTTTGACAGGGTGATAACCACCAATCTCACCTATCTGCCTCCAGAGATCTATGACAAGCCTTACTTCATAGAGGCGGATATGTGCAAGTTCATAGCATCCATAATAGATTTCATGAATCATGATTCATCAATGTCCAACGTCATGGACAACACACAGAAGATGCATGCGGTTCTCGAGAATTATAATGCCCGTATAGGAGTAGAATTATAAGATCGTGGAAAAGAAACATGTCATTAAAAGTGTAAATAAAGGTTCGATCGCAGATTCGCTGGGCATTTTGCCCGGCGATATTGTAATTAAGATAGATGATAACGAGATAGAGGATATCTTCGATTATCAGTTCATGACCCTTACGGACGAGCTTGTGCTTACCATCCTCAGGGGGGATGAAGAATGGGAATATGAGATTGAAAAGGGTGAAAACGAAGACATAGGTCTTGTCTTTGAGAACGGACTGATGGATAACTACAGAAGGTGCAGCAATAACTGTATTTTCTGCTTTATAGACCAGATGCCTCCGGGAATGAGAGATACCCTGTATTTCAAGGATGACGATTCAAGACTTTCTTTCCTCCAGGGCAACTACATAACCCTTACCAATCTTTCTGAGAAGGACCTTGGGAGAATAGTAAGATACAACCTTTCACCGGTCAATGTATCGATACACACCATGAATCCGGAGCTCAGATGCAGGATGCTGGGTAACAGATTCGCGGGAAGCAGTCTTCAGAAGCTTAACGTGCTTGCAGATGCCGGGATAGAGATGAACGGACAGGTCGTACTGTGCAAGGGGATCAATGACGGTAAGGAGCTGGAGTTTACCATAAGCGAACTCATGAAGTACATCCCCTCATTCAGAAGTCTGTCCGTTGTTCCCGTAGGATTATCCAAATACCGGGATGGGCTCTTTCATCTTGAACCATTTGAGAAGGATGACTGCGCCGAAGTTATCGATATCATAGAAGGCTATCAGAAACAGTGCATGGAAAAGTACGGTATCCATTTTGTCCATGCAAGCGATGAATTCTATCTCACCGCGGGAAGACCCATGCCGGAAGCGGACAGATATGACGGATATCTCCAGCTGGATAACGGCGTGGGAATGATCAGATCCTTCATCGATGAAAGGGATGAGCAGATAGAAAAGAGAATGCAGGACGGATCCTTTGATAAGGATCACGGCGGAAAGCATATCACTCTCGTAACCGGAGTTCTTGCCTATCCCATCATAAGCGAATCGGCCCGGATGGTGGAAGAGCGCGCAAATGGACTTAAGATAGATGTTTACGCCATAAGGAATGACTTTTTCGGTGAAAGGATCACCGTATCGGGCCTTCTTACCGGGCAGGATATAATAGCCCAGTTAAAGGGGCGCGACCTTGGAGATGAGATCAGACTGCCCGAGAGCGTGGTGAGGGCAGGAACCGATGTTTTCCTCGACGACATCAAGGTTTCAGAGGTCTCGGATGCTTTACAAGTACGTGTGGTTACGATAAAATCAAATGGTTATGACTTTGTGGATTCATGCCTTGGCATGGATTGAGATCATCATATTTTGGAACGGATCAATAGTATGAGTACAAGACCGATCGTAGCAGTTGTGGGACGTCCCAATGTAGGCAAATCAACACTGTTCAATGCTCTTGCGGGAGAGAGGATATCAATAGTCCAGGACACTCCGGGAGTGACAAGGGACAGGATCTATGCGGATGTCTCGTGGCTGAATTATAATTTTACACTTATAGATACAGGCGGTATCGAACCCGAATCCAAGGACCTGCTCCTCAGTTCGATGAGGGATCAGGCACAGATTGCTATCGATACGGCCGATGTTATCATGTTCGTATGTGATGTTAAGACAGGCCTGCAGGATGCGGATGACGGCGTTGCTTCAATGCTGCGCAAGTCAGGCAAGCCTGTTGTTCTTGTTGTCAATAAGGTTGATTCCTATGAAAAGCAGCAGGCTGACATCTACGAATTCTATAATCTGGGAATAGGTGATCCCTATCCCGTTTCGGCAACCCAGCTTCAGGGGTTCGGCGACCTTCTGGATAAGGTTGTAAGCTATTTCCCCGAAAGCGCCGAAGAGGAGGAAGAAGAGGATATTCCCAAGGTGGCAGTCATCGGCAAGCCAAACACGGGAAAATCATCCCTTATCAATAAGCTTCTGGGTGAGAACAGACTCATCGTATCGGATATCGCCGGAACGACGAGAGATGCGGTTGATACGAGAGTTAAGTTCGGTGAGAAGGAATATATCTTCATAGATACCGCAGGACTCAGGAGAAAGAATAAGATCAAGGACGATCTTGAGCATTATATGATCGTAAGAACCGTGAGCGCTGTGGAAAGGGCTGATATAGCGGTTCTTGTCATCGATGCCGGGGAAGGTGTTACGGAGCAGGATGCCAAGATAGCGGGAATAGCACACGACAGAGGCAAGGCAGTAGTAATAGCTGTCAATAAATGGGATGCCATCGAGAAGGATGATAAGACCGTCAATAAGTTTACCGAGGATATAAGGCTTATTCTTTCATTCATGCCCTATGCGGAGATAGTGTTCATCTCTGCTCTTACGGGACAGAGGCTGAACAAGCTCTTTGAGACCATTGATATCGTAAGAGAGAGCCAGGATAAGAGAGTAGGAACCGGAGCTCTCAACGAGATCCTTGCAGAGGCGGTTGCGATGCAGCAGCCTCCAAATGATAAGGGAAGATTCCTGAAGATCTACTATATCACCCAGGTCGCTTCCAGGCCTCCCACGTTTGTTGTGTTTGTCAATGATAAGGAACTGGCTCATTTTTCGTATATCAGGTATATCGAGAATCAGGTCAGGAACACCTTCGGCTTTAAGGGAACACCTCTCAAGTTCATTGTGAGAGAAAGAAAAGGGGAATGATATGGCACGTTTATGGTGTTTTCTCATAGGCTATGCATTCGGTCTGATCCAGACAGCGTTCATAGTCGGAAAGTGCAAGGGCGTTGATATAAGAAATTACGGAAGCGGTAATTCAGGAACCACCAATGCTCTCAGAGTACTGGGCACCAAGGCAGGTCTCATAGTATTTGCAGGTGACATGCTCAAGGCCATACTTACTACAGTCATCATAAGACTTACTTTCGGACATATGTATCCCGAGCTTAAGTACCTCCTGATAATATACGGCGGTGCGGGATGTGTGCTGGCCCATGATTTTCCTTTCTACATGAATTTCAAGGGCGGCAAGGGAATAGCCGCAACCGGAGGAATGATACTTGCTTTCCACGGATCCTTCTTCCTGACGGGACTTGCATTTTTCTTTATTCCCTTCCTTGTCACACATTATGTGAGCCTTGGTTCACTGATACTGTATGCGGGCTTTCTCATTCAGCTTGTTATTTCGGGACAGTTCAATCTCTTCGGGATGTTCGACGGAATGGCTCAGGCAACTCTCAATGAGATGTATATCATTGCGCTGTTCCTCATGATCCTTGCCTACTGGCAGCACAGAGCCAACATTAAGAGGCTGATAAAGCATGAGGAGAGAAAGACTTACCTTGGCAGGAAGAATGACGCCAATCTTCCGGATACGGGAGCTAGGAAATAATTCCGGGACTTAGAAAATACGGATTTTTATTATGAAAGGGGAATGAAATGGCAAAGATCACTGTTTTGGGCGGAGGAACATGGGGTATCGGTCTCACCATACTGCTTGCTACAGCCGGACATGAAGTGACTGTATGGTCAGCACTTGAATCGGAGATAGAGATGCTCAGCACGACACATGAGCACAAGATGCTGCCCGGAGCCGTTATACCTGAAAGCGTA
Organism: uncultured Lachnospiraceae bacterium; assembly: GCA_902761225.1. Lineage (GTDB taxonomy): Bacteria > Bacillota > Clostridia > Lachnospirales > Lachnospiraceae > AC2028. The sequence goes on along the minus strand of CACWJQ010000006.1, from coordinate 43,086 downwards.
AAGTATACCATGGACGATGCAGAGGCTGTTACAGACAGGGATCTGCTGGTCATGGCTGTTGCAAGCTCCTTTACCAGAAAAACTGCCAGAAGACTTGCTCCTCACATCAAAAAGGGACAGATAATCGTAGATGTTGCCAAGGGTATAGAGGAAGGAACCCTGATGACTCTTTCCGAGCAGATCGGAGAAGAGATACCGGATGCCGAAGTATGTGTTCTTTCCGGACCCACCCATGCCGAGGAAGTAAGCAGGCTCATGCCAACAACGATAGTTGTGGCATCCCGTAAGAGAGAGACGGCACTCTTTGTACAGGATATTTTCATGACAGAGACTTTCAGGGTTTATACAAGCTCTGATGTAAAGGGCGTTGAGCTCGGGGGAGCTCTCAAGAATGTGGTGGCTCTTGCCGCAGGTATCGCAGACGGACTTGGATACGGCGATAATGCAAAGGCTGCCCTTATAACAAGAGGTATTGCGGAGATCTCCAGACTCGGAACCAGGATGGGATGCATGCCTGAGACCTTCAGCGGACTTACAGGCATAGGGGATCTGATAGTCACCTGCGCCAGCATGCATTCGAGAAACAGAAGATGCGGTATCCTTCTGGGACAGGGCAAGAGCCTTGAAGAGGCTCAGAAGGAAGTCGGAATGGTGGTCGAGGGCATATACAGCGCCAAAGCTGCCATAGAGCTGGGTAAGAAATACGAAGTCGATCTTCCCATAATCGAACAGGTCGGACTTATACTCTTTGAAGGCAAAGATGCCGGAGCTGCTGTCAGGGAATTGATGATAAGAGAAAAGAAGGATGAAGTTTCCGATACTCAATGGTAATTTATTACTTGAACTGTCGGTAATACCGATGGATCTTATCCTGCTTGTATTTGTGCTGGGCACATATAAGGAAGATGACCGGGAATCGGAAGTAAGGTTTAAGATCTTTGCCACGCTTGTGACCATCGGAACGATACTGAATGTTGTTACCTGTTATGTTGGCGATATGGGTAACAGCGTTCCTGCTGCTTTTCGCTATTTTTTCCATACATTCGACTGTCTGATGGGTGCATGTTCAGCCATGGCTTTTTACTTGTACATGCTGGTTTTTGCTGAGATCGACAAGTCGAAGAAGAATCTGGTCACTGTCAGCTATTTTCTGAACATGATCTATGTGCTGATCCTGCTGATCAATCTTTTCACCGGCATAGTATTCTCATATTCTCCGGACGGTTCGCCGGTACACGGACTTCTGTACATGCCGGTCTATTACGGGGTTCCTTTATTGTTCGTTGTGGCCGGAGTGATGGCTGCATTTATCAAGAAGAAATTCTTTACAAAAGTGCAGAGAGCATTCCTCGGTATCGGCCTTATATCCGTACTTATACTGACATTTATAAATCTGAACTCCGGCGGTGATGTCCGTTTGTTCTATTACATCGGATCCATGGGCATGCTCATGATCTTCCTTACACTGGAGACACCGGATTATATCAGGCTTATCAGGATACTTAAGGAGCTTGAGACCGCAAGGAATGATGAGGCCAAAGCTCTTGAAAGAGTAAGGGCCTCCGATGAAGCCAAGAGCAGATTCCTTACCCATCTTTCCCATGAGATAAAAACACCCCTCAATTCGATCCTTGGTTTTTCCGACGAGATAATCAGAGCGGATGTCTCTCCGGATGTAAGGAAGAATGCGGAAAGTGTGTACAAAGGGGCAAGACGTCTCAATCAGTTCTTCTCGGATATAGTCAACAATATGGCTGAATCCGGCGAGCTTGATGAATCAGGGCTCATATCCCTTGAAAAGTATACGGATGAACTCGGTAAGAAGATCGCTGCTCCCAAAAGAGCAAAGCCTGTGGCAAAAAACGGTAAGGAGCTTCACCTGTCCACGGACAATCCCGACTGGAACGAAGATCATTCCACCTACAGACTGCTCTGTGTCGATGATAATGAACTCAATCTTGAACTGCTCATAAGAACGCTTAAGAGTTACGGATTTACGGTTGACGGAGCGGTAAACGGTGCTGCCGCCATTGAACTCATAGAGAGCAATTCCTACGATGCGATATTCATGGATCATATGATGCCTGTTATGGACGGAGTTGAGACTCTGCACCGGATCCGAGAAGAAAGGCTCTGCGATAACACTCCCGTCATTGTTGTTACAGCCAATGATGTCAAGGGAGAAAGAGAGAAATATCTGAATGAAGGCTTTGATGAATATGTTCCCAAGCCCTTCTCCGGAGAAACACTCATCGGTACCTTACGAAAAGTCCTTGATATAAAGGTTGAAGAAGAACCTGCGGATGAAAAGGAAGCACAGCTTCAGCTTCTTCCGGAATATATCAGGAATAACCCGCTCATAGATGTAAAGACAGGACTTAAGAACTGCGTATCTGCAGAAGGCTTTATCGAGATAGCCGGGGTGTTCAGTTCAACGTATAATGCCAAGGCCGAAGAGATCAGAGGATTCTATGAGAAGGAAGATCTTAAGGGATATACGGTTAAAGTCCATGCCCTTAAGAGCTCTGCCATGGTGATCGGAGCCATAGAGCTTTCCGAGATGGCCAAGGCACTTGAGCTTGCAGCCAAGAGCGGCAATCTGTCATACATAGATGACAAGAACGGTGAAATGCTGGAAAAATACAGGGAGGTCGCAGTGTCCCTGGAAAAGTCCTGAACAGGACATATAAAGACTTAGAATAATTTACGGAGTAGTAATAACATGAACAGATTCGAAGGAACAAAAGGATATGTTGCCAGCCCTGAACTGATGGATTCTGTCAACATAGCAATAGCACTCAAAAAGCCTCTCCTCATAAAGGGCGAGCCGGGAACCGGCAAGACAATGCTTGCACAGTCGGTTGCGGATGCTCTCGGAAAGAAGCTGATCATCTGGAACATCAAGTCCACTACCAAGGCACAGGACGGTCTGTATATGTATGATACGATCCAGAGGCTTTATGACGGACAGTTCGGAGAGGGCGGAGTTGATGATATCGCCCATTACATAAAGCTCGGAAAGCTTGGAGAAGCATTTGAGAGCGAGGAGCAGGTGGTACTCCTTATCGATGAAATCGATAAGGCAGACCTTGAATTCCCCAACGATCTTCTCTGGGAGCTGGACCAGATGGAGTTCTATATCCACGAGACAAAGCGTACAGTAAAGGCAAAACAGAGACCCATCGTGATCATCACATCGAATGCCGAGAAAGAACTTCCCGATGCATTCCTCAGAAGATGCATATTCCACTATATAGAGTTCCCGGGAAGAGAACTTATGGAGGAGATAATCAGGGTTCATTTCCCCGATGTTGAGGAGCACCTTCTGAATGAAGCCATGGATGTGTTCTATCAGATAAGGGATATCCGCGATATCAGAAAGAAGCCCTCTACCTCAGAACTCATTGACTGGATCAATGCTCTGCAGATAGGCGGCATACCCTACGGACAGATCAAGGCAAGGCTTCCCTTCATAGGAGTTGTGGTCAAGAAGGACGAGGATCTTGAGCAGGCTTCACATCATAATTACGATTAATCTGAATATATTATGTTTTTAAAATTTTTCGAAAGTTTAAGAAAGCATGGGATCCATGTGACACTGGGAGAGTGGCTGGATCTTGAGAATGCTCTTGACAGCGGCCTTATCGGAGGACAGCTGTCGAGGTTCTATCATGGCGCAAGGATGATACTTGTAAAGAGCGAAACGGATTATGACAAGTATGATGAAGCGTTTGAAGAATGCTTTTCTGCGGTGAAGAAGGATACCGAGATCGGTAAGGAGATGCTCAGATGGCTGGATAAGTCGGATATGATGCAACTTGCCGAGATGGAGGCGAAGGACCATCTGAACAAGATGGAGGGCGAGGGTATCATCATCGACAAGGAGGATGTGGAGCAGAAGTTCAAGCAGCGTCTCAAGGATCAGGATTCCGAGCACAACGGCGGTTCCTTCTGGATAGGGACCATGGGCAAGACCTCCTTCGGTAATACCGGAGGCAATATCGGAGGTGTCAGGGTCGGAGGAATGACGGGATATCAGTCCGCATTTGCCGTGATCGGTGCCAAGAAGTACAGGGACTTCAGGGATGACAGGGTTATGACCAACCGGCAGTTCCAGCTGGCATTCAGAAGACTCAGACAGTTCTCTTCAAGACTCGATACACCCGAAAGGGAGCTTGATATAGATAAGACCGTTGATGAGACCTGCAATCAGGGCGCGGTTCTTAAGATCGAGATGAGAAAACCCCGTAAGAACTCGGTGAAGCTGCTTCTTCTGATGGATTCAGGCGGTACCATGATACCGTATTCATCCCTTTTGAACGACCTCTTTCAGGCTGTGAACAAGAGCAATCACTACAAGGAAGTTAAATGCTATTACTTCCACAACTGTATCTATTCACACCTGTATAAAACACCGGAATGTGAGAACGGAGACTGGGTCGAGACGAAATGGCTGTTCCGCAATACGGATTCCGATTATAAGGTTATAATAGTCGGTGATGCTGCCATGGCTCCCGAGGAGCTGTATTCGACTACCGGCAATTACCGCGGACCCAATGACGGGCTTTCCGGAGAGGAGTGGCTTAAATCCGTCAAGAGGCATTATAAGAAGGTGGTATGGCTCAATCCCAAGATGGCACCCGGAAATGCTCCCTGGAGGGAGGCGGAGACTGCGGTCAAGCAGATGTTCCCGATGTTCAAGCTTTCCGTCAGCGGCCTTGATAAGGCGATGATAAAGCTTATGGAGACAAGGTGAGGGATATATTACAGGTATAGAGACATTTTCCGTATCATTTAGTATAATCAGTGAAAATAAAGATTACCGGCGGAGTCAGGTAATGTAATAAAAACAAAGTAAGGAGAAACAAGGTAATGGGTATTTATGAAGAGCTGCAGGCAAGAGGACTTATTGCCCAGCTTACGGACGAGAACGAGATAAGAGAACTGGTTAACAACGGTAAGGCAACCTTTTATATCGGGTTTGACTGTACTGCCGATTCTCTTACAGCGGGTCATTTCATGGCTCTTACTCTCATGAAGAGACTTCAGGAAGCAGGCAATAAGCCGATTGCTCTTATAGGCGGAGGCACCACCATGATCGGTGACCCCTCGGGCAGATCCGATATGAGAAAGATGCTTACCAGGGAAGATATCGATCATAACGCAGAGTGCTTCAAGAAGCAGATGGAGAAGTTCATCGATTTCGGTGAAGGAAAAGCCATAATGGTCAATAATGCCGACTGGCTCATGAACCTTAACTATATCGAGCTTCTTCGTGAGGTTGGTGCATGCTTTTCTGTCAACAACATGCTCAGAGCCGAATGCTATAAGCAGAGAATGGAGAAGGGACTTTCCTTCCTTGAGTTTAACTACATGATAATGCAGTCCTACGACTTCTATTACATGTTCCAGAAGTACAACTGCAATCTTGAGTTCGGCGGAGATGACCAGTGGAGCAACATGCTGGGCGGCACCGAGCTCATCAGAAGAAAGCTTGGCAAGGATGCCCATGCCATGACCATTACCCTTCTTACGGATTCCAACGGCAATAAGATGGGTAAGACAGCAGGAAATGCAGTATGGCTCGATCCCAATAAGACTTCACCCTTTGATTTCTACCAGTACTGGAGAAATGTGGGAGATGCGGATGTATTTAAGTGCCTGAGAATGCTCACATTCCTTCCCCTTGAGCAGATCGAGGAGATTGAAAAGTGGGATGCTTCAAGAATCAATGATGCCAAGAAGATACTTGCCCATGAGCTTACAGAGCTCGTTCACGGCAAGGAAGAGGCTGATAAGGCAGAGGCGGGTTCAGCAGCTCTTTTCGGAGGCGGTGACCTTTCAAATGCAGATATCCCCACTGTTAAGATAGAAGAGGCAGATTATCGTGACGGCATGATCGATATTCTCGGGATCCTTGTAAAGGCGGGTCTTTGCCCCACCAGGAACGAAGCGCGCCGTGCCGTGGAACAGGGCGGTGTAACCGTAGACGATGAGAAGGTTACTGACGTTAAGACACTTTATTCCGCAGATGATCTTAAGGACGGCAGGATCGTAAGACGCGGTAAGAAAGCATATAAAAAGGTGACTTCATGAGTAAAGAATATGAAAAGCTTGAACAGGCCCTTCTGACAGTAAGATCCATAACAGATTTTGAACCTGAGGTCGCTCTGATCCTTGGATCGGGCCTCGGTTCCTATGCGGACGGAATAAAGACCGTATGTGAGATACCTTATTCGGATATTCCCGGCTTCCCGGTATCGACAGTACAGGGGCATTCGGGCAAGTTCATATTCGGATATGACGGTGACAAAAAGGTTGTATGCATGAAGGGCAGAGTGCATATGTACGAAGGATATGAACCTTCGGATGTGGTCATGCCTGTAAGACTCATGCATATGCTTGGAGCTAAGATACTGTTTCTGACAAACACTGCAGGTGGGATAAATGAGAGCTTCCATCCCGGATGCCTTATGATGATAGAGGACCAGATCTCCATATTCGTAAGGAATCCGCTTGTGGGTCCCAACGTGGAGGAACTGGGCACAAGGTTCCCCGATATGACCAGGATCTATGACAGAGAGCTGTGCGATATCATCACAGATACTGCGGCAAAGCTAAATAGTGAGCTTTTCAAGGGTGTGTATGTACAGGTCAGCGGTCCTTCATATGAGTCTCCCTCTGATGTGAAGGCACTCAGACTCCTTGGCGGAAGCGCCGTTGGAATGAGCACTGCAGTTGAGGCCATTGCGGCCAGACATGCCGGAATGAGAATATGCGGAATATCTGTTATAAGCAATATGGCTGCAGGGATAACCGGTGAAGAACTCAATCATGAGGAAGTCCAGAGAGCTGCAGATTCCGTATCCAGAAGATTTGAAGAACTGGTAAGAAGCTCCATAGCTGCATTCTAGGGGGTCATATGGAAGACGATAAGATTTCCGAACTGATAGTTAACGCGTTTGAAGCAAGGACCAGATCCTACTGCCCCTACTCAGGATATGCGGTTGGGGCGGCGCTTCTTACCGGAAGCGGTGATATCTTCAGAGGCTGTAATGTGGAGAATTCCTCGTATGGGGCCACCATATGTGCCGAGAGATGTGCCGCACTTAAGGCAGTATCCGAAGGTGAGAGGGTTTTCAAGGCCATCGCCATAGCAGGAGCGCCCAGGGATGCATCAGAGGTCAGGGATTATGCATATCCCTGCGGTGTATGCAGACAGTTCCTTTCAGAGTTCGGCGGCAGCGATATGATGGTTATCGTGGCCAAGAGCATAGATGACAGGAAGATATATAAGCTGGGAGAACTGCTTCCCGAGGCTTTTACATCAGATTCTATGAAGTGAGGAAATGTATGAAGATACGTCTTTACAATGCCCGTATCCTGGATCTGAACAACTCTCACAGTATTCGTAACGGTGAAGTACACGTATCTGACGGTCTGATCGAAAAGGTAATATATGATGATGAAGGAGACGGCTCCCGGGATTCATGTAATGATACCCGGGAACAGTCTCTTTGTTTATCTGATTCGGAGATAGACTGTAAGGGCAATCTTCTGATGAGAGGATTTAATAATGCACATACCCATTCCGCAATGACATTTTTAAGATCCCTTGCAGATGATAAGCCGACACCTGACTGGCTCAGGGAGGATATTTTCCCTAACGAAGCCAGACTTAACGATGATGACATAGCCGATTTTACAAGGCTTGCCATAATGGAGTATGTGTCAGGGGGTACGGTTTCCGCCATGGATATGTATCTCAGACCGGATGTTACGGCGAAGGTTTTTGCCGAAGCCGGAATGAGAGCCGTGATCGTATCGGGGCTCAATGATTTTACTTCATCCATAGAGGAACTGACCGATGAGTTCAAAAGGCTTAATGAGTATGATCCGCTGATAGGATACAGGATAGGATTCCATGCGGAATATACAACGGACAGAAAAAAGCTGGAGGCGGTTTCCGAGATGGCCGCATCCTGTAAGGCGCCTGTGTTCTGTCATCTGTCCGAAACAAGGTCTGAGGTGGAAGACTGCATCGCAAGAAACGGTGAAACACCGCTTAAGTACCTTGATCATCTGGGAGTATTTGAAAACGGAGGCGGAATATACCACGGAGTCCACCTGACCGATGAGGAGATGGATATCGCTGCCCAAAAGGGCATAAGAGTAGTCATCAATTCCGGATCCAACTGTAAGCTTGCAAGCGGTATAGCTCCTCTTAAGAAGCTCTATGATAAAAAGGTGAAGCTTGCAATGGGAACCGACGGGCCCGCCAGCAATAATTCCCTCAACATGTTCAAGGAGATGTATCTTACAAGCGTATTATGTAAACTGGCGGAAAACGATGCCGCATGTATGGATGCTTCATTTATACTGGATATGGCTGTGAAGGGCTCTGCAGAGTGCATGGGACTGGAGGATTCCGGGCTTGTGACCCCCGGAAAGCCTGCGGACCTTATACTGCTTGACCTTAACAGCCCCAATATGCAGCCTCTTAATAATATCGTAAAAAATATTGTTTATGCAGGCTCGGCATCTAATGTTATAATGACAATGTGTGCTGGAAAGATCCTTTACCGTAACGGTGAATTTAATCTCGGATATGATCCGGATGATATTATCCGCAGGTGTTCCGAAAGAACAAAGAGGATCCTGTCAGGCAGCGTATAAATCCAGTAAATCTCTTTTGCAAAGAGAAAGGAGTAATGTGATGCTCGAAAAACAATTTAAACTGAAGGCAAACGGTACGGATGTAAAGACTGAGATCATTGCCGGTATCACAACCTTTATGGCCATGGCTTATATACTGGCCGTGAATCCGGCGATCCTCGGAGATTCGGGAATGAACAAAGAGGCTGTTCTCATGGCAACGGCTCTTTCCGCATTTATCGGTACCATATGTATGGCGTTTCTAGCTAATTATCCCTTTGCACTTGCTCCCGGACTGGGACTCAATGCATATTTTGCATATACGGTATGCGGTTCCATGGGATATTCCTGGCAGTTTGCCCTGTTTGCCGTCTTTGTAGAGGGACTTATATTCGTAGTCCTTTCAGTTACTCCTGTACGTGAGGCGATATTTAATGCCATACCGCTTCAGCTCAAAAAGGGCGTATCTGTAGGTATCGGACTCTTTGTTGCCTTCATAGGACTTCAGAACGGTAAGATCGTTGTGTATAAAGAGTCCACTCTTGTTACCATAGTAAGCTTCAATAAGAGCTTCTCAACCATCGGAGTATGGGCTCTTCTTACCATCATCGGAACCCTTATCATAGCGATCCTCAACACCAATAAGGTCAAGGGCTCGATCCTCATCGGAATCTTTGCAACATGGATACTCGGTATCATCCTTGAGCTCTGTCATGTGTATGTTCCTGCCCCCGCAGATGGTTTCTATTCAACCATTCCTTCAAGCTTTACAGATTTCAATTTTGCGTCCCTTGGACAGACCTTCGGTGCATGCTTCTCTGCACAGGCATTTGAAAACTTCAAGGTTCTTGATTTTGTAGTTGTTCTTTTCGCATTCCTGTTCGTTGATGTCTTCGATACTCTCGGAACTCTTATCGGATGTGCGGACAAAGCTGACATGCTGGACAAGGAAGGCAGACTTCCCCGTATCCGTCCCGCGCTTCTTGCAGATGCCATCGCAACAAGCACAGGTGCTGTTCTCGGAACATCTACCACCACTACCTTTGTTGAGAGTTCATCCGGAATATCTGCCGGAGGACGTACCGGACTTTCATCCGTAGTTACAGGACTTCTTTTCCTTGTAGCCCTTATCCTTTCTCCTTTGTTCATATCAATACCCGGTTTTGCCACGGCACCGGCACTGATATTTGTAGGCTTCCTTATGATGAGTGCCATAACAGGCATCAATTTCAAGGAGCCCACAGAGAGCATTCCCGCATTCCTTGCACTGCTGGTAATGCCCCTTGTCTACAGTATCTCAGACGGTATCTGCATCGGAGTTATCTCTTATGTTGTTATCAATCTCTTCACCGGTAACAGTAAGAAGATCAAGCCTCTCATGTACGTGCTTGCGGTGCTCTTCATCATCAAGTACATTGTTCTCTGATCACATGACCCTGCCGGATGAAGAAATCCGGCAGGGATATTTGTCTTATCTGTAAGGAGTGTTTCTACAGGATGTACGGTCTTATTTTTGCAGCAATACTGATAATCGCCCTGGCTGTCAGCGGATACAGGATGAAGGTATCCGAAAGAGAGCATATAAAAGCTTCCATTAAGGATTCCTTTGGCAGAGCATCTAAAAAGAAGATCACTGAAAACCGCAGGAAGGCTCTTGTCAGAAATATGGAGATAATGAAGAAGGACGGATCCTGCGTAAGCATGATCGACGAACTGACCTGGTCGGATGCAGGAATGGAGGATATATTCCTTCAGATGGATACCTGCCGTTCATCAGCAGGTGAAGAATTTCTGTTCTCCGGACTTCATGATATCTCATCATCTCCGGATGATATTGCAAGGATCGACAGAACTGTAAGGGAATTATCGGAGGATGAAGGTCTCAGGCTTTCACTGGGGACCGCATTCGGAGAACTGGGATTTGTTAAGGACAGATCCCTTCCCGGATACCTGGAGCATATTCTTGGTGCCGGGAAGTTCATCAATCCCTTTTTTCACATACTGTGCGATCTTTATTACATCGTGATCATTTTTATAATGTTCATAAAGCCCATGGTCGGACTGGCATTTCTTATCGCAGTGCTTCTGCTGCAGATATCATCCTACTTCAAACTAAGAAAGGATGCGGAAGACAGACTGTGCGGAATGTCGATGATAATGAGGCTGTCCCAGATGGGAAGGCTTCTTCCGGAAGGCGCAAAGAAAGAGACGGGAGAGCTTATAGGAGCATTGTCATCCGACCTTAAGTCCCTCAGGAAGAAGAATATACTTACTTCTTTTGTGATAAATTCAGGTCCCAACTCATCAGGCGGGATTTTCTCGATGCTCTTTACATACATCAATCTTTTATTCCATTTTGACCTTATCGCCTGTGCATTTCTTCTGTCAGGCGTTTCCAAAGACCGGGATAAGATAATGAGTGCCTACAGGACTGTGGGATATCTGGATATGTGCCTTGCGATCGCTTCATACAGAGCATATCTGGAGACAAAGGGCGGATGGTGTACTCCTGAATTTAAAGAGGAAGCATCGGTTGATATCAGGGGCGGGTTTAATCCCCTGATAGAAAAACCTGTTGCCAATGATGCCTGCAGCAGTGGCGGTGTGCTGATCACCGGATCGAATGCCAGCGGAAAATCCACATATATGAGGATGATCGCGGTAAATGCGATCCTGGCACAGACTGTTGCAACATGTGCGGCGTCCTTCTACTCAGCTTCCATGTTCAGGATCTATTCCTCCATAGCCGTGAACGACAACATCCTGAAAGGGGAGAGCTATTTCATGGCAGAAATACGGAGTCTAAAGAGGATCGTGGATGCTGCATCCGCAGAGGGCAGACCCGTTATATGCTTTATAGACGAGATACTCAGGGGAACCAACACCTCGGAGAGAATCTCCGCATCCTGTGCCGTGCTTAAATATCTGGCTCAGCTTAAAGTGATAGTATTTGCCGCAACACATGATCTGGAATTGACATCCATGGTTTCGGACATGTATGAGAATGTGCATTTCACTGAGGATATAACGGATGATGATGTGACCTTTACCTACAGACTGGAAAAGGGCCCCACAAACAGCAGGAATGCCATAGCACTCCTTCGTAAAAACGGCTTTCCTGAGAGTATCATTGCCGAGAGCGAAGAGATATGCTCGGACTTGACTGTAAAAGTATAAAAAAGGTATACTAAATACTGTATTTTCCGGACTTTTACGGGCTTGCCCGTTACAAAATATAGAAGATGTCATAGGTGATATGGTCATGGCATGGCAGGAGGTTATATGATAATGGCTGGTGCATTTATAGGTTCATTTTTGAGTTACCTGCTTCTTATAGTGATAATAGTGATCGTAGCTGCTCTGGGCTTTACCGTCGGAAGATTACTCAGGGGACGGAAGGATGCAAAAGGCGGCAGTGTTTCTGCGTCAGATGGTGATTCCAAGGCCGGTTCCGTTTAATGAACAGATATAAAAGGATACGGATTGCTTTCGTATCCTTTTTTACATTTATGTGCACGGACAGCGAAGGGATATGAATAATTATAATAACAAGACCAGGATACTTCTTATTCTGGAGATCCTGAAAAGCGAGACGGATGAGGATCATGTTCTTAAGGCTGATGAGATCATGGAGCGCATCAGAAAAGAGGGCCTTAAGTGTGACAGGAAGACTCTGTACAATGACATAGCTTCGCTTGTTGATGCAGGATATGACATAATCCATGAACCTTCCGGTTCGGGCGGTGGCTATAAGCTTGTATCGAGGGATTTTGAAGATGCCGAATTGAGGCTTCTTGCAGATGCGGTATATTCATCCAAGTTCATCTCACAGGGTAAGACCAGGATACTTGCGGATAAGCTTCAGAAGCTTACAAGCTCTTACATGGCTTCATCCATGATAAGGCAGATCTATTCGTCGGATTCCAAGACTCCCAATGAGGATGTTCTCTACAATGTGGACACTCTTTCAAGAGCCATTCTGGCGGACAGCAAGGTTGAATTTGAATATCTTGTATGGGGCAAGGATAAAAAGCTCGTTACCAAGGGAGATGAAAAGAGGATCCTCAGTCCCTGGGCACTCATATGGCAGGATCAGAATTATTACCTTATGGCTTATGATGCGTCTGCTGGAAAAATGAAGCATTTCAGGGTCGACAAAATGCGCCATGTAAGCATGACCGATCTGCGCAGGGAAGGCAGGAAGGATTTCGAGAGCATAGATATGTCATCATATGTGGAGGAGACATTCTCCATGTACGGAGGAAGACTTGAGACCATAACCCTTGATCTTCCCGAGGAACTGATCGGTATCGCATATGACAGGTTCGGTACCGATGTGTCTCAGAGACCGGGAAAGCCCGGGAGAGTCCTTGTAAGGACAAAGTGTTATGTGAGTGCGCTGTTCTACGGATGGCTTTCGGGCCTTGGAGGCGAGGTGCTTCTTGCGGGACCTGATAATGTCATAGATGAGTACAGGAATTATCTGAAAAGTATAATTGCAAAATATTAAGGAGGAGCTCTATGGCTTCTGAGATCGATTACGGCAGTATTTATAAACCATCCCGTGAAGTCTGCATTGTCAAAAAGGATGGCAGCAGGGAAGCATTCAACGTGCAGAAGGTGATCAATGCCGTAAGCAAGAGTGCATACAGGGCATTGACCGAATTCACCGACGAGGATAACAGGAAGATCTGTACCCTTATCATATCAAGGGTTGATTCTCTTGGAGATACCGAGATACCCATACCGAAGATGCACAATATCGTCGAGGAGGTTCTTGAGCAGGTTAAGCCCATCGTAGCCAAGAGCTACAGGGATTACCGCAATTACAAGCAGGACTTCGTCAGGATGCTGGATGATGTCTACAAGAAATCCCAGTCCATAATGTATATCGGAGACAAGGAGAATTCCAACACCGATTCAGCCCTTGTATCCACCAAGAGAAGCCTTATCTTCAATCAGCTCAATAAAGAGCTGTACATGAAATTCTTCCTTACCACCGAAGAGATCCAGGCGTGCAGGGACGGATATATCTATATCCATGACATGTCCTCCAGAAGGGACACCATGAACTGCTGTCTTTTTGATATCGCATCGGTACTTAAGGGCGGCTTTGAAATGGGTAACATATGGTATAACGAGCCTAAATCCCTCGATACCGCATTCGATGTGATGGGAGATATCGTACTCAGTGCCGCAAGCCAGCAGTACGGCGGATTTACCATTCCTTCCGTTGAATTTACGCTTGAGCCCTATGCAAAGCTTTCATTTGAAAAGAAGAAGAAAAAATACATGGATCTGGGCATTGATGAAGCGAAGGCTTCGGAAGCTGCAATGGCAGATGTTCAGAGAGAGTTCGAACAGGGATTCCAGGGCTGGGAGTACAAGTTCAATACCGTGGCATCCAGCAGGGGAGATTATCCCTTCATAACCGTTACAGCCGGAACAGGTACTACAGAATTCCAGAAGATGGCTATCCGCTCGCTTCTTAAGGTTCATATGGAGGGACAGGGTAAGAAGGGCAGGAAGAAGCCTGTACTGTTCCCCAAGATCGTATTTTTGTATGATGAGAAGCTTCATGGGAAGGGCGGAGAACTTGAAGATATATTCGACCTTGCCGTAAAGTGTTCATCCAAGACCATGTATCCCGATTACCTCAGCCTTACCGGTGAGGGATATGTTCCGTCAATGTATAAGAAATTCGGAAAGATCATTTCTCCCATGGGCTGCAGGGCGTTTCTTTCACCCTGGTACGAAAAGGGCGGAGCCGAGCCTGCGGATGAGGATGATACACCTGTTTTTGTCGGAAGATTCAATATAGGAGTTGTATCGCTCCACCTTCCTATGATCCTTGCGAGAGCCCGTAAGGAAAACAGGGATTTCTATGAGATCCTGGATTATTATCTTGAGCTTATAAGAAACCTTCATCTGAGGACTTATTCATATCTGGGAGAGATGAAGGCTTCAACAAATCCTCTTGCATACTGCATGGGCGGTTTCAGGGGAGGACATCTGAAGCTTACGGACAAGATCAAGCCCCTGCTCGATTCAGCCACCGCATCATTTGGAATTACGGCTCTGAATGAGCTTCAGCAGCTGTATAACCATAAGTCGCTCACGGAGGATGCGGAATTCTCCATCGCTGTCATGCAGCATATATGCGATAAGATCGCGGAATTCAAGAAGGAAGATCACAGGCTGTATGCGATCTATGGAACTCCCGCTGAGAATCTGTGCGGTCTTCAGGTCAGGCAGTTCAGGAAGAAGTTCGGTATTATCGAGGGCGTATCCGACAGGGAATATGTATCCAATTCATTCCACTGTCATGTTACGGAGGACATCACACCCATTGAAAAGCAGGATTACGAAAAGAGATTCTGGGATTTCTTTAACGGAGGCAAGATACAGTATGTAAAGTATCCCGTTGATTATAATCTTGAAGCCATCAAAACCCTGATCAGACGTGCCATGAAGATGGGATTTTATGAAGGAGTCAATCTTTCGCTTTCGTACTGCGATGACTGCGGTCATGAAGAACTGTCAATGGATGTCTGTCCGGTATGCGGAAGCCGGAATCTTACGAAGATAGACAGGATGAACGGATACCTGTCATATTCAAGGACTCACGGTGATACGAGACTTAACGATGCCAAGATGATTGAGATTGCCGAAAGAAGATCGATGTAATGAGATATCACGATATTACCAAGGACGATATGAGAAACGGAGACGGACTCAGAGTTACGCTGTGGCTCTCAGGCTGTTCCCATATGTGTTCCCAGTGTCAGAACCCCCAGACCTGGGATCCCGATTCGGGTGTGTATTTTGACAAGGCTGCAAGGGATGAGCTGTATGAGATCCTTGGCAGGGATTATATATCGGGACTCACCCTTACGGGAGGAGATCCGCTGTATCCCGGCAACAGAGAGGATGTGCAGATGCTTCTTGAATCGGTAAAGAGGGATCATCCCGAAAAGACCGTATGGGTTTATACCGGAGATCTCTGGGAGGATGTGAAGGATCTTCCGCTGATGAGATATGTGGATGTGCTGGTTGACGGGCCCTATGACAGGAATCTCAGGGATGTGACTCTTTGCTGGAAGGGAAGTTCGAATCAGAGAGTGATCGATGTACAGGAATCGCTGGCTTCAGGTAAGGTATGCATTCATTGTCCGGATCACTATTCTGTACTGGATCCCGAGAGCGTATATGGGAGTTCGAAGTCAGGGGTGCCGTGCATGTACTAAGGATTGAACGATCCGGGAGACGGATATTAATAGCATTATGTATTTGGGCTTAAGAAATTGATGATGCCGTAAGGCAGATGATAAGGAGATATGTATGACAAGAGTGGGAAAGTTCGAGAAGGTGAGCTTCGGGCAGTTCAAGGCCGGTATGGAGGATTTCGGACTGAGTGATGAGGACCTGAAGGGAAAGTATGAGAGGATACAGCTCCCTGTAAGAGCTACAAGCGGAAGCGCCGGATATGATATAAGGACTACTGTTGATATCGAGCTTGAACCCGGTCAGACGATCAAGGTTCCCACCGGGATCAGGGTAAGTATGCTTGAGGACTGGATGCTGGCTGTATTTCCAAGGAGCGGACTTGGATTTAAGTTCAGGCTTCAGCTTAACAATACGGTGGGGATAATAGACAGTGATTATTATTTCTCGGACAACGAAGGTCATATCTTTGTAAAGATAACGAATGACTCCAATGAGGGTAAGAAGGTTTCCCTTAAGGAGGGGGATGCTTTCGCACAGGGAATATTCATGCCTTATGGCGTTACGGAGGATGATGATGTGAAAACCGTACGAAACGGCGGGTTCGGAAGCACGGGCAAGTAAGATGCAGTGATCGCAGGGCGAAGATTTACAAATAGATACAAAGATGTCTTTGCTGATGTAGAATCACATACTATATATGGTGTTTTTGAATAATATTTTACTTGTTTTTTGATGTCGTTTTATGTATCATATCTTACGGTGCATTTTTAATGTTACTGAAAATACATCGGAGGTAAGATATGTTTAAGATAATCACTGACAACGGATCTGATATACCTGAGGATTATGCAAGGGAGCATGGTATAGATACCATTAATCTTGCAACGATCATTGACGGAGTGGTGTATAATCAGGGAGTTGATCTTCCGAAGGATAAGTTCTACAAAATGCTGGCTGAAGGAGCCAAGCCCACCACATCACAGGTCAACCCGGATCAGGCTAAGGCTTTTTTCGAAGAGCATATAAATGATGCGGACGAGTTCCTGTTCATTGGTATTTCTTCCGGCCTTTCGGGAACATGTCAGAGCGTGCTTACCGGAGCTTCGGAATTTATGGAGAAGCATCCTGATAAGAAGATCGAAGTTGTTGATACCCTTACCGGTTCCCTCGGTGAGATGCTTTCTGTGTATAAAGCGGTTGAGATGAGGGATGCAGGAAAGAGCTTTGAGGAAACAGTCTCTTTTATAAGGGAAAATGTTCTGCACGGATGTCTTGCCATTACCGTTGATAATCTCATGGATCTGTGGAGAGGCGGAAGAGTAAGCAAGACCAGTGCGGTTATAGGAACCATAGCAGCCATCAAGCCCTTTATCACAGTTGATAATGAGGGAAAGCTTGATGCAGGCGGCAAGATCAGAGGACGTAAGAAGAGCCTCGATCACATTGTGGATTATATGGAAGAGCATCTGGGTTCTTATCGTGACATGAATGAGATCATTATGATCGCTCACGGCAACTGCCCCGATGATGCTGAATATTTAAAAAATCAGATTGAGGAGCGACTTGGCTTCAAGAAATTTATGGTTAACAGTATAGGACCCATGATAGGATCACACACGGGCCCTACGATCTGTCTGGCAGGATATTTCGGTGAGACACGCTCCTGACGGAGTGACATGAAAGAATCAGATATCCTTGCAACAAAAGATCAGTTAAGATTCATTGAAGAATCTTCTGAACTGCTTAAGAAAAACGAAGAAAGATCGGGCAAAAAGCTTACTGCATCCGTTATCACTTTCGGATGTCAGATGAATGCACGCGATTCCGAAAAATTAGCCGGTATCCTTGTATCTGCGGGATTTGAACTTCTCGAAGATACCGAGGATGCCGACTTTGTTTTGTATAATACCTGTACCGTAAGGGACAATGCCAATCAAAAACTCTACGGTCATCTTGGTGAAGCTCTGTTCAGGAAAAAGAAGAATCCGGAGATGATGGTGGCTGTCTGCGGATGCCTTCCCCAGGAGCCTTCTGCATTTGAGAAGCTTAAGAAGTCATATTCCTTTGTTGATCTTATATTCGGAACTCACAATCTCTATGCATTTCCGGAGTACTTAAACAGACTGCTTTCAGGTGAAAGACATATATACGAGATAACCGATCATTCGGATTCCATTGTTGAGGATCTTCCGGTACTCAGGAAGTATCCTTTCAAATCCGGTGTCAACATCATGTTCGGATGCAATAATTTCTGCACATACTGTATCGTTCCGCATGTACGCGGCAGGGAAAGATCCAGGGAAAGCGCAGATATACTTGATGAGATCAGAAGACTTGCAGGTTCCGGAGTCAGGGAGGTTATGCTCCTTGGACAGAATGTTAATTCATACGGCAACGGTATAGAGGGTGAGATCTCTTTTCCCGAGCTGTTAAAGAGAGTCTGCGATATAGACGGCATTGAAAGAGTAAGATTCATGACATCCCATCCCAAGGATCTGTCAGAGGAACTGATACAGACCATAAAAGCTGATACGAAGATATGCAGACATCTGCACCTTCCCCTTCAGTCAGGTTCCACCAGGGTTCTTAAGGAGATGAACAGAAGGTATACCAAGGAGCAGTACATGGATCTTGCACTTCATATAAAGGATGAGATACCTGATATAGCTCTTACCACTGACATAATGGTGGGCTTTCCCGGGGAGACACCTGCCGATGTGGATGATACCATCGATGTGATAAATACCGTTAAATACGATAATGCCTTTACATTCATCTATTCCAAGAGAATGGGAACTCCGGCTGCCGTAAGGGAGGATCAGGTTCCTCCCGATCTGGTGAAGGAGTCCTTCGACAGAGTTCTTAAGTGCGTACAGGATACTGCCAGGGAACAGTCTCTGAGATGGCAGGGACAGACCCTGCCGGCACTTGTAGAGGATGTTAACGAATCTCTTGAGGGATATGTAACGGGAAGATTATCCAACAACATGATCGTACACTTCCCCGGACCGGCCTCCCTCATCGGAGACATCGTTCCCGTCAAACTTGAGGAATGCCGCGGATTCTATTATATGGGAAGTAGATAATTATAGAGATATCTGCTTATATATATTTTTTCTCATGCGCCGTATTCACTAGATTCGCCTTCGCCGCGCATGACAGTTCGCTTCTGCGGAACTCGCTTTGCTCAAACAGTCCTCGAAGCGAACTTGCGCAGCTTGGCTTATCAAGTGATACGGCAAATGTCGAAAAAATATATATACAGCAGATATCTGAACAATTATTTAAGGATAAGGATATGCCGGATATTAACGAAGTTTCACCTATGATGCAAAACTATCTCGAGACCAAGAAGCAGTATCAGGACTGCTTCCTGTTTTACCGTATAGGTGATTTCTACGAGATGTTTTTCGACGATGCGATACAGGTCTCCAAGGAACTGGAGCTTACTCTTACTGGAAAGGCCTGCGGTATGGAGGAAAGAGCGCCCATGTGCGGCGTTCCTTTTCATGCTGCGGATTCCTATATCTCCAGGCTGGTTTCAAAGGGATACAAGGTAGCTATCTGTGAGCAGGTGGAGGATCCAAAGCTTGCAAAGGGTCTTGTAAAGAGGGAGGTTATCAAGGTTGTAACCCCCGGAACCAACATGAATACAATGGCTCTTGATTCCGGCAAGAATAATTATCTTATGTGCATATGCCATCAGGATAACGGAACGGGCTGCAGTGTGGTGGATGTATCAACCGGTGAGTTCCTTGTGTCAGAGCTTTCGTCCCCTTACGAACTTAGTGATTATGTGAGCAGGTTTGTGCCTTCGGAGATCATCTGTAATAATGCCTTTTCTGTTCAGAGCGATCTGCTGAATTCCTTCAGGGAGAAGCTTAACATACCCGTAACCGTACTGGATAATGCAGTGTTTGATGAAAAGACCGCAACAGGTGAGGTTCTCAGGCAGTTCAAGGTAAAGAGTCTTATAGGACTGGGACTTGATTCCATGATCCCGGGTGTTCTCGCGGCAGGAGCATCGCTGATCTATCTGCATGATACACAGAAGACCGATCTCAGCAATATCACTGAGATACATCCTTATGTTGCAAGTAAGTTCATGATGCTTGATTCATCCTCGAGGAGAAATCTTGAGCTTACGGAGACGATAAGGGATAAACAGAAGAAGGGATCTCTTCTGGGAGTTCTGGACAGGACGAAGACTGCCATGGGCGGGAGACTGCTCAGGACATTCATAGAACAGCCCCTTATCGATGAAGCGGAGATCGTTAAGAGACAGAATGCCATCTCTGCTTTTAATGATAATTCCATAGCAAGGGATGAACTGAGGGAATATCTGAACCCCATCTACGATCTTGAAAGACTGCTTGCAAGGGTCAGCTTTGGCACGGCCAATCCAAGGGATCTTATCAGTCTTGCTTCTTCCCTTGCAATGCTTCCCCATATTGCAACTGTGTTATCGGATGTTCATTCGGAACTGATAGATGAGATTGCTGCAGGTTTTGATACACTTTCCGACATCGAATCTCTTATAACATCATCAATACAGGAAGAGCCTCCTCTTACCATCAGGGACGGAGATATAATAAAGGACGGATTTAACGAAGAGATCGACAGACTCAGGTCCGCAAAGAGAGACGGCAAGAGATGGCTTGCCGAGCTGGAAGAGGCCGAGAAGGAAAGAACAGGCATCAAGGCTCTTAAGATCAAGTATCATAAGGCTTTCGGATACTATTTCGAGATAACCAATTCATATCTTGATAAGATACCGGATGATTATATCAGACGTCAGACGCTTACTAACTGTGAGAGATTCACATCTGCCAAGTTAAAAGAACTGGAAGATACCGTTCTGAATGCCGAGGAGAAGATCAGAAATCTTGAGTATGATGTGTACTGCATGATCAGGAATTCCATATCCGGTGAGAGCGACCGTATTCTCAAAACCGCAAAAAGTGTGGCATATCTTGATGTTTTTTCAGACCTTGCGTATATAGCGGAGCTCAACAGGTACGTAAAGCCCCGCATAAATACAAAGGGCGTTATCAACATAAAGGAAGGCAGACATCCCGTTGTGGAGAAGATGCTCGGAGGCGAGCTTTTTGTTTCCAACGACACACTCCTGGATAATAATTCCAATCTTGTAAGTATAATCACCGGTCCCAATATGGCCGGCAAATCGACTTACATGAGGCAGACCGCACTTATCGTTCTGATGTCACAGATAGGTAGCTTTGTTCCCGCAACATCGGCCGATCTGTGCGTGGTGGACAGGATATTTACAAGAGTCGGAGCTTCCGATGATCTTGCAAGCGGACAGTCCACATTCATGATCGAGATGAACGAGGTCTCCAATATTCTCAGGAATGCAACGCAAAAAAGTCTTCTCATACTCGATGAGATCGGAAGAGGTACATCCACATTTGACGGTCTGTCCATTGCGTGGGCCGTTGTTGAGCATATCAGCAACAAGAGAATACTCGGTGCAAAGACTCTCTTTGCGACCCACTACCATGAACTGACGGAGCTTGAAGGCAAGATAGATAATGTCCACAATTACTGCATAGCTGTCAAGGAATCAGGAGATGATATCGTATTCCTCAGAAAGATCGTAAAAGGAGGCGCTGACAGAAGCTACGGAATACAGGTTGCCAAGCTTGCAGGTGTTCCCGATATGGTCATAGACAGAGCCAAGGAGATCGCATCAAGTCTTGCACTTCAGGATATATCAACACTTGTTGAGTCAATAGCATCCGGTGAACAGAGCAGCTCAAGAAGTAAGAAGATAACAAAACCCGATGAGGTAGACAGCGGACAGCTGTCCTTCTTTGACCTTGTGTCGGATGAGGATCTTCTCAAGGAGATCGAGGATATAGATATATCAAACCTTACTCCCCTTGATGCACTGAACACTCTATACAGGCTTCAGAATAAGGTTAAGAATCGGTACAGGATATGATCAGAATACTGAACAAAGAGACGATCGACAGGATCTCGGCCGGTGAGGTGGTCGAAAGACCCGTGAACGTCGTAAAGGAACTTGTTGAAAATGCCATAGATTCCGGCGCGGCAGCAATAACCGTAGATATAAAGGGCGGCGGTATAGATCTTATAAGGGTCACCGACAATGGATGCGGTATTGCGCCTGATGAGATGAGGACCGCGTTCTTAAGACATGCAACAAGCAAGATAACAAAGGCAGATGACCTTGATTCCATAATCACACTCGGATTCAGGGGCGAAGCGTTAGCCAGCATCTGCGCCGTTACCGAGACCGAGATGATCTCATGCATGGAAGGTTCTCTTATAGGCAACAGGCTCATGATAAGAGGCGGTGAGGAGATTTCATTTGAAGAGGTGGGCGCTCCTTCCGGCACAACTGTCATTGTAAGAAATCTTTTCTATAACACTCCTGCGAGGAAGAAATTCCTTAAGACGCCTGCCACCGAAGGATCCTATATCGCTGAGATGATGGAGAAGATCGCTCTTTCTCATCCTGATATCGCATTTCAGTTCTCAATGGACGGAAGGTCAAGATTCCATACATCAGGAAGCGGAGAGCTCCTTGAAGTCATCTACAGAGTCTATGGCAGGGAAACTGCCGATGCCCTTGTTCCGGTAAAAGCTGAGAACGACATGTTCAGGATAGAGGGATTCCTTGGAAAGCCCGAGATGGTCAGATCCAACCGCAATATGGAGATATATTTTATCAACGGCAGATATGTAAGGAATACCTTCATGTCATCCGCTGTTGAGGAAGGTTACAGGGAATATCTGATGCTGCACAAGTTCCCTGTGGTATTTCTCAACTTCTTCGCAGATCCTTTCTGCGTTGATGTAAATGTTCATCCTGCCAAGCTGGATGTAAGGCTTTCGGATCAGAACACATTCTTCTCATTCGTATCATCCTCCATACATGATGTGCTCAGATCTGCGGAGATGATCCCCGAGAACATTCTCACCACAGAACGGGAAAAAAGAGAAAACGAAAAAGCGGCAATACAGGAAGTAAGAAGCGGGAAGAATCCGGAACCCTTCGAATTCAAAAGATCCGTAACCGAAAGCATTCAGAGCACTATCAAGGCTTACAGTACCGCATCGGGACTCGCCAAAGATTATGACCTCTCGTCTTATGCAGAAAGCGAGGCGGGAGAAGATTTCTTCTTTGAAGATGATAGAAAAGCAAGGTTAGATCCGGGATCATCAGATGCCCCGGATATAACAAACGCATCTGATATGAACAATGCATCAGGCGTCCCGGGAGATGACAATGTATCTGATCAAGGCAGAAAGGATGAAGCGGGACGTTTTCTTGAGAATGCTTCATTTAAGCAGAGCAATCTCTTTGCAGAGCATCTTCTTGATAAGGATAATAGGGCTGAATACCGGATCATAGGACAGGTTTTTGATACATACTGGATCGTTCAGTACCGGGACAAGATGTTCATAATAGACCAGCATGCAGCCCATGAGAAGGTCAATTACGAGCGCATGGTAAAGAGAATGCATGAAGGCGTGCATCCCACTCAGATGCTGATGCCTCCTGTGATAGTATCCCTTACATCTTCGGAGGAAAATGTGCTCCTTGATAATAAGGAGTCATTCGAAAAGATAGGCTTTGAGATAGAGCCTTTCGGCGGAAATGAATATGCACTCCGCGGCGTACCGGTGGATCTCTTCGGTCATTCCGAGAAGGAACTGTTCCTTGCCATACTTGATGAGATCACGGAAAATCCGGGGATAGGTCCGTATAAGTCGATTGATGAAAAGATCGCCGGAATGGCATGCAAGGCTTCGGTAAAGGGTGGAGACAGGATAGGATATGAACAGGCAGAGAAGCTTATAGATGAACTTCTTACACTTGATAATCCGTATAACTGTCCTCACGGAAGACCGACGATAATCTCCATGTCCAGAACGGATATGGAGAAAAAGTTCAAAAGGATAGTGGACTGATGGATTCAAAACGTCCTCTGATAATTTTATCCGGACCGACGGCTGTCGGAAAGACTTCACTTTCCGTCAGCTTTGCTCTGCGTGAAGGACTCGAGATAATATCAGCCGATTCAGCTCAGGTTTACAGAGGCATGGATATAGGAACCGCCAAGATAACGGAAGCCGAGAAAAAAGGGATAACACATTATCTTATCGATGTGTGCGATCCCACTGAAGATTATTCCGCATTTCGGTTCAGGGAAATGGCTGAAAAGGCTATCGAAGAAACTTACGCGAAAGGCAAGGTCCCTCTTATTGTCGGAGGTACAGGCTTCTATATACAGGCTCTTCTAAAAGGCGTTGAGTTCGATGATGAAGGTCCGGACGAAGAGTTCAGAAGTAAGATGACAGGATTATGTGAAGAAAAAGGTCCATCCCATCTTCATGATATGCTGAGTAAGATCGACCCTGAAAGCGCGGCTAAGATCCCCGCAGGAAATGTAAAGAGAGTGATAAGAGCTCTGGAATATCATCATCTTACAGGAAAGAAGATCTCGGATCACAACATCAGCGAAGCCGCAAAAGAGCCGGTTTATAATGCGGCTTATTTTGTCCTTACTGATGACAGGGATCTTATCTATGAAAGGATCGATAAGCGCGTTGATGAAATGATGGAAAACGGTCTTCCGGATGAGGTGCAAAGGCTTCTTGATTCCGGTATCGACCCTTCAAATGTATCGATGCAGGCCATAGGCTATAAAGAAGTGGTTCCGTACCTCAGGGGTGAGTATTCCCGTGATGATGCTGCTTATCAGATAAAGCTCCGGACGAGACACTTTGCAAAAAGACAGCTGACATGGTATAAAAGAGAGCCTGATGTGATATATATAGACAGGCGCAGGTTTGACGGTAATACAGAGGATATGTGCAGATTCATGTCTGATGAATGCAGGAAAAGAGGTATCATTTAATGGCAGTTAACGATATTGACGATATATATGCTTCCCTTGGGATAAGCTCCAGGGTTCTTAACATCTGTGAAGATGTTCTCGGAGGCCTGGATGAGAGATTCAGGGAGATAGACAGGACCTCCGAATACTGTCAGCTGAAGGTCCTTAAAGCCTTTCAGAAAAATAATGTAAATGAAAGCTGTCTTCTGGGAACGAGCGGATATGGGTATAACGACATCGGAAGAGATACCCTTGAGAAGGTATATTCGGATTATTTTCACACCCAGGACTGCCTTGTAAGACCCCAGATAACCTGCGGTACGCATGCGCTGGCGCTTGCGCTTATGAGTAATCTAAGACCGGGGGACGAGCTTCTGAGCGCTGTGGGAAAGCCGTATGATACCCTTGAAGAGGTCATCGGAATAAGACCGTCAAAAGGATCCCTTGCAGAATACGGTATCACCTATGCACAGGCGGATCTTAATCCTGACGGAACTCCCAGTCTTGATAATATCAGGAATGCCATCACTCCGAAAACCAGACTTGTAACGATACAGAGGTCCAAGGGCTATCAGACCAGGCCCTCCCTTTCTGTAGAGACCATCGGTAAGATCATTGAGACGGTCAAGTCTGTAAGAAGCGATATCATCTGCATGGTTGACAACTGCTACGGAGAGTTCGTTGAAAGGATCGAGCCTACGGATGTGGGGGCGGATATGGTGGTTGGTTCGCTTATCAAGAATCCCGGCGGCGGTCTTGCACAGGTGGGAGGATATATCGCGGGAACATGCGAATGTATCGAGAATGTATCCTACAGACTCACGGCTCCGGGCCTCGGCAGGGAAGTGGGACCTTCACTTGAAGCACTTCCGCGTATGTATCAGGGATTCTTCATGGGACCTGTTGTTGCTGCATCTGCCTTAAAGAGTGCCATTTTTGCTGCGACCCTTTATGAAAGATACGGATTTGAAAGCTATCCTTCGGCATCGGAGGAAAGACACGATATCATTCAGGCCATCACATTCGGAAAGCCCGAGGGACTTATAGCGTTCTGTGAAGGGATCCAGGCTGCGGCACCGGTCGATTCACAGTATGCACCCGAACCCTGGGATATGCCCGGTTATGATTCCAAGGTCATCATGGCTGCGGGAGCCTTTGTATCGGGTTCATCCATCGAGCTTTCTGCAGACGGACCATTAAGAGAGCCTTATACCGCATATTTCCAGGGAGGTCTTACCTGGCCCCACGGTAAATTCGGTATCATCAAGTCCTTCCAAACACTGGTGGATAAAGGCCTTATTTTGTGCTAAAATAAACAGGATTGTGGGCTTGTACGTCTGTCGTCCCGGAGAAGGGGAAAGAAGGCGTATATGGACAAACAGGGTAATAAAGAAAAGCCTTATGAGAGGTTCGAAGCATTCGGCCCTTCCGCACTTACGGATGCCGAGCTTCTTGCCATAATCATAAGGACAGGTACCAGGGGCTGCGATGCGCTTGAGATCGCAAGGAAAGTCCTTGAGGTCGGCAAGTATCCCAGATGCGGATTTATGGGGCTGTACGATGCGGATGTAAGACAGCTTGAGAAGATCCCGGGGATCGGTAAGGTGAAGGCTGTAAAGCTTAAGTGCCTTGCAGAGATCGCTCTCAGGATGCACGAGACCAGGTACAGGGAAGGTCTTAATGTGAGAAATGCGTCTACCATCGCAGAGTATTACATGGAGAGACTCAGACATAACAAGAATGAGAGTGTCCTGCTTCTGAGTATTGACAGTAAGGGTCAGGTCATAAGGGAATCGGAGGTCTCAAAGGGCAGTGTCAACCGATCTCTTGCCCATATAAGATCGATACTTCTGGAAGCTCTGGATGCGGAGGCGGTTAATATATTGCTTCTGCATAATCATCCAAGCGGAGATCCGAAGCCATCAGGGGATGACAGGGCACTTACGGAAAAATTATATGAAAGCTGCAGGATGATAGAGATCCCGCTCATAGATCATATAATCATCGGGGACAACAGATATTACAGTTTCAGAGAATCCGGAGAGATCGTTTAAGAAACGCTCCGGCAGAAAGGATCCAAATGGCAGCAAATGCATACGGTATAGATCTCGGTACCAATCATATCAAGATATTCAATAACAACGACAGCACCATCACTATCCAGAAGAATATGATAGCGATAAAGGATGAGTCCGAATTTTTCGCATACGGCGATTCCGCATATGAGATGCATGAGAAGGCTCCGTCCAACATTCAGATATCATATCCTCTGTCATGCGGAGTCATCTCTGATCTTCGCAATGTGGAGCTCCTTGTGAAGTATATGATCACCGACATCCAGGGAGGAACACTGAAGAGTGCCGATTTCCTCATTGCGGTTCCCTATGATATCACCGATGTTGAAAAGAGGGCATTCTATGATCTTCTGAAGGAAGCGGGTATCAAGGCACACAGGATATATGTGACACAGATGGCGATAGCTGACGGTATCGGCATGGGAATAGATGTCAAGAATGCTGTTGGCGTGCTGGTTGTAAATGTGGGCTTTGAGACTACCGAGATATCGGTTCTTTCACTGGGAGGAATAGTTCTTTCCAAGCTCATCAAGGAAGGCGGACTTAAGTTCGATGATTCAATAAGGGCTGCCGTAAGAAATGAGTTCGGACTTATGATCGGCGGCAAGACAGCCGAGGATATCAAGAAGAAGCTTAAAGATCTGGAGAAGGAAGGAAAGGGAGCCCTTGTATATGGCAGGGACATAGTAACCGGACTTCCCGTTCAGAGAGAGATTCCCACAAAGCTTATCGTGGATTCGCTTGAAGGCAACTACAAGACCATCATAGACAACATCAAGTTTATCCTTGAGAGAACACCCCCGGAACTCTCTGCCGATATCTTCAGGAACGGTATATATCTTACCGGAGGCGCAAGCCAGGTATCCCATCTTGTTGAGAGGATCGCAGACGGTACCGGACTTAAGGTCAACATTACTGATGAACCTATCACATCCACCGCATACGGTCTCGGAAGGATAATCCAGGATCCCGATTATGCAGTGCTTGCACAGAGTGCAGAGGGCATGGGTAAATGAGTCCTATCGTAAAATCAAAGGGGGAGAGATTTACACTGCCGGGTAAATATCTCCTCCTTATTTTGAGTTTTATATGTATCCTTCTTATGGTGCTGACTTACGGGACCAACGCTTTTGACGTGCCTGTGAATTCTGTCGCCGGAGTTATCCTTGTGCCCTTTGAAAAGGGAATATCAAGGGCGGGAGAGTGGCTGAGGAACAGAGAAGATGAGCTGGCATCCGTCAGGTCTCTGCTTGAAGAAAATGAGAGATTAAGAGAGCGTATCGCACAGCTTACCGAGGAAAATACCATTCTCACCCAGGAAAGATATGAACTTATCGAGATGCAGAATCTCCTGGAACTGTCAGAGACTTATTACTCCTATAACAAGGTCGGTGCAAGGGTTATCGCCAAGGATCCCGGCAACTGGTACGATTCGTTCATCATCGATAAGGGTACCGATGACGGACTGGCACTGGATATGAATGTCATAGCAGGTGGCGGTCTTATAGGCAGGATAACCAAGATAGGACCCAACTGGGCCAGGGTCACATCCATCATATCCGACGGAGTTAATGTGAGCGGTCAGGTGGTCTCCTCGGACCTTACACTTATCGTCACCGGAGATCTTGATCTTACCGCCACAAGGCAGCTCAGGTTTTCGCAATTATCAGATCCGGACGGAGAGGTCTTAAAGGGAGCCAAGGTTGTGACCAGCAATATCAGCGATAAATATCTCCCGGGACTTCTTATCGGATATATCGATACTGTAACAAATGATGCCAATAATCTGACCAGATCGGGCACCATCACGTGCGCTTCGGATTTCGACCATCTGGAAACGGTTCTTGTCATCACTGATATGAAGATTAACGATTACGAATGATCCAGAGAATATTAGTAGCAATTTCAATACCGTTCTTTTTTCTGCTTCAGTCCTGTGTTTTCACAAATTTGAAGCTTGGAGATATTGTTCCCAATTTTATGGTGCTCATCGCATGTGTATACGGCTTTTTCTATGGTGAAAAGACCGGGGCCATATGCGGCTTTTTCTGCGGTCTTCTCATGGATATATTCTTCAGTCCTATGCTCGGGACAAATGCTCTCATCATCATGCTGATAGCATATATAAGCGGAGGCTTCTGTGATCTGTTCTATGCGGAGGATATCAGGCTTCCCCTTATACTCATAACTCTCAGTGATGTGTCCTACGGGCTTATGTATTATATAATCGCTTTTCTTCTGAGAGGCAGACTCGGGATCGCACATTATCTGACCGGTGTGATACTTCCCGAAGTGCTATATACACTCCTGGTGTCTCTGGTGGTGTATCCGCTGCTGCTTGGGACTGATACCCTTTTTAAGCGTTACCGCATCAGAAAGGAAAGAGAGAAGCAGGATGTTTGACGGATTAAGGGAAAGGATAATAAGCATCTTTACCAGCCGTATCACGATCATATATATGATCATGATATGTCTTTGCGGTGTGCTTCTTTACAGATGCTTTTCCCTTCAGATAATCCATGGTCAGGAATATCTGGATAACTTCGTGCTTGAACAGGAGAAGATAAGGGATATCATGCCCACAAGAGGCAATATCTACGACCGTAACGGAAACCTTCTTGCCTACAATGAACTTGCATATTCGATCAATATAGAGGATACATTTGAGACCGGGGCAGGCAAGGACAGAAAGCTCAATGAGCTTATCTTTAATCTTGTAAAATTCATTGAGAAGAACGGTGACAGTATAGATTCGGATTTCAGGATCGCACTGGATGAAGACGGTGAGTTCATGTACACCGTTTCCGGAACGCAGCTCAGGAGATTCCTTGCGGACGTATACGACCATATGGATGTGAACGATCTTACGGAAGAGGAGAGATCCTCCACACCGGTACAGGTAATGATCTACCTGAGCAGGAATTCCGGAAGGGGATACAGATTCGCTGTAGGTGATAATATAGATCCGGAAGACAGGAAGTCCGAATTTATAGAGGGCAAGGGATATACCAACAAGGAATGGCTTGAGATAGTATCCATCAGATATGCCATGAGCCTTACCTCATATCGTAAGTATATCGGTACAACTGTGGCTACGGATGTATCCAAAGAGACTGTTGCGCTCATAATGGAGAACTCCGATGTTCTCCCCGGAGTTACCATACAGGAAGACACCATCAGAAGATATGTAAACAGCCAGTATTTTGCACATATCCTCGGATATACCGGAAGGATATCCTCGGAAGAGATAGAACTTCTCAACCAGAGGATGATAGATGAAGGCGCAGCCCAGGGTACATATACCTTCGAGGACGTTGTGGGAAAATCCGGTATTGAGAGCTATATGGAGACAACCCTCCAGGGAACCAAGGGCTACGAGAAGGTCATGGTTGATAATACGGGTAAGGTTCTGTCCGTGCTTGAGCATAAGGATGCTGTAAGAGGACAGGATGTGTATCTGTCCATAGATATGGATCTGACCATGGAACTCTACGATATAACCGAAAGAAAGCTCGCTTATATCCTCACCCAGAAGATCCAGAATGCAAAATATGCCGTAAAGACTACGGACTCTGTCAAGACCATTCCCATAGCCGATGTATACTATGCCGTATTCAGGAACAGTGTGCTGGATATTTCCCATTTTGCGGCAGAGGATGCCCAGGAAACGGAAAGGGAAGTATATAACAGATTTCTGCAGTACAGGGAAACCGCATATATGGCTCTCGAACAGGGGATAAGGACCACCAGGACTCCCTACGAAAAGCTCAGTGATGAATATCAGGTCTATCAGTATTACATCCTTAAGCTTCTGATCTCTGACGGTGTCATAATGGGCTCTGAGATTGACGAGAATGACAGCCTTTATAAGGAGTGGAACAGTGAGGGAAATGTTTCACTGGGAGAATTGCTTGAGCATGCGATAGCAATGGGATGGGTTGATATCTCAAAGCTTGAACTTGATTCCAGATATGCCGATTCATCCGAAATCTTCGATGCGCTTATTACAAGGATCTTCCAGCTCTGTGATTCGGATAAGGAATACCAGGTCAGGTTCTACAAGTATATGATCCTGAACGATAAGATCTCAGGATATATGGTCTGCAGGCTTCTCTATGAACAGGATGCCATAGGTATTCCTGCAGGGGACATGAACAGACTTAATGCGGGTACATTATCCGCTTATAATTTCATGATGAACAGGATATCCAATCTGGACATCACTCCGGCACAGCTTGCACTTGAGCCCTGTAACGGATCGGTTGTAATGACGAATCCCAACAACGGACAGGTACTGGCTCTCGTATCATATCCCGGATATGATAACAACCTTATGGCCAATTCCGTGGATGCCGCATACTACAATAAACTGATCAATGATGATTCATCACCACTTCTTAATTTTGCGACACAGTATAAATCCGCGCCCGGTTCCACCTTCAAGATAGTATCCGCAACGGCCGGACTCTGTGAAGGAGTGATAACTCCCTCTACGCTTTTTAACTGTTCGGGTATCTTCACTGAAGTAGATCCTTCACCTAAGTGTACTGCCGTTCACGGTAATGAAACGGTAAGGACGGCAATAAGGGATTCGTGTAACCTGTATTTCTTCCATGTGGGATACAGATTCGCTACGCTGGGCGGTATATATGACGATAAGGCGGGTCTTGATTACCTGTACAGATATGCGGATATGTACGGACTTACACAGAAGTCGGGAATAGAGATCTCGGAATATGAGCCGGATGTATCCGATCTTGACTCGGTCCGTTCATACATTGGACAGGGAACCAATGCATTCACCACTTCACAGCTTGCCAGATATGTGTCTTCGATAGCAAATGGCGGAACCACTTATGACCTTACGCTCCTTGACCATGTACAGGATTCATACGGAAGGACAGTATGGCAGTATGAACCTGTAGTATATAACACCGTGACCATGGAGGATTATCAGTGGAATGCCATAATAGGCGGTATGGTGGACGGTGTTGAAGCAAAGCCTTACTTCGGCGATATCCCCGTCAGCGTTGCAGGTAAGACGGGAACAGCGCAGCAGTCAAGGTCAAAGCCTGACCACGCGCTCTACATTGCCTTTGCACCGGCGAGAGGACAGCCGGATGTGGCACTCAGTGTGCGTATTCCCTTTGGATTCTATTCGGATTATGCCGCGCAGCTTGCACATGAATGTCTTCAGGCATATTACCATGTGGAGCCCGAGGTGGAGCAGTCCGCATACCAGACGATAGAAACGAGAGATTGATCTATGAAACAGGGTGCAATATTAAAAAGTTATAACGGTGCAATGAAGCTCATCCTGGATCCTGATATGGACTTTGACGAGGTTCTTGACTGTGTTGGTGAAAAGTTCAATGAATCACGCAAATTCCTCGGAACAGGAAGCGTTATCCTGGATATTGACGGAAGAAACCTTTCCGAAAGAGAGGAAAAACTCATCATTGAGACGGTAGGGCTCAACTGTGACGCGGATATCGCATGCATCGTCGGAAAAAATGAGGATGACCAGGAGCATATCCGGAAGATAGGGGAGATCCTTGATCACAGGCTTGATGATGAAGATAAGTGCCGTATAATGTACGGAAGCGTCATGGATAAACAGGTCATCGAGGTTGATGACAGCATTATCATTTTCGGAGATGTAAATCCCGGAAGCGAGATACGCAGCAAGGGTAATATCATAGTTCTCGGAGGACTTTACGGTAAAGCGAGCGCCGGCTCCTATGGGGATGATTCTGCATTTATCTGTGCCATAGAGATGGAGGCGGAAGGGCTTGCGATAGGTGAGTTCGTTTATGCTCCCGAAACTGAGCCTGTATGGTCTGCGGTACTTAAGAGCTCTCCGAAGGTTGCAAGGGTAGTAAACGGTGAGATAACCATAGGCCCTCTTAGCAGGGTTGTTATGGAGAAGATTTATGAATCTAAGAAATTACAGGCTGAGGGACTATGATTTCAAGTTAATACTGTTTACCCTGGCCCTGTCCGTTATCGGCGTCTTTGCCATAAGCTCCGCCATGGGTGAAGCCGGCGCAGATAATGTGAAGAAGCAGATCGGCGGTATCATAGTGGGTACTGTCTTTATGATAGTGATCTCGCTCATTGATTATCACTTTATCCTGAAATTCTGGATACCGATATATGCATTCACGTTATTGGTCTTATTCTTCGTTATCTTCGGCGGTGAGACCACCAACAACGCTCAGAGATGGTTCAGGATAGGAGGCATAAGGTTCCAGCCCTCCGAGCTGGCCAAGTTGCTGTTGATTTTATTTTTTGCCTCGTTTATTATGAAATACAGGGAAAAAATAGGCAGTCTGCATCTTCTTTTGATATGCGTGGGACTGTTTATGGTACCGTTTTTCCTTGTATACAAGCAGCCCGATCTGTCTACGAGTCTGGTTCTTATCTTTATCTTCGGTGCTATTATTTTTGCCGGCGGGATCAAGAAGAGGATCATACTTATCATGTTGCTCATCGCCGTGCCGCTTGGGGCTGTTCTTATCAGTTATATTCTTAATCCCGATAATGAGGCTCTTGAGGAATACCAGCTGAACAGAATATACGGATACCTCTATCCTGAGGATTATCCCAATATTGCTTACCAGCAGAACAATTCCATCACTGCCATAGGTTCGGGAATGCTCGAGGGGAAGGGCTATAAGAATAACGAGATCACTTCGGTTAAGAACAGTAACTTCATTTCGGAAGCTGAAACGGACTTCATATTTGCCGTTATAGGTGAGGAGTTCGGTTTCAGGGGATCTGCGGTAGTCATAATACTGCTTTTCCTTATATCGCTGGGATGTCTGTCCGTCGGCATTAGGGCTTCGGATACTGCAGGGGCCATAATATGTGCCGGTATGGGAACGTTTATAGGGATGCAGGGGTTCATGAACATAGGAGTTGCCACATTCCTGCTTCCGAACACCGGCATACCGCTGCCATTCGTAAGTTACGGACTTACATCGCTTGTGACGCTTTATTCGGGACTTGGGGTGGTCCTGAACGTAAGGCTTCAGGTGAAACATTCGGTTAATCCGCTGGATGATTTCACATTTGGAACTGCCTATAAGGATTTATAGGGCAGATCCGACATTTTAATGAAAGGGGCCGTATTCGGGGAATGAACATTGCACTTATAGCACATGATTCAAAAAAGAAGCTCATGCAGAATTTCTGTGTGGCATACAGGGGGATCCTTTCCAAGCACGATCTGTATGCTACAGGTACTACCGGAAGACTGATAGAGGAGGTCACCAACCTCACTATTCATAAATTTCTTGCTGGTCATCTCGGCGGCGAACAGCAGCTTGCCGCACAGATAGAACAGAATCTTATAGATCTGGTCATCTTTTTGCGTGATCCGATCAATGTCACGGTACATGAACCCAATGTGGAGAACGTTTTCAGGGACTGTGATCTTCACAATATTCCGCTTGCCACTAATCTTGCAAGTGCGGAGCTTCTTATCAAATCCCTTGACAGAGGGGATCTTGAATGGAGAGAAATGTATAAATGATCCGTTTGGGCGGAATTTCCAAAGTTAAGATAATATGTCTTCTGACTTTATTTGCGCTGCTCTTATCAGGATGCGGAAGCACCATCGCCGCACCCTATGCTTCGTCCGTGCTTTCATCTGAGGTTGCGGGAAGAGGATATACGGCAGATCTGAAGGCAGATTCCTTTGCGAAGGATCTGTGCGTTGTCACCGGAGACATTCCCGTGCCGGGTCTTGAGATGGCCAATAATATAGAGGCCGTCCTTCTCGTTGATGTTAATCATGCTTCGCCGATGGCTGCAGTTAACGCACACAGACCCATTCATCCGGCATCCACCACAAAGCTTATGACGGCACTTCTGGCATTGGAAAACTGTTCCATGGATGAAAAACTGGTTCTGGGTGATGAGGTTACCGGATTCAGATACGATGAGCAGGTGCTTCCCGGAAAAGTGGGAGATACCATGACCATGGATCAGGCGCTTCACTTTATGCTCATGTACTCTGCCAATGATATCTCAAATGCCATTGCCGTACATGTTGCGGGGAGCCTGAGCGGCTTCTGTGACATGATGAATGAAAAAGCAAGGGAACTTGGTGCTACGAATACACATTTTTCCAATGCTCACGGACTGGATGCAGATGACCATATGACCACCGCATATGACCTCTATCTGATCCTCAGTGCATGTATCAAATACGATAAATTCATTGAGATAGTATCGAGCCCCGAATATTCCACGGTATATTATGATGCCCAGGGAAAAGCCGTTGAGAGGACCGTGAGATCCACGGACCTGTTCATCAGGACCGATAAAGATGTAAATCCTCCGTCAGGCATCACTGTCATCGGAGGAAAGACCGGAACTACCGGCGGAGCAGGTCACTGCCTTATTGTTCTGTGCAGGGATCCTGCCGGCAATCCGTATATATCATGTGTAATGGGAACACCGGATACGGACACACTCTATGCTCATCAGAAGAGCGTGATGTCCCTTATTCTCGGGAACTGAAAATACGTAAAAAATACTTATACAGTGCCTTAAAAAGCCTTGTAAGTTTAGTGTTTTTACACTATAATCTAATTAGCGTTAACTATAAAAACGCAAATAATAGCATCGGAGGAAAAGCGTAGTGGTTTCATTGATTGTTGGTCAGAAGGGCAAGGGTAAGACTAAGGAACTTTTGGACAAGGTAAATGCCGATGTAAAAACCGTCTCAGGAAATATCGTTTATCTTGATAAGAACACTGCTCACATGTTCGAGCTCAATAACAAGATCAGGCTTATCAATGTAAGCGATTATGATATCACAAGTCCTGATCAGTTCTATGGTTTCGTAGCGGGTATCATCTCCCAGAATCATGATATTCAGCAGATGTATTTCGATTCATACTGCAAGATCTCCGCACAGGAGGATTGCAACATAACCGATAATGTTGAGAAGCTTGCTGCATTATCTGCCAAGTATTCTGTTGACATGGTTCTCTCGGTATCTCTTGAAAGAAGTAAATTCCCCGCAGAACTCCAGGCAAACGAGAAGATTGCAATCAATTTCCTTTAATACTTTTTGATCACAGGCCCCGGAGAGAGTATCGTCTCATCCGGGGCATTATATTTATCTCATTGGAAATTGCAGACTGATGTGAGCAGAATGTCATCCCTTAACGCATCTGATACGCAGCAGGAAGCAATTGTTTTGTGTGTTGACAGTATTTGTTAAAGCATATGGCCGGTAACGATAACGACAATATAAGGCGATTCCACAAGAGTCATAATTTCAATCTTGGAACGGTCCTGTTTCTCGGGATCCTTATTTACGTTATCATCGTTCTGTTCATCTATTTCAGTTCCGACCCTATAGTAAGATATGAGGTTGTTGAAGGATCTCTTTCCACACAGAACATATACAGGGCTATTGCGGTGAGGGACGAGCATGTGGTCGAAAGTCCCTATTCCGGATATGTCAATTTCCTTGCAAGAGAAGGGCAGAAGGTTGCTGTGGGTGACATAGTCTATACGGTCGATGAGACCGGAAGGCTTGGCGAATTCCTTGAATCACAGTCGCTTCTTGAGAATACCCTGACTGATAAGGAGCTGGACGATTTCAAGAATGAGATAGTCGATTTTGCCCACTCCTATGACAGTCTTACCTACAGTGAGGTCTATTCTTTCAAGTATTCACTTCAGAATTCGGTGCTCAAGCTTGCCAATTCCAATTTCCTTGAATCCCTAAGACATGCGCAGGATGAAGGCGGACTTTCCACTTCCGTAAAATACTGTACAAGCAGCCATGCAGGTACGGTTACATACTGGACTGACGGATTCGAGAATCTTGATCCCGGCATGATCACTATGGACACCTTCAATGAGAGGGATTACGACAAGGTTAATATCACTGCAAACGAACTGAGGGCTACGGGTGATCCGGTATATAAGCTTACGGAGAGTGAGGACTGGTGCATTGTCTTTCCTATCAAGGAAGCAGATGCGGAAGCTTTCCTGAACGAAGGATATATCCTTACTAAATTCCTCAGAAACCAGTATGAATCATGGGGCGCCGTATCCATCATCAGAAATGACGATCAGGTATTCTGCAGGCTTGATTTCAATAACTCCATGTCGGCTTTTGTAAATGACAGATTCCTTGATATAGAGCTGCTCCTTGGAGAGGAAAAGGGACTTAAGGTTCCCAACAGTTCGATAATACAGAAAGAGTTCTATCTTGTGGATGACAGGTTTGTCATCTATGATACGGTGAATGATCTTTATTACATCATGATCACCGGATATGATGAGACCGGACAGGCCATTACGATGAGACGCGAGATATCCGTATATCATCACGATGAGAAGTCGCATTATTACTATGTGGATGAAACCATCATTACGGCCGGAGATGTCCTGCATCTTGAGAACAGCCAGGATGTGTTTGTTGTCAAGGAAAGGGGGACGCTGACAGGCGTCTACAATATCAACAAAGGTTATGCCGAGTTCAAGGAGATAACCATACTTGCACAGAACGATGAATATGCGATTGTAAAGCCGAATTCCACTTATGGACTGAGGGTTTATGATTATATAGCACTGAAGGCCGATACAGTATCGGATGATCAGTTTATCAATGAATAGAGGTCAGCTTTGAGTACCGTTGCAGAGAACTATCTTAAGACACTTGATGAAGTAAAGTCTCTTTGTGAAAAGAGCGGAAGAGATCCGAAGGAATGCACATTGGTCGCTGTTAGTAAGACTAAGCCTGTAGAGCTGCTCAGGGAAGCATATGAAGCGGGCTGCAGGGATTTCGGAGAGAATTACGTTCAGGAGCTTGTTGATAAGATCCCACAGCTTCCGGACGATATCAGATGGCATATGATAGGTCATCTCCAGACTAATAAGGTTAAGTATATCGTTGGCAAGACCTTTCTGATACACAGTGTCGATTCCGTAAAGCTTGCCAGGGAGATCGGCAAACAGTCTGAAAAGATCGGTACAATAAGTGATATTCTTCTTGAAGTAAATATCGCTGCCGAAGATAGCAAGTTCGGTTTTAAGCCTGAGGAAGTACCGGATGCGGTGAGGGAAATAGCACTCATTCCGGGCGTCAGGATAAAGGGTCTTATGACCAGTGCTCCCATATGTGAAGATCCCGAAGAAAACAGGATATTTTTTCACAATATGAAGCAATTATCCATTGACATAAAAAAGCAAAAAACTGATAATGTCTATATGGATTGTCTTTCCATGGGAATGAGCGGTGATTACGAAACTGCCGTCAGTGAAGGTGCAGGTATCGTCCGTATTGGAACCGCGATCTTCGGTGCGAGAGATTATCATATCTAAAAGAATGAGAGGGTAAAAATGGGTAGTGCTGTTGACAAGTTCATGAATTTTATGAAGCTGGACAATAAGGACGAAGAGAACGAAGACTACGGCTTTGCTGATGACGACGTATCTTCATCCGATTACCAGTCGTCAGAAAATGATGAAATCGAAAAGCCCAGGAAGACTGCAAAGGGCATGTTCAAGACTCAGGAGACACGGAGGAAAAATATGGGCGCAGGTTATAGTGCAGGTGTCAGCATGAGGTTCCCCAAGGAACTCAATGATGCTGCCGAAGTTGTAGACGATCTTAAGGCAATGAACAGTGTAGTCCTTAATCTTCAGGGACTGGATTCATCAATAGCACAGAGTATTTATGATTTCCTCTGCGGTGCATGTTATGCACTTGGATGCCGTATGGAGAAGGTTTCCGATTATGTATATGTCATCACTCCCGAGAGCGTTACTCTTTCCGGAGATCTGATGTCTCAGAATTCCGACGGAAACGGACTTTTCTGATAACATATCTGAATATCACAGCGGTCACGATATTGTCTCGTGACCGCTGTTTTATTGTATGTGGCTGTATTGTCAGTCCCTTTGTCAGGATTTGAGATTATCGGTGCATTATGGTATTATTCTGATGTTGTGCAAATTGATGAACAGAGGTTAGATATGAAAGAGACTTCCCAGATCGATATGTCCCGCCTTACGGTAAAATGCGGACCAAAGAGTTCGTATGATATAGTCTATAAACAGTCATTTGAAGCGCTTCCCGGTGAGATCAGCTCTCTGTATCCCGAAAAGGTCAGAATGTGCATCATCACGGATTCCAATGTGGATCCTCTTTATTCCGAGGAAGTAATAAATAAGCTTGAACCTGTTTCTCTCGGAGTGATGAAGTATGTCGTTCCTGCAGGTGAAGAGCATAAGAATCTTGATGAGATCAGGGGAATATACAGATTCCTTATTGAGAATAAATTCGACAGAAAGACTCTTCTTATAGCACTCGGCGGCGGGGTTATAGGCGACATGTGCGGATATACCGCTGCTACTTACCTGAGGGGTGTTGATTTTATACAGATACCCACTACGCTTCTTGCACAGGTGGATTCATCCATCGGCGGAAAGACCGGAGTTGACTTTGAGGGATTCAAGAATATGATAGGCGCATTTAAGATGCCCTCTCTTGTATATACCAATCTCTCAACCCTTTCATCACTCCCCGGAAGACAGTTTGTATCAGGCTTTGCCGAGGTTATGAAGTCCGCGCTTCTTAAGGATGAGCAGTTCTACATCTGGCTCGTGGACAATTCATACGAGATAAGGGATATGGATACGGATACCCTTGCCGAGATGGTATATCGCTCCGACGATATCAAGAGACAGATAGTTGAGAAGGATCCCTATGAAAAGAGGGAGAGAGCTCTTCTTAATCTGGGACATACTCTCGGACATGCCATTGAGAAGTTCTATGATTTCAAGTTCCTTCACGGTGAATGCGTTGCGCTGGGATGCGTTGCTGCCGCATTTATATCCTGGAAGAAGGAATTTCTTTCCAAGGAAGAGTTCTATGAGATAAGGGATATGTTCGTTCTCTTCGGACTTCCTATCTCCATGGATCTTGCGGATACCGCAAGGATCATAGAGCTTACCAAAAATGATAAGAAGATGTCTGCAGGACATGTGAAGTTTATCCTGCTTAAGAAAATAGGAAAAGCATTCATCAACGAGGAAGTTACCGATGAAGAGATGTCGGCTGCTCTGGATGAACTGAATTTCGCTGAAGGAGACTGATAAATTGGCTTCTGATCCCAAGATAGAAAAAAGCAAGATGGCTGCCATATGCAGCGTTATAGTTGTTGTTGCGGTGGTGCTTGACCAGATCACCAAATATGAGGCGGTGGCAAGACTTTCAGGTGGCAGGAGCATCCCGATAATAGAAGGGATACTTGAACTGTATTATATAGTCAATACAGGTTCAAGCTGGGGAATGCTTGCGGGCCAGAAGATGCTCATCCTGACTATATCTGTTGTCATCATAGCACTCTGCATATACATGATGGCGAAGTGCCCTGAGGATGCCAAGTATATTCCCTTCAATGTGTGTCTTTCAATGATCATCGCAGGTGGGATCGGAAATGGCATTGACCGTATCAGGTTTTCATATGTTATAGATTTTATATACTTCAAGGCCATTGATTTTCCTGTTTTCAATGTTGCCGATATATTTGTGACATGCGGAGCTTTTCTGTTTATCCTGCTTATACTGTTCAGGTATAACGAGAAGGATCTTGAATTCATGAAACCGTCAGCAAAGTCCGAAGAGAAGGATAAATGAGACATTTTTCATTTACATGTGAAGAGGAAAATGCAGGGGAGAGAGTCGACAGACTTCTCCCTTCTTTGCTTGAAGGAGTATCCAGATCCTATCTGCAGAAGGTGATAAAGGATGGCGGGCTCAGTGTCAACGGAAAGCTTGCGAAGGGTTCGTTAAATGTAAAAGAAGGTGATGAACTTGAGCTGGATCTTCCGGAGACTGTAAGTCCCGAGATACCTGCGGAGGATATCCCTCTTGATATACTGTATGAAGACAGTGACGTGATCGTTGTGAATAAGCCCAAGGGAATGGTGGTGCATCCGGCTGCGGGTCACTACACAGGGACCCTTGTAAATGCGCTTATGTATCACTGCGGAGATTCCCTCAGCGGAATAAATGGCGTGATGAGGCCTGGAATCGTCCACAGGATCGATATGGATACCACCGGCTCTGTTATCGCATGTAAGAATGATGCGGCCCATATAAGCCTTTCAGAGCAGTTCAAGGAGCATTCCATAAACAGGGTATATAAGACCATATGCCTTGGAATTCTTAAGGATGATGAAGCTGTGATAGATGCACCTTTGGGGAGACTTCAGAGCGACAGGAAGAAGATGGGTATTGTAAGCGGCGGAAAAAGAGCCATAACACATATAAAGGTACTTGAAAGATTCAGGGATTACACATATATAGAGTGCAGACTGGAAACGGGAAGAACGCATCAGATCCGCGTTCATATGGCCTCAATAGGCCATCCTATCCTCGGTGATACGGTATACGGAAATGCCTCATCACCTCTCAATAAGCGCTTTAATCTGAGCGGACAGACTCTTCATGCGGAGGTGCTGGGCTTTAAGCATCCACGAACAGGAGAGTATGTTGAAACCGTGGCACCGCTGCCTGAATACTTTTCTCATCTGCTGGA
This sequence comes from uncultured Lachnospiraceae bacterium, assembly GCA_902761225.1. GTDB lineage: Bacteria > Bacillota > Clostridia > Lachnospirales > Lachnospiraceae > AC2028. The sequence continues at coordinate 1,659 of CACWJQ010000006.1, read as the reverse complement.
CATCCTGAAATGATGATCTTCCCGGTCAGGCTCCGGATGTGATCAACCGGTATAAATGCACTGAATAAAAACTGATCGTATAAAATATATGCGGATCTTAATAATTCATAAAAAGCTGAGTGTATGTGCAGATAATTCGCTATATTTTCAGATAATTTATTGAATAAAACGGAAAACGGTTTTATAATATTTACAGGTAAACTCTTTATGAAAGGGCGGTGATCTGTATGAAAACTGTTATCACGATTGGAAGGCAATTCGGCTCGGGAGGAAGAGAGATCGGTGAGAAACTCGCCCAGGCATATGACATCAAGTATTATGATAAGGAGCTTATCGCAAGAGCTGCCAAGGAAAGCGGATTCTGTGAAGAGATTCTTATGAATCACGATGAGAGACCTACCAATTCTTTCCTGTATAATCTTGTTATTGATACATACAGTTTCGGATATAATTCTTCATCCTTTGTTGACATGCCCATGTCACAGAAGGTATTCCTTGCACAGTTTGACACGATCAAGAAGATCGCCGATGAAGGTCCCTGTGTAATAGTCGGAAGATGTGCCGATTATGCTCTTGAGGGACGGGATAATGTCATCAATCTTTTCATTTATGCCGATGAGGACTTCAGGGTCAGGAAGATCATGGAGCAGTACGGCATGGATGAGAACAAGGCACGTGACAATCTTGTCAAGAAGGATAAGCAGAGAGCCAGCTATTACAATTACTACACCAACAGAAAATGGGGAAGAGCGGAAAGCTACGATCTCTGCATCAATTCATCTGTTCTGGGCATAGACGGTTCCGTGAAGCTGATAAAGCAGTTCGTAGAGGACTTTGAATCCAAGGCGTGATGTTATCATAAAAGTTTAAGAATGATAAAACGGTAAATTAAGATGGAGGGAACGGTTCCCTCCATCTTTTTTGTGTTGACAAGTGTGGTCTACTGTAGTAGACTGATTTTGGTCGGTTCCAGTAGACCAATCATATATGATTTTTGAAATATAATGGAAACGCGTTTCCCGGTACTGAAAGAGGTTTGATATGGTTCATGAAAAGCTTTTTGAAGGAGAATACAGATTCATGCAGCTGATATGGGATAATGCCCCGATATCATCAGGTGAACTTGTAAAACTGTGTGACTCGGCCTTTGAATGGAAGAAATCCACAACCTATACCATGATCAAAAAAATGTCCGACAAAGGTTACATCAGAAGCAATAACGCCATCATCGAGGTTCTTGTTGACAGAAATGAAGCAGAGACCGAGGTGACAAGGGATTTTGTGGACAGAACATTTAACGGATCCATATTTGACATGTTTGCCGCATTTTACGGCGGAAATAAGATTTCTGACAAGGACGCCGAGAAGATCAAGAAAATGATCGATTCAATGAAAGAGTGATGCTGATGCAATATTTTACTGACTTTTTTACAACCGGATATCTGAGCAGGAACATTACCCTGATGTTCTTTTTTCTGATCATACTGGTGGCGAGATTGCTTTTATCCAGATTCCCTGCAAGATACAGATATATGCTCTGGGCAGTATTTGCTTTTAAGATCATCTTTGATCTTAGCCTGTCTGCAGGTTCATTCAGGAATATGTACTCTGAATCCTATTCCTCTCAAACGGAAGCTGCAGGTGATGCATTTGAAGGCC
>CACWJQ010000005.1 GCA_902761225.1 uncultured Lachnospiraceae bacterium | reverse complement strand
CGTCGTGCGTGATGGTCACGCCGATGAAAAGAAGCCCTATTGCTCGGAGGATAGCCTCCTTCGCAAAGGGCTTCTAATTTCATCGGCGTGACAAGATTTGAACTTGCGACCTCTACGTCCCGAACGTAGCGCTCTACCAAGCTGAGCCACACGCCGTTTTATGGTGTTCCGGACCGGCAGGTATACTTAACGTACTTAAAATCGGTGATTTTGGAACATTCTTATTGCGGATATGGTTATTTAATGTGAAAATAAGCATATCAGCGAGTCTGAAGCGACTCACAAATAATACACTTTTTGAAAATGTGTGTCAATCACGGGAGGAATATCTATGGCCTTAGCAAAGCAGAAGAAGATGAGCATTAAAGAGATAAGAGAGATCGTCTCAAAGATGACACTTCAGCAGAAGGCAGAATTTACCAGCGGCAACGGTATGTGGGAGACTGTTGAGTATAAGAAGCTCGGTATCCCCAAGGAGTGGATGTGCGACGGCCCTCACGGTCTGAGAAAACAGGCCAACGACATGCATGCTAACGTCAATGATTCCATTGAAGCCGTCAGCTTCCCCGCAGAGTGCGCCATGGCTGCAAGCTGGGACAGAGAGCTTATATATGAGGCAGCTAAGACTCTCGGTAATGAGGCACAGGCTAACGATGTACAGATGGTACTCGGACCCGGTGTCAACATGAAGAGAAGCCCCCTGTGCGGCCGTAACTTCGAATATATGTCAGAGGATCCCTGCCTTGCCGGAGAGCTTGGTGCATCCTATGTAAACGGACTACAGAGCACCGGTGTATCCGCATGTCTCAAGCATTTCTTTGCCAATTCACAGGAGACGGACAGGCTTACCTCCTCAAGTGATATGGACGAGACCACAGCAAGGCAGATCTACCTTCCCGCATTCGAGACTGTTGTTAAGAAGGCAAAGCCCAAGTCGGTGATGGCAGCCTACAATAAGGTAAACGGCATCCACATGACCGAGCAGAAGAAGTACCTGACCGACGTCCTCAGAAAAGAATGGGGCTTCGACGGAATGGTGGTAAGTGACTGGGGTGCAACCCACAACAGACCCGGCGCCATCGAGGCGGGCTGCGATCTTACCATGTGGCAGCAGCACGAGACCGACAAGGATATCGTAAAGGCTGTTAAGAAGGGAACTCTTGATGAGAAGAAGCTTGATGAAGCATGCGTTAACATTCTGAAGCATATCTTTGATACCCTTCATACACATAAGAATGTTACCGCAGACCTCGACAGGGATCATGAGGTTGTAAGACGCCTGTTTGAGAGCTCGGTCGTGCTTCTCAAGAACAGCGGCAATATCCTTCCGATAAGTAAGAAGAAAAAAGTCCTCCTTGTTGGAGACTTTGCAAAGAATCCCAGATATCAGGGCGGCGGAAGCTCCCATGTATCCACCAGCAGATCCGTAAGTGCAGTAGAGGCAATGAAGGACATGGCAAATGTATCCTTTGCACAGGGATACGGACCCGGACCTGAGGCAAAGCCCATTACCGATCCTACCTTCTGGACCACCAAGATAACGGAAAAGGATTATGCTCCGGATAAGAAGCTTATATCTGCGGCAGTTAAGGCTGCTAAGAATGCTGACGTATGTGTCATTTTTGCCGGACTTCCCGAGGCACTTGAGTCAGAGGGCGCAGACCGCTCCAATATGAAGATGCCGGATTCACACAATGCTCTTATTGAGGCCATCACCAGGGTCAACCAGAATGTTGTCGTTGTCCTTCAGAATGGTGCTCCCGTTGAGATGCCCTGGATCGGCTCTGTGAAGGGAGTTCTTGAGACCTATCTCGGAGGCGAGGCCTCAGGTGAGGTTGTAAGGGATATCCTCTTCGGCGATGTCAATCCTTCCGGAAGACTTCCCGAGACCTTCCCCGTAAGACTTGAGGACAATCCTTCATACCTGTACTATTTCGGATGCGACGACTCCGTAAAATACAGTGAGGGAGAGTTCATCGGATACAGATATTACACATCCAAGAAGATGCCCGTTCTCTTCCCCTTCGGATACGGACTTTCATATACGACTTTCAAGTATTCTGATCTTCAGATAAATGCAAAGGGATTTATCGGAGACGAGAGGTCAGGAGGTATCACTGTATCCGTAAAGGTTACCAATACAGGCAAAAAGGCCGGAAGGGAAGTGGTACAGCTCTATGTCGGAGTCAATAAGTGTAAGCTTCCCAGACCTGTAAGAGAACTTAAGGGATTTGCAAAGACCGGTATTCTTAAGCCCGGAGAGAGCCGGATAGTGACATTTGAGCTTACTTCAAGGGATTTTGCACACTGGAACGATGAATGCAAGGCTTATGTCCATTACACCGGCGAGTATGAGATACAGATCGCTAAGAATGCCAATGAGGTAGTTCTCAGTGCACCGGTGGATATTGAGGGAGCTTATCCCCGCAAGAGATGATCGCAGAACCTGATGAACAGATGACCGGGAAAAACGGACGAGGTGAGTTATGAATAACGTGCGGAAGAGATTTGCTTTTTTCGGAAGCGGACTGACAAGCAGATACAAAAAAATACTGATCAGGGCTTTTACCATCGTATCGGAAGAGCTGGATGTGGATCTGGTCGTATTCAATGCATATGGCAAGCTTCGTAATATCAATACCGTGGAAGAAGACAATGAATCGGGATTCCTGGATTATGTTGATCTGGAGCAGTTTGACGGTATCGTCTTTGATGGTGAGGGATACAACGTAAACGGGATGTCCGATAAGGTCGAGAGGAAGCTTCGCTCCGCAAAGTGTCCGGTGGTATCCATAAACAGCCGTATAGAGGGATTCTATAATATAGAATTCGATGATGTGGGCGGTCTGCGCAGGATGGTTGAGCACTTTATCGATCACCATCACTTTACCAAGATAGGCTTCATGTCCGGCTACCCCGCCCATCCCGACGCACAGGTCAGACTTGCCGAATTCCGTTCTGTCATGAGAGAACGCGGACTTCCCGAGGATGGTGTGGGTATGTTCGAGGGTGACTTCTGGTATGACAAGGGAAATGAAGCTGCACGCTTTTTCCTGTCTCTTCCGGAGCGTCCGGAGGCTATTGTATGCGCCAATGACTATATGGCCATTTCGCTTATTGATGCATTCAGAAAGATCGATATAAAGGTTCCGGAAGATATTGCGGTATCCGGATATGACGGAAGCCCTGAAGGCAGGGAATTCCTCCCGCATCTGACCTCCGTAACAAGGGAGTATGAGGATATAGCAAGGAAATCCCTGAATCTGCTGATCACTCTGTATGAAAACGGTGATGTGGAAGGGCTCAATCTTAAGGTACATCCGAAGATGATTGCCTCCCAGTCCTGCGGCTGCGAGCCTCTTGAGTATCTGCATGTACTTGAGACGGTCGACAGGGCCCATGATGAGATGAGAATGCTGACCACCGCCATTTATGAGTCCGAATCCGCAATGGTCAAGCTTAATAAGATAGACAGCGTCCGGAAGATGGAGGCGGTATTTGCCGAGGATTCGGTCAATTTCGGCGATTACTCTTCGTTTTTCCTGATGGTACATGTGGACCGCGCCGGAAAGCCTGCATATGACAGTGAGTTCACCGCACCTTCGGGTAAATTCGTACCTATGATGTGGATCGACAAGAATAAGGAATATTCCGCCAGCCCTCATTCCATGAGCACTTCATCACTGATACCGCAGTCGTCATCGGACAGAAGCCATGTTTACTATGTCATGGTGGTGCATTATGCGGACAGGATATTCGGTTATTCCATAGTTGAGATGACCGGCAAGGATATATTCAATGAATTCTATAATGTCTGGCTGCACACCCTGGGGCTTTCCATAGACGGACTTAAGAAGAGCGACCATATCAATAAGCTGATCAGGAAGCTTGAGGGTCTCAGCATTACCGACGGACTTACCGGCATGCTCAACAGACGCGGATTCGATGACAAGACCCGGAGCGTGATCTCTGCATTTTCCGGCAGGAAAACCGTCTGCACCATGGTCATAGATATGGACGGTCTTAAGAAGATCAATGATGTATTCGGACATTATGAGGGTGACCGTGCCATCAAGGCGCTGGGTGACAGTATCACGAGGAGCTGCGACCTTGGCGAGGTTGCGGGAAGAGCCGGCGGAGATGAGTTCTATGTCTTTGCTCCCGATTATTCCCAGACATGTCTTGACAGGTTCATCAGACATATGAAGGCGTATGTTGCCGAGTATAATGAGTCGAATAAGCGGGATTATCAGCTGGATTTCAGTATAGGCGCATATATCACCGAAACGGATTCCTTCGGTAAGATAGAAGATTTCCTCAAGGTGAGCGATTCCAGAATGTATGAGCAGAAGATGTCAAAACCCGGAAGAAGAAAATAACTCCGTAAGTAAAGACTGAAGGCGGGCGGATATACCCTAAATATCCGCTCGAATAAAAAAATACAAAAAAAATAAAATTCTTGTTGATTTTCTTATTAATAGGTGGTAATATCCCATTGTTGCACAAAAAAGGACCGCTAGCTCAGTTGGTAGAGCACCTGACTCTTAATCAGGGTGTCCAGGGTTCGAGCCCCTGGCGGTCCACGCGAGGTCGCAGGCTTGCCATGGAGCGGGTTTGTGGCCTTTTCCTTTTTGCAAAAAACAGGGTCATGAGCATCGGTGACCCGTTAGGATTGCGGGAGCTGCGTAGCAGCGCAGCAATCCGTTTTTATTTTCAGGATGATCGTTACGGAGTGTTATGTTAAGGATTTTTGATACACACGCACATTATGATGATGAAGCCTTTGATGCGGACAGAGAAGAGGTGCTGTCCCTGATAGGAATGCAGGGAGTCAGGAAGGTGTGCGATATCGGGGCCGGCATAGAAAGCTCAAGGACCGCGCTGGAGCTTTCCAAAAAGCACGACAATATGTACTGCGCACTGGGCGTGATACCCGGAAAGTGTTCGGAGATAAATGAGGAGAGCTGGAAGTGGCTCTGCGAAAAAGCCGAAAGTGAAAGCAAATGCGTTGCCATAGGTGAGATAGGTCTCGACTATTACTGGGATGACGATCCTAAGGAGGTTCAGGCGCTCTGGTTCGGAAATCAGATGGAACTTGCCGGAAAGCTGGGAAAACCCATCGTCGTACACTCAAGAGATGCGGCTAAGGATACGATAGATATTATGAAGGAACATAACGCATCCGGTATCGGCGGTGTGATCCACTGTTATTCCTACACAAAGGAGAGTGCAAGGGAATTTCTGGACATGGGCTTTTACTTTGGCATAGGCGGAGTGGTTACCTTTAAAAATGCCAAAAAGCTTGCAGAGGCCGTCAGGTATATCCCTCTTTCCAATATAGTCCTGGAGACAGACTGTCCCTACCTGGCACCCGTTCCCCACAGGGGAGAGAGGAATCATTCGGGGTATCTGACACTTGTTGCGGAGGAGATCGCAAGGATTAAGGAAATACCCGTTGAAGAGGTCCTTGAGGCTGCCTGGCACAACGCCCACAGTCTATACAAACTGGACGAATCATGATAAAATAAACTTCAAATAAATGTGTTTTTTATGAGGTACCGGGAAAGTGAGGTACTGCAATGAAAATAGAGAGAATAGACGATAAGACAATCAAATGCTATCTGACCAAGGATGAACTGGCATATTATAAAGTGGATTACAGCGATTTTATCTCCAGGAGCGAGAATGCCCAGAGATTGCTGAGAGAGATAATCGAGCAGGCCAAGTCGGAGGTGGGATATCAGCCCCCGAAGATCGCTTTTGAGATGCAGATAATGATGGTTCCCGAACAGGGAATGGTCCTTACTTTTTCCGAGAAGGATCCTGCAATGGGAGTGGATGCCGACAAGATAAGCGGCTTCATCGACACACTTAAGCAGCTTCTCGAGCATGTCCAGAGTGAGCAGAGCGGGATCACGGGACCTCTGGGTGCCCTTCCGGGACTCGGACAGGGCGGGCTTGCACTGCCCACACCACAGGTTTCCATGTCTGCTGCGGAAAAGGGAACCGGTGAGCATAACCCGGCAATGGATGTGACCGAGGCGGTGTTCATGTTCAATTTCCTGTCAGACTTTATTGAATATGCCCAGGGACTCCCAAGGGGAATACGTATTGAATCGACGCTGTATAAGATGGGAGAGAGCTACTTCCTCCGCATCGGAAGGGGCGGTGCTTCCTACGACCGTTTCAGCAGAAGCTGTGTACAGGCACTTGAGTTCTCACAGCTCTTCAGTGCGGGACCCGGATGTGACGAGACACTGAGGGAACACGGTGAGGTGATGATCGCATCCAAGGCCGTTAACAGATTCCGTAAGTGATTGGATGTAACAGGCGGCTCCCATGTAAAGAGGGGGCCGCCTTATATTTGTGTTAGAGGGTATTTTTGAGGGAAAAATAAGGAGGGAGAGAAATGTTTGTATGTCCCAACTGCGGGGCCAATATCAATTTTGACCCGGGAAAGCAGCTGCTTCACTGCGATTTCTGTGACACCGACCTTTCGCCGGATTCGGTGATACAGAAGGACGACGCCGAGGAGCATACCTACACTGAGTCCGAAGCCGATGAGAGCTCGGAGTCGGGGTATAAAGAGTACACCACCACCATCTACACATGTAAGGAGTGCGGCGGTGAGATACTTGCCAACGACAACACTGTGGCTACGTTCTGCAGCTACTGTGGTGCCTCAACCGTGCTTTCAAGCAGGGTCGGCAAGGAGAGAGCTCCCGAGTGCATCATTCCCTTCAAGATCACCAAGGAACAGAGCGGGGAGCTGTATAAAAAGGCTGTATCCAAGGCTCTTTTTGCTCCCGATTACATGAAGGATGAGACCACCATAGAGAAGTTCCGCGGGATCTATATGCCATACTGGGTATATGATTTCAAGGAACAGCGTCCCGCAAGCCTTCGTGGGACCAGGGACCACAGGAGCGGAGATTACATCATTCATGAGCAGTTCGATATCAACGTTGACGTCGATGCCGAGTACAAGGGACTTTCCTATGATGCATCGAGCCAGTTCTCGGACACACTCAGCGAGGCCATAGCTCCCTATGAGTACAACGCTGCCGTTCCGTTCAACACTTCGTACATGAGCGGATTCTATGCGGATGCAGCCGATACCGACAGCTCTCTTTACGAAAGACGCGCCAGGAATATCGTAACGAATGAGATATATAACAATATTGCCAGAAATCCTGAAGTCAGGAAGATAACTCTCAGGAAGGACAGCAGTTCCAATCTCACTCCCGAGTCCACAACTGCAGAACTTGGATATTTCCCTGTGTGGTTCCTTTCCTGCAGGCACAAGGACCGTATAAGCTATGCGGTGATAAACGGACAGACCGGTGAGGTTGCCACGGATATTCCGGTTGATTACAAGAAGTATTTGATCGCATCCCTTATCCTTACCATCCCGTTTGCAGCACTTTTTGCGCTGCTGCCCATAATGAGACCCGTCTACCTTGTGGTGGTATCCCTTGTCTTTGCCATCGCCAGCATGGTGATCATATGCTCTCAGAAAAACAGGATCTTTGTCCGTGAGAACAATTTGGATGATATAGGGCTCAATTACAGACATGATAAGGCAAGACAGGCGGACCTGAAGGATCCGAGAATACCGAATCCGGCTCCCGCCCCGCAGCCGCAGGTGAAGGAAGTCAACAAGGATTCCTCCGGAGGCTTTGGCTATTCGATGATCGTGATCGTGAGCATCATTCTGGGCATCTGCACCGGCCCCATCGGTGTTATCATCTGCCTGTGCGTGCTTGTTCCGCTTTTGAACAGCTTCAGGAATAAGAAGAGCAAGAAGATCGCTGACACCAGAACCGTGACTAACGGAAAGGCGCCTGCACACGAGAAATTCCTTCTGTGCCTCAAGCCTCTTATAGGTGCTGTGATCTCTTTCGGGGTGCTCCTGTTTACACCAAATGCGGATGAATACTATTATATCTCCGCGATCATCTGTATCGTTGCGGTGCTCCTTTCCTTCTGGGATATCATAAAGCTGCACAACGATCTTGCGACCAGAAAGCTTCCTCAGTTTGATAAAAGGGGAGGTGACGAATGATGAAAAAGAATATCCCGGCAAATGCAATAAAGGTATTACTTACCATAGTCCTTCTTGTTGCAGGCATCATGATGATCCCTGTTACGGCGCTTGCATATAATCCTCTGGATGAAGATACCCCGGATTTTGACAAGAAGAATCCCGACACCGGATACAGGGTGATAATCTATGACGGTGCGGATCTTCTGAGTGAGAGCGAGATGAAGCAGCTCGCCGAGGATATGTCCGGTATCACCCAGTGGGGCGATGTCGCGTTTGTGTCAACCGACCAGAATAACTATAACGACATCATGCGATATTCCGAGGCTCTGTTTTATCAGCTCTTTGACGATGATGATAATGCCATTATGCTGATCATCGACATGGATGTAAGAGAGATATCCATCTTCTCTGACGGTTCCATTCACAGGGTCATAACGGATGCATACGGATACGATATAACCGATAATATTTACAGGTATGCAACAAACCGTGAATATTACAGGTGTGCTTCCAAGGGCTTTGAGCAGATCTATACCGTTCTTAACGGACAGAAGATAGCCCGCCCCATGAAGTACATATGCAGTATTCTCATGGGACTTCTGGTTTCGCTGCTTGTTAACTTCATCATCATCAACAAGGCTTCCAAGATACAGAATACGGGAAGCGCGGAGATGCTTTCCGGTGCATATAAGAGCCTCAGATTTACCACTCCCAGAGTTATAAAGACCGGAGAGTCAAGAACCTATTCGCCTGTCCAGAGCAGCAGCGGAGGCGGCGGCGGACACCGCGGAGGCGGCGGACATTCCGGAGGCGGCGGCCATCATGGAGGCGGCGGTCACCACGGATTCTGATGATCGGGCTTTAATCTATCGGTACCGGATGCGTATGCATTCAGACAAAAGGGTTATAAATGAGTTATAAAATTGCGGTGTTTGATATGGACGGCACCATACTTAACACCCTGACGGATCTTACAAATGCCACGAATCACGCTCTGAGAGCCTTCGGATATAAGGAGCATTCCATTGATGAAGTCAGATTCTTTGTCGGAAACGGAATGGCCAAGCTCATAGAAAGAGCTGTTCCGGAGGGGACTCCGCCGGATGACCAGGCGAAGGTGAGGGAAGAATTTTTAAGATATTACCGAATACACAGCGCGGATGAGACCGGGCCTTATGACGGGATAAGAGAGCTGCTTGAAAGGCTTAAGGCAGCAGGCGTAAGGACCGCTGTGGTATCCAACAAACCGGACGCGGCTGTTAAGGATCTGGTAAGGACGTATTTTGACGGACTGTTCGATGCATCGATAGGTGATAAGGAAGGACAGAGGACCAAACCTGCGCCGGATATGTGCAACAGCATTTTTGCGGAGCTGCATGCGGGACCGGAAGGCGGGGTCTATATAGGGGATTCCGATACGGATATTCTCACCGCCAGAAATTCGGGACTTGACGAGATCCTTGTATCCTGGGGCTTCAGAGGGAGAGCATTCCTTGAAGATCATGGTGCGAAGGTTATATGCGATACACCTGAAGAGGTATACAGGCTTATTACCGGATCTGTCTGAATATTCCGGGATCACGGATATCACATGATCCCCGGGACGCGGTTCAGAACCCGTGTAAATGAATTGATCGTTATTTATGCACCACAGGTGCGGAAAAATATTTCAAGAGGTTAATGTTATGGCAGACAAGAAAATGGTTGAAGAGATCACTTCAATGGACGAGGATTTTGCCCAGTGGTATACGGATATAGTCCGTAAGGCTGAGCTGATCGAGTACACATCCGTCAAGGGATGCATGGCTATAAAGCCCGACGGATACGCTATCTGGGAGAACATCCAGGCAGAGCTCGATAAGAGATTCAAGGCAACAGGCGTGCGCAATGTATACATGCCCATGTTCATCCCCGAATCGCTCCTCGAGAAGGAGAAGGATCACGTTGAAGGATTTGCACCCGAGGTTGCATGGGTCACACACGGAGGGCTTGAACCTCTCCAGGAGAGAATGTGCGTGCGTCCCACCTCCGAGACCCTTTTCTGTGATTTCTACAAGAACGATGTACACTCATACAGGGATCTTCCCAAGGTATACAACCAGTGGTGCTCCGTTGTCCGCTGGGAGAAGGAGACCAGACCCTTCCTCCGCTCCAGGGAATTCCTCTGGCAGGAAGGCCACACCGCTCATGCCACCGCTGAGGATGCCGAGAACCGCACCGTACAGATGCTGAATGTCTATGCGGATTTCCTCGAGGACTTCCTTGCGATACCCGTTATCAAGGGGCAGAAGACCGAGAAGGAGAAGTTCGCAGGAGCCGAGGCTACATATACCGTGGAAGCTCTCATGCACGACGGCAAGGCTCTCCAGTCAGGAACCAGCCACAATTTCGGCAACGGCTTCGCCAAGGCCTTCGACATACAGTTCACCGACAAGGACAATACCCTCAAGTATGTGTATCAGACTTCATGGGGTGTTACCACAAGACTCATCGGTGCCATCATCATGGTACACGGAGACAATGAAGGACTTGTACTTCCTCCCCGCGTAGCTCCTGTCCAGCTCTGCATCATCCCCATCCAGCAGAAGAAGGAGGGCGTTCTCGACAAGGCTTACGAGCTTAAGGAGACACTTTCAAAGGTTGCCCGCGTTAAGGTTGACGATACTGACAAGACTCCCGGATGGAAGTTCTCCGAGGCAGAGATGAGAGGATATCCTCTCCGCCTTGAGATCGGCCCCAAGGACATTGAAGCAGGCAAGTGCGTTCTCGTAAGAAGAGACACCAGAGAGAAGATCGAGGTAGCTCTTGATGAAGTGGCTGCAAAGGTTCCTGAGCTTTTAGAGACCATGCAGAAGGAAATGCTTGAAAGAGCAAGAGCTCACAGAGATGCACATACCTATACCGCAACCTCCTATGATGAATTTAAGAAGGTCTTCGCCGAGAAATCCGGTTTTGTAAAGGCTATGTGGTGCGGATGCAAAGAGTGCGAGGAACAGATCAAGGCTGACCTGTCCGTCACCTCCAGATGTATCCCCTTCGAGCAGGAAACTCTTTCCGATGTGTGCGTATGCTGCGGAAAGCCTGCACAGAAGATGGTCTATTGGGGAAGAGCATATTGATATGACGCCGGTGTCATATCATCGGATGCGCGATAAAAAGGCGTGAGGGATTATGATCCACGAGATTTATAAAATGAATTGTCCGGGTTCCCTGGAGTATGCGAGATTCGAAGTCTTCATCCAGGAACCCGCACAGGAACTTGCAGTTAAGAAGAGACCCATGATCATCATATGCCCGGGCGGGGCCTATGCCTACACATCTCCGAGAGAGGCTGAGCCGGTTGCCTATAAGCTGATGGCTGAGGGCTATAACTGCGGGATACTGTATTATTCCTGTGCTCCCGCAAAATACCCTGTGGCACTTACCGAAGCAGCGTCCTGTTTCAGGATAGTCCGTAAGAATGCTGCTGCATGGAAGGTTGATAAGAATGCGGTCCTTATAATGGGATTTTCCGCAGGCGGACATCTTGCCGCAAGCTATGCCTGCTATTGGAACGATCCGAAGATAGCGGAGGCCATAGGACTTAAGGGATCATCCGAGACGCTCCGTCCAAACGGCCAGATACTCGGTTACCCTGTGATATCCTCAGGAAAATACGCCCATACCGGCTCCATAGATAATCTCTGCGGCGATAACAGGGCACTGCGCAGGAAGATGTCCCTTGAGAAGGCGGTCAATAAGGACACACCGCAGGCATTTGTGTGGCACACCTTTACGGACTGTACCGTTCCGGTTGAGAACTCACTCCTGTATGTTACGGCATTAAGGGAAAATAACATCCCCGCCGAGCTCCATATCTATTCCCGGGGAGGGCACGGACTTTCTCTTGCAAACAGCCTCTCACTGAGCAGGTACGGCAATGAGGATTATCCTGACATAACAACGTGGATGATGCTGTGCACCAACTGGCTGAAGACTAACTTCCCTCTTACCGTGAAGGCTGATCTTAAGGGTAAGGAGCCCTGGCTTAAGAAAGACAAATGAACATGATCGTCCTCGACCTTGAGTGGAACCAGAGTTCTACCGGCAGCGAGCCCGAAGTCTCCATCATGCCCTTTGAGATAATCGAGATAGGCGCCGTGATGTACGGTGAAGACGGGAAGCTGATCTCCGAATTCAGCGAACTTATAAAACCCAGGGTCTATAAGAAAATGCATAACTTTACCAGCAAGCTCGTTCATCTTCAGATGGAGGAGCTTGAAAAGGGTGATACCTTCGAGAATGTTTCCCGGAGGTTTTTTGAATGGTGCGGAAATGATCCCGTGTTCGTCACCTGGGGTCCCGGGGATATAACGGTTCTGCAGCAGAATCTCAGGTACTTCGGGCAGCCTCTTATAAACGAGGGACCGGTGGCTTATATAGACGCCCAGAAGCTGTACATGCTCGCCTGCGAAGAGGACGGCAAGACCAGGAGAAATCTGGAATACGTGGTCGACAGCTTCGGTATCGAGAAGGACATTCCCTTCCACAGAGCCTTCAGCGATGCATATTACACCGCGCTGGTGCTGAGGAAAATCCTTGAAAAAGACAGTGATGTCATAAAGTTCATTTCCTATGACATTACATTTCCGCCTTCCGACAAAGAGCATGAGATCAGGAGTATATTCCCCACATACGAAAAGAGGATATCCAGAGTTTTCAAGGACAGGGATGCGGCGTTCAGGGATAAGGAAACCCTTGCCACCAGGTGCTACATATGCGGCAAAAAGGCCAGACGCAAGATAAGATGGTTCTCCATGGGTGACAGGAAATATTACTGTCTGGGAGAGTGTGAGGAACACGGACTTATAAAGGGCAAGATCATCATGCATCCGTGCAGCTGCCCCGAGGGAGTGTTCATAGTAAAGACTCTCAGATGTGTAACCGATAAGGAAGCCGCCGTGGTCGAGAAGAAGTTCAATAAGGTCAGGGAATACAGGAAGCATAATACATCCGGTTTTCCCGTGAAAAAGACTGCAGGCAGTACCTCCGGACCTGTTCCCGAGGATAACGGAGAATAAAGAACGCCCTGCGTTCTTATTTTCTTTTCCGGATGAAAAGTATATGAAGGATTTTTCGGAAGAATTGAAGAAACTGCCGACAGAGCCCGGCGTATATATCATGCGTGATGAGAATGACACCATCATGTATGTGGGAAAGGCTGTCAATCTGAGGAACCGCGTCAGATCGTATTTCAGGTCCAATATCGGAAGGGGACCTGCGATCGACAATATGGTATCCAAGATCGACCGTTTTGAATTCATCGTGACGGATTCCGAGCTTGAAGCCCTGGTTCTCGAGAACAATCTCATCAAGGAGCATTCGCCCAAGTACAATACCCTTCTCAAGGATGATAAGACCTATCCGTATATCAAGGTCACCACAGGGGAGGATTATCCCAGGATACTTTTTTCCAGGACAATGAAAAGGGACAGATCCAGATACTTCGGTCCATACAGCTCGGCCCAGGCGGTGAAGGATACCATAGAGCTCCTCAACAGGATATTCAGGTTAAGGACCTGCAACCGTAAGCTTCCGGAGGATATCGGTCTCGAAAGGCCATGTCTTAATTACCATATCGGTCAGTGCACCGGACCCTGCCAGGGGTATGTCTCAAGGGAGGAGTACTCGGAACAGGTGGCCGGGGCGCTGGAATTTCTGAACGGCAATTACGGTCCCATCATAAAGGATCTGGAGAAAAAGATGCAGGAAGCTTCGGATGACATGAAGTTCGAAGAGGCTGCAAGATACAGGGACCTGGTGGAATCCGTAAGGAGCGTTGCCCAGAAGCAGAAGGTGAGCGGCAATGTGGGAACGGACAGGGATATCATCGGAATGGCAAGAGACGGTGAGGATATCGTTATCCAGATCTTCTTTGTCAGGGACGGAAGGCTCATGGGACGTGAGCATTACCATATGACGGACAGTCTGATGGAAAGTGACGGCAATGTCATGGGCGGGTTCATCAAGCAGTTCTATTCGGGAACCCCGTTTATTCCCAGAGAGATAATGATAAGAAACGCCCCGGAGGATATGGAGCTTATAGAGGGGTGGCTTTCCGAAAAGAGCGGTCATAAGATCACCCTTACGGTGCCCAAGATAGGGACCAAGGCCAGGCTCCTTGAGATGAGCGAGGAAAATGCCCGTATCATCCTCCACAATGACGGAGAGAAGATAAAGAGGGAAGAGGCAAGGACTTCCGGGGCTGTCGCGGAGATAGAGAGCATTCTGAAGACAGAGGGCCTTGTGAGGATGGAGGCTTTCGATATATCCAATACCAACGGCTTCGAAAATGTGGCATCCATGGTGGTATTTGAAAACGGAAGACCCAAGAAGAGCGATTACAGGAAGTTCAGGATCAAGTCGGTTGAGGGCCCCAATGATTACGCATGCATGAAGGAAGCTCTGACAAGGCGCTTTACCCATGGGATGGAGGAGGCGGGAAGATTAAAGAGTGCAGGTGAAGGCTCCGAAACGGTGAGCTTTTCACATCTGCCGGATCTCCTGCTGATGGACGGCGGAAGAGGCCAGGTGAACATAGCCCTTGAGGTGCTCGATTCCCTGGGACTGGACATTCCAGTGTGCGGAATGGTCAAGGATGACCGACACAGGACAAGGGGACTGTACTTCAATAATCTGGAGCTTCCCATAGATACTCATTCCGAGGGTTTCAAACTCATAACAAGGATCCAGGACGAAGCTCACAGATTCGCGGTTGAGTACCATAAGTCCTTAAGGGCTAAATCCCAGACCAGATCCCTGCTTGACGAGATACCGGGTATCGGTCCATCCCGTAAGAAGGCTCTGATGAAGAGGTTCCAGACAATATCCGAGATCGCCGGGGCCACGGAGGAGGAACTGGCGGAGCTGCCCGAGATCCCCGGGGATGTTGCGGCGCGGATCGCCGCTTTCTTCAAAGAGCTGCGCGAAAAAAACGGATTATAAGTAGTGAAAAGCCCGAAATCGTGTTATTATATCGAAGTGTATGTGTTTTTTTGTGTTTTGATGTTCAATAATGAAAGCGCCTGAGACGGCCGGCTTTATGCCTGGAGGAGAAATGGAAAAGACAGGGTTTGATTCCAAAAAATATCTGGAGCTGCAGTCAGCTCATATAAGGGAAAGAATCTCCAGATTCGGAAAGCTTTATTTGGAATTCGGCGGAAAGCTCTATGATGATTACCATGCGTCAAGAGTCCTGCCCGGCTTTGCTCCCAATAACAAGCTCCTCATGCTGGAACAGCTCAAGGATCAGGCAGAGATCGTCATCGTTATAAGCGCCGATGCCATTGAACAGAACAAGGTCAGAGGCGACCTGGGTATAACCTATGATCAGGATGTACTCCGTCTGGTCAAGGTGTTCAGGGAGATCGGATTCCTCGTATCGAGCATAGTTATCACCAAGTATTCCGGACAGCCTGCAGCGGACCGCTTCAGACAGCTCCTGGATGCCCACGAGCTCAAGAGCTATCTGCATTATCCCATCGACGGATATCCTTCCAATATCCCTCTCATCGTTTCGGATGACGGATATGGCAAGAACGATTATATCGAGACAACAAGACCCCTTGTGGTCGTCACCGCACCCGGACCCGGAAGCGGCAAGATGGCTACATGTCTTTCACAGCTCTACCATGAGCACAAGAGAGGAGTCAATGCGGGATATGCCAAGTTCGAGACATTCCCTATCTGGAATCTTCCTCTCCGTCATCCTGTCAACATCGCTTACGAGGCAGCAACCGCCGACCTTGACGATGTCAACATGATCGACCCCTTCCATCTGGAAGCTTACGGTGAGACCACTGTGAACTATAACCGCGATGTGGAGATATTCCCTGTGCTCAGTGCACTTTTCGAAGCCATAAGCGGAGAGTGCCCTTACAAGAGCCCTACCGATATGGGCGTGAACATGGCAGGTTATGCCATTACCGATGATGAGGCATGCCGCGATGCGTCATGTCAGGAGATACTCAGAAGATATTATGCAAGTGCCGTTTCCGTTAAAAAGGGAGACGCACCCAAGGCGGAGCTTTACAAGCAGGAGCTTCTTCTGAAACAGGCGGGAATTACGCCTGAGGACAGAAAGGTTGCTGTTGCCGCCATGGAGAGACAGACAGAGAGCGGAACTCCCGCAGCAGCCATAGAGCTTCCCGACGGAACCATCGTCACCGGACGTACCAATCCGCTGCTCGGAGCGGCTGCATCCTGCCTTCTTAATGCCATCAAGGTACTTGCAGGTATCCCTCATGAAGTAAAGGTAATGAGTGAGGAGACCCTTATACCCATACAGACTCTGAAGACCAGCTATATGGGCGCACGTAACCCCAGACTTCATACAGATGAGATGCTCATAGCGCTTTCAAGCTCGGCATCGACCAATCCCATTGCCAAGGCTGCACTGGATTGCCTTCCCGGCCTCAGGGGTGCTGAGGCACATTCAAGCGTCATTCTTTCAAGAGTTGATGAGAATGTATACCGCAAGCTCGGAATAAGACTTACATGTACTCCCGAGTATGAGCGCGGCAAGGATTTTGTCTGATGTCTTAACAGTTAACTATTTTTTTCTGATATGGTGATCTGAAATTGGATAATAATTCTCAAAATCAAAACAACAAGCGTCCCGGCCCCGG
This sequence comes from uncultured Lachnospiraceae bacterium, assembly GCA_902761225.1. GTDB lineage: Bacteria > Bacillota > Clostridia > Lachnospirales > Lachnospiraceae > AC2028. Next base: position 54,597 of record CACWJQ010000005.1, on the reverse strand, counting down.
CCGGAACAACTCATGGATGATGATCCTCGCCCTGCTCTGTACGGTGGTGGTCATCTTCCTGTTCTACAATATGCTCTTTGGCGGAAAGGGTTCGACCCAGACCAAGGAGTATACCGAATTCCTCAATGACCTGGAAAACGACAGGGTTGAGGCTGTTGAACTGGATGCGGAGAATGCGGAACTTACCGTAACCCTCAAGCTCTCCGCAGTGCTGCAGGAATCAGATTCCGAGAGCGGAGGCGCGGATTCCAACAGGCTCGAACAGTATGCATATTATGTACAGCTCCAGAATGAGCGCGTATATACCACAAGGCTCATGGAATCCATGGATAACCTTATGGAGAGGCTCGAGGCACACGGCGTATCCGGACAGAGAGTTGTAAGCACATCTTCCGGAATCCTGACCGAGATCTTCGTGGGCGTGGTGCTTCCCGTACTTTTGCTGTGGCTCCTTGCTTCCTTCCTGATGAGAAGGATGGGCGGAGGCGGCGGTCCTCTTAATGTCGGAAAGAGCAATGCCAAGGTCTATGTACAGAAGGAGACAGGTATCACCTTCAAGGATGTGGCCGGTGAGGATGAGGCTAAGGAATCACTGGTGGAGGTCGTTGACTTCCTTCACAATCCCGGCAAGTATTCAGGCATCGGTGCAAGACTTCCCAAGGGAGCTCTTCTTGTGGGACCTCCCGGAACCGGTAAGACACTACTTGCCAAGGCTGTTGCGGGCGAGGCACATGTGCCCTTCTTCTCGCTGACAGGTTCCGACTTTATCGAGCTGTATGTCGGTGTCGGTGCATCCAGAGTAAGAGATCTGTTCAAGGAAGCTACCAAGAATGCTCCCTGTATTATCTTCATAGACGAGATAGATGCCATCGGAAGAAGCCGTGATTCCAAGTACGGCGGAGGAAATGAGGAAAGAGAACAGACTCTCAACCAGCTCCTTTCCGAGATGGACGGCTTCGATTCATCAAAGGGTATACTTATACTCGGAGCGACCAACCGCCCCGAGATACTTGATAAGGCACTTCTCAGACCCGGAAGATTCGACAGACGCATAATCGTTGACAAGCCGGATCTTAAGGGCCGTGTGGAGATACTCAAGGTTCATGCCAAGAATGTCAAGATGGATGAGAGCGTTGACCTTGATGCCATAGCTCTTGCAACCAGCGGTGCCGTCGGTTCCGACCTAGCCAACATGATCAACGAGGCGGCCATCAATGCGGTCAAGGAAGGCAGGGAGTATGTCTGCCAGAAGGACCTCTTCAATGCCGTTGAGCAGGTGCTTGTAGGCAAGGAAAAGAAAGACCGCATCATGAGTGCGGAGGAGAGGAAGATAGTATCCTATCACGAGGTGGGACATGCTCTCATCACCGCTCTCCAGAAGAATTCCGAGCCCGTTCAGAAGATAACCATCGTGCCCAGGACAATGGGTGCTCTCGGATATGTAATGCAGGTTCCCGAGGAAGAGAAGTACCTCAATTCCAAGGAGGAGCTTGAGAACATGATTGTCTCCGCTCTCGGCGGACGTGCCGCAGAGGAGATAGTATTCGGCAATGTCACAACAGGTGCTGCCAATGATATTGAGAAGGCAACATCCATTGCCAAGAATATGATCACCCGCTTCGGAATGAGCGAGAGGTTCGGACTTGCCGGATTTGCCACGGTTGAGAGCCAGTATCTCGAAGGACGTACATCCCTTAACTGTTCCGACCAGACTGCGGCAGCCATTGACGAGGAAGTCGTGGCAATGCTCAAGAAGGCATATGACAAGGCGAGGGAACTCCTTTCCGAGAACCGTGACCTTATGGATAAGCTTGCCGGGTATCTTATCGAAAAAGAGACCATCACAGGCAAGGAGTTCATGAAGATCTTCAGACAGGAAAAGGGATTGCCCGAGCCTGAAGAGGAGCAGAAGGATGTAACCGGAAGCGAAGCGGCTGAGGCATCGTCAGCAGGGCAGGCACCTGAAGGTGATGCAGTGGAAGATAGTTCATCACAGGGTTCTCAGGAATCTGACGGTGAAGCCGGAAGCGAAAGCAGGGGAACTGCAGGAGATGACGCAGAGGGCGGCTCTCAGGGTGATGACGGACGCAGCGTTTATTATTCAAAGGAAGATGATCCGGGCGACGGACCTTCCGAAGATGTAGGGATCTTTTCAAATCATACGCTCTGATCTATATGAAGATACGGACAGGTAACAAGTTAAGGTTTTTATGCAGCAAGGGCAGAGTTTTGACTCTGCCTCTTGTGATTTTTCTGCTTGTCGTAACTCCCCTTGGATCTGCGGTTAACGCAGCTTCCGGCACCATACAGCTTGTTTCGCCGGGGGCCGACATAGAGACATCCTCCATACCGAACTGGCCCAAAGCCCCCGAAACGGGAGCATCGTCTGCCCTGCTGATGGAGTCCTCCACAGGAGCGGTGCTGTATTCGAAGAATGCCCGGGAAAGGTCGTATCCTGCCGCCATGACCGCTGTTGTTACCAGCATGCTGGCCGCAGAGATGTGTGATCTTGACGACAGGGTGGTATTTTCCCGCGAAGCGGTATATGATGTGCCTTCCGGCACCGTCAATATCGCCATCGATGTGGGGGAATCACTCAGCGTCAATGAGTGTCTGCAGGCCATACTCATAAGAGGTGCGGCAGAATGCGGATTTGCACTTGCGGAGCATATCGGCGGCGGATCAAGGGAAGCCTTTGTTGCGATGATGAACTCAAGAGCTGCCCAGAGCGGCTGCAGGGACACATCCTTTTCCAATCCCGTGGGCCTTCACTCGGAGGATCACTATACCACGGCGTACGATATGGCGCTGCTCGGAAGAGACTTTTTCAATAATGAGCTTCTGTGCAAATATTCCCTGATGAAGACCCTTCATCTGTACCCTTCTGAGGGACAGAAGGATGAGATCATTGAGAGAAATGCTCTGGGGATGATTCCCGGAGGGGCATATGAATATGAGTACCTGATCGGTGCCAGGACCGGTTATACGGAAGAAGCCGGGTACTGTCTGATAGCCGGTGCGGAGAAGGACGGAGTAAGACTTATCGCTGTCCTTATGAACGACGGCAAGGATGAAAGATACAAGGATGCCATAGCGCTGTTCGATTACGGTTTTTCGAACTTTGCAATGGTCAATGCATCAGAGAACGAGACATCGTATGATATAGGCTCCAAGATCGGTTCCTACGGGACCATCGATATCATGGGGGATTCCAGACCCATGCTGTCCCTGGACAAGAGTGACAGGGTGCTTCTGCCTCTTACGGTGGATTTCGGGAATCTCGACAGCTATATCACCTACGACAATGTCACCGACAGGGAGGCTGCAAGGATCATATATTCCTACGGCGGCATATATCTTGGCAAGTGCTCGATACTGTTCGGCGAACCGGCTGAAAATTATGATTTCGGCACCGTAAGTGAGGAGACTCATATGGAGGATATACCGGAGAAGAAGCCCTTTGTCTTCATCAATATCGTAAGGGTGGCGGCGATAAGTGCCTGCATTGCGGCAGGTATACTCCTCATCTACGGTATCATCAGACTGTACCGCAGCTACAGGAAGGTGCATCCTAACTGGAGAAGGCAGTACAGGAAGGAACGAAGGCACAGCTATCTGTCCGAAAAGGTCAGAAAGGGAAGCGATAAGAGTTTATTTTCCGAAAGGGGAAGAAAAAGAAAGAAATGAGACTTAAGAATGTTCCCGGATGCAGGGAGAGGATAGCAGAGAGTGAATATGTGGTTCCCGAGGAGGAGCTTAAGGAAAGGGCGGGAAGCTGGAAGAGCAGTTTTGCCGGGCCCGGAGAGCTTCATATCGAGATCGGTATGGGAAAGGGCAGGTTTATCCATGAAATGGCCCTTCTTCACCCGGATATCAATTATATAGGCATTGAAAAGTACTCCGCGGTGCTCTTAAGAGCCGTCCAGAAGATGGAGGAGGAACCCAAGGAAAACCTTAAGTTCATAAGGATGGATGCCGAGATCATCGCTGAGGTGTTCGGTCCCGGAGAGGTGGACAGGATATATCTGAACTTCTCCGATCCCTGGCCCAAGGACAGACATGCAAAAAGAAGGCTTCCATCACGTGAATTTCTTGCAAGATATGATAGAATATTAAGAGCGGACGGAAGGATAGAGTTCAAGACCGATAACAGGGTGCTTTTTGACTGGGCGGTGGAGCAGCTTCCGGGATCCGGATGGAAAGCGGATCTTATAACCTATGACCTTCATGCAGATGCTGAACTGGTGAAGGATAATGTTATGACCGAATACGAGGAGAAGTTCTCAAGCATGGGAAATCCCATTTGCAAGTATGTTATTTCCCGTGAGTGACTTAAGGTTTGCAAAGGGCGCACCTTAAGTCCGTGTGGAACGATACTTTAAACAGATATATATGAAAGGAGCTATTATGGCACAGTTTGTAACAGTTAATGATTTTGAGACAGAGGTACTCGGTGCATCTCTTCCCGTTCTTGTGGATTTCTATGCAGACTGGTGCGGCCCCTGTAAGATGATGTCCCCCGTTGTTGATGCTCTTGCAGAGCAGCTTGCGGATAAGATCAAGATCTGCAAGTGCAATGTGGATGATAACGGTGCCATTGCCGAGAAGTACGGCATCATGAGCATTCCCGCATTTATCATCTTCAAGGGAGGACAGGCTGTTTCACAGCAGGTCGGTGCCACATCACCCGATGAATTCAAAAAGTGGATTGAGGAGAACATCTGATGGCAAGTGTCAAACTGACTAAGGTTATCGAGAGGATGGATCTGGTCAATCTCACACCTGAGATCGATGTATCGCGCATACGCATAACGCAGCCCGATATCAACAGACCCGCTCTTCAGATCGCCGGATATTTCGAATACTTTGACCCGGCGCGTATCCAGGTCATAGGATATGTCGAGTATTCCTACATGGAGAATGCTCTCGACGACGAGCAGAAGTATGAGGCATATGACAAGTTCCTTGAGCACCCAATGCCTGCCATAATATTCTGCAGGGGCTTAAGACCCAACGATATATTCATGGAGCTTGCGAGAAAGTACAGCATTCCGGTACTCCTTACCAATGAAGCGACTTCAGGATTCACCGCAGAGCTTATCAGATGGCTCAATGAGCAGCTTGCTCCCATGATCTCCGTACATGGGGTTCTCGTGGACTGTTACGGTGAAGGCGTACTTATAACCGGTGAGAGCGGTATCGGTAAATCCGAGGCGGCTCTTGAACTGATCAAGAGAGGACACAGACTTGTTACCGATGATGCGGTTGAGCTGAGAAAGCTTTCCGATACGCTGCTTGTTGGTACGGCTCCCGACATTACGAAGCACTTCATTGAGCTCAGGGGTATCGGTATAGTTGATGTAAAGGCACTTTTCGGTGCTTCCAGCGTCAAGGATTCCCAGCAGGTGGATCTGGTCATCAGGCTTGAAGACTGGAACAAGGACAAGGACTATGACAGACTCGGACTTGAAGAGAACTTCACGGAGTATCTCGGAGTAAGAGTCGTATGTCACAATATTCCCGTCAGACCCGGACGAAATCTTGCGGTAATATGCGAGACCGCTGCGGTCAACTACCGTCAGAAGCAGATGGGCTACAATGCGGCACAGGAGCTTTATAAGAGAGTTCAGGAGTCTCTTGTAAAGAAGCGCGCCGATGAAGATGCGGAATAACCCCGGAGCTGTTCCCAGATGAAAAAATACAGGCACCGCTTCGCGGTGCGGATTAAGAGGATATAAGATGAAATACGTATTCGGAGTTGATATCGGCGGAACTACCGTAAAGCTTGGACTTTTTGATGAAAAGGGTGAGCTTCTCGATAAGTGGGAGATCCCCACTGACAAGACCGACAAGGGAAAGAACATCGTGGGAGATGTGTGCGACAGCATTAAGAGTAAGATCTCCGGGCGCGGCATTACTGCCGGGGATGTCATGGGTGTGGGAGTCGGTGCTCCCGGTGCCGTTGACGAAGACGGTGTCATGACAGGCGGAGCCGTGAACCTTGGATGGGATGTGTTCAATCTCAGGACCACCATGGAAGAAAAGCTTGACGGCATAAAGGTGGTTGCGGGAAATGACGCCAATGTCGCTGCATACGGAGAGATGCTTAAGGGCGGCGGAAAGGGCCATAAGAATGTTGTTGCCGTAACACTGGGAACCGGTGTGGGCGGAGGCGTTATAATCGGCGGAAGACTGATCACCGGCGCTACAGGAGCTGCGGGAGAGATCGGACATATCAGGGTTGACGATGAAGAGACGCTGAAGTGCAACTGCGGACATACCGGATGCCTTGAGCAGTTCGCATCCGCAACGGGTATCGCAAGACTTGCAAAGAGAAGACTTGAGGCCGATGATAAGGCATCCGTTTTAAGAAGCGCTGAAGTGCTTGATGCCAAGGCAGTATTTGATGCAGTCAAGGCAGGCGATGAGGTTGCCATCGAGATAGCGAAGGAGTTCGGCAGGTATCTCGGCAAGGGACTTGCAAGCGTGGCAGATGTGGTCAATCCCGAGGTATTCGTTATCGGAGGAGGAGTATCCAAGGCAGGAGAGATCCTTCTTTCCTTCGTGGAGCCGGAATTTGAAAAGTATGTATTCCCTCCCTGCAAGGGTGCGAGGTTCGCTCTTGCCGAGCTTGGAAATGACGCCGGTATCTACGGCTGTGCGGGAATGATCCTCGCATAAAGATTATGTTCGTAAAGTACGTGATAGGAGACACCAAATGACAGGACAGGAGATTGCCTTTCTTTTATCGGAGTATCTGGAGCCGGAGTATATCCATCCGGATCAGCCGATGTCCGAATATACCTCGTTCAGAGCCGGCGGCAATGCGCTGTGCGTGGCCGAGGTCCGCACCATCGGCGAACTCAGGCGGGTGCTTACTTTTGTGAGGAAGAGATCACTGTCCTATGTAATACTCGGATTCGGAACCAATACGATCGTGGAAGATGAGGGATATGATGGTGTCGTAATAAAGCTCATCGGAGATTTCAGCAATATCGATATCAGGGGAAATCAAGTTATATGCGGGGCCGGAGCATCGCTTCCCAAAGCGGCACGCATGTCGGCTGAGATGTGGCTGGCCGGACTGGAGTTCGCAAGCGGTATCCCCGGGACTGTCGGTGGCGCCATAAGGCAGAATGCGGGAGCCTTCGGATCCCAGATGTCCGATGTGGTAAAGAGAGTCAAGGTTCTCAACAGTGCGGGAGAGGAGCTTGTGCTCCACCCGCACGAAATGGATTTTGACTACCGTCACAGTATTTTCTGCTACAAGAAATACATCATCCTTGAAGCGGTGATGGAACTTAAAAAAGGTGACAAGAATGTCATCAATGAGAAAATAGAGAAGTACACACAGGAACGAAAGAGCAAACAGCCGCTTAATTATCCCAATGCGGGATGCATATTCAAGAATCCCAAGGAGGGATTTGCCGCCAAGTTCATTCAGGATGCGGGACTTGCCGGAGAATGGCTGGGAGGCGCAATGGTATCAGACAAGCACTGCGGCTTTATTGTAAATGCCGATGATGCCACTGCTACCGATATCATCGATCTTATGGACAAGGTAAGAAGAACCGTATACAGGGATTATTCCGTACGGCTTGAACCGGAGATCACCATAATAGGTCCGGGAAGCGGACACTGATCGGAGAGAAAGATATGCGTATCGTTATCATAACCGGAATGAGCGGAAGCGGTAAGAGGACCGGCATGAAGATGCTGGAGGATATCGGCTTCTACTGTATAGACAACCTGCCTGCCGGACTTGTGAGCCAGTTTGTTGAACTCCTTGCCCAGCCCGGAAACGAATACAATAAGGTGGCTCTGGGTATCGATATCCGTACGGCAGGGTCCATGAAGAATTTCGCCCAGGTAATAAAGAACCTGAAGCAGAGCGGTCATGATACGGAGGTGCTTTTCCTCGAAGCATCGGATAAGACTCTTATAAAGCGCTATAAGGAGACCAGAAGACTCCATCCCCTTGCCGGGGACGGCTCCATCGAGGAAGGCATTAAGAAGGAACGGGTGGAGCTTGCTCCCATCAGGAAGCAGGCTACATACATCATAGATACATCGAATCTCCTTACCAGGGAGTTCAAGGCTGAACTGGACCGGATATTCCGTAAGAACGAGCAGTATTCGAATCTCAATGTGACCATTGAATCCTTCGGATTTAAGTACGGTATCCCCGCAGATGCAGATCTGGTATTCGATGTGAGATTCCTTCCCAATCCCTTTTATATCGATGAGCTTAAGACGAAGACCGGTCTGGATAAAGAGGTCAGGGATTATGTGTGCCAGTTTAAGGAGACCGGTGAATTCCTGGATAAGCTTGAGGATATGCTGGATTTCCTGATGCCCAATTACGTGAAGGAAGGCAAGTACAATCTTGTGATCGCCATAGGATGTACAGGCGGAAAGCACAGATCCGTCACCCTTGCGGAAGGCCTCTATGCGAGGATGAGTACCAGGAAGGATTTCGGATTCAAGATGATCCACAGGGATGTTACCGCAACTTAGAAGAAAAGAATGAGAGGCAGATATGTCCTTTTCATCTGATGTCAAGGAAGAGCTGGCCGGAGTGATACCTCCCGCAAGGCACTGCAGGATCGCTGAGATCTCTGCCATCATGCACCTTGCAGGACAGATAGGCATCTCGGCAGACGGAAGTGTGACCATCGGATTTAACACAAATGGAAACGCTCTTATAAAAAAAGGCTTTACTTTACTTGAAATAACATTTAATATAGGGAAGTCGCTTAAGGAAACTGACGGGGAGTTCGATTCCCTCATAAAGAGCCTCGGCGACATAGATACATCGGTGCCTGAACTTACTCTTAAGAATCCATGCTGCCGAAGAGCCTTTCTCAGAGGGGCTTTCCTGGCATCCGGGTCTGTGAGCGACCCCGATAAGGGATATCATCTGGAGTTCGTATGTGACAGTGATGTCAAGGCGGATCAGATAGTAAGAGTGTGTTCTGATTTTGATATATGCGCACGTAAGACGGTGAGACGTTCGGAAACTGTGGTGTATGTCAAGGAAGGCGAGATGATAGGCGAGCTTCTCAGTGTGATGGAAGCGAAGAATTCCTACATGGAGTTCGAGAACCGCCGCATATATAAGGATGTCAGCAACACCATCAACAGAAGGGTTAACTGCGAGGCATCGAATATAAGGAAGACTGTGACTGCCGCATCAAGGCAGCTTGAGGATATCAGATATCTGGAGGAACACGGGATGCTCGCATCCCTGCCCGATCAGCTCAGGGAAGCAGCATACGGGAGGCTTGAATATCCCGATGCGACTCTTGTGGAGCTCGGTGCGATGATGGACCCTCCGGTGGGGAAATCGGGTATCAACCACAGACTTGCCAAGCTGAGCGAGATAGCTCGGAGCAAAAGACCTTAAAACGGCATGGGGAAGCTGTTTATGGTATTGGGGAATAGTGATTATGGAACTGACGCGATCTTTGGGGAAGGGTGGTGTCAGAAAGGAAACATTGTATGATTACCAGAACCGTAAACGTTAAATTTCCTAAGAATCTGTCCGCAAGTCCCATTGCTCTTCTTGTACAGAAAGCAAGCAGATATGACAGCATTATCTATCTTGAAGCAGGAGAGAGGAAGGTTAATGCCAAGTCCATCATGGGAATGATGAGCATCACTCTTGATGAGGGCGATGAGCTTATGATCAAGTGTGACGGCGCTGATGAAGGCGATGCCATCGATACTGTTGAGAAGTTCCTCACCGGCGCAGAGGCATAAGGAATCTCAGTAAGCTTAGGAAACGGAATATAAATACAAGGATAACCGGAGATGTGGAATACTAGTATTCCACATCTTTTTTATTTCATGATCCGGCATTTATGCTATTATCAGCGTATGAAGAAAATGTTATTTATCTACAATCCAAAAGCGGGAAGAGGCAGGATACGCGCTGAACTTGCGGATATCCTTGATATTTTTGCCGCAGGCGGCTATGAGATCACCATTGCTCCCACGAGGAAGAACGGCGATGCGGAAAGGATCGCAGCAGAAAGAGAATCGGAATACGATATTGTCGTATGCTGCGGGGGCGACGGTACTCTTGATGAGACCGTGCGCGGTATGATGCAGAATCCGGGGCGTACTCCCTTGGGCTATATTCCTGCAGGTTCCACCAATGACTTCGGAGGTTCACTTGCACTTCCCAAGGACATGCTCAAGTCTGCAGAGATCATCGTAGACGGAATGGATAAGGCTGTGGATGTGGGCCTTTTCAATAAAGAGGCGTTTATCTATGTTGCGGCTTTCGGGGCATTTACCGAGGTGAGCTACAGCACGGATCAGGATATGAAGAATGCCATCGGTCACTCCGCATATATCCTTGAAGGTATCAAGAGCTTTATGAATATAAGACCTCATCACATGAAGATAGAGCATGACGGTGAATCCATTGAGGACAACTTCATCTACGGGATGATCACCAATTCTGTCAGTGTGGGCGGCATCAGAGGGATCACCGGTGACAACGTGGATCTTGCGGACGGACTCTTTGAGGTCAATCTTATAAAAGAACTCAGGACTCCCATCGAATTCCAGCAGCTGCTGGGTGCTCTTGCCATGGGAAGATATGACCTGTCCGACAGGATAGTCTCTTTTACCTCGGGACAGATCACGGTGACATCGGATGAAAGCATTGCGTGGACACTGGACGGAGAAGACGGCGGAAAGCATAACAGGGCCGAGATCAGGAATGTGAACCGTGCCATAGACATAAGAGTGGCCCGTGACCTGCTCAGTACGAAGGATATGTAGTGTGAAAAAAGCCCCTAAAATGGGAGGATGCCGGGTATCTTATGATACCCGGCATTATTATGAAAAAGATTAAGTATACGAAGGATAAAAAGTAATCTGTTGTCTTCTTGGTTATAATATACTTTGTAAAGGTGTATAGAAAATGTTTTTGCCTTTAACATTCAGAAAACTATTTGTAAACAAATTGTGAACAACCGCAAATGCCCTGAATCAGCAGATCATGGGCAAAAGATCATCTGAGACCATGATATTTACAGTTTTTTCAGATATCTGACCAGCTCTGTACCCGATATTTCCACGGTATCTTCCGCCAAAAAGCCCAGCTTTTCCAGGAGATGTACGGATGCGGCATTTTCCCTTTCCGTAAGGCTCATCACTGTATCCATGCCTTCCTCCGCAGCCCGGTGCAGGATCCCTTCACATACCTCCAGCGCAAGTCCGCGCCTCTGCCACTTTCTGCCAATCATAAATCCGAGCTCGGGAGTATCGAAGCCTGCCCGTTCGTCAAGTCCCGCACGCCCTATCACCTCGCCTGTATCCTTTAACAGTACGGTCCAGATGCCGTGCCCGTAGATATCATAGATAAGGTCGCGGTAATTTTCAGTGTACTTTTCCTCTTCGCTTCTTTCCATCAGCCCCTCAAGAAATCTGGTGATCTCCGGATCGGAGTAGATCTCATAGAAGGCATCAAGGTCAGAGACGGTGGTCTCTCTTATGACACATCTGTCGGTTTCCAGTATGTCCCAGGGGATGCGCAGAAGTCTGCGGTATATTTTCTCAAGATAGTCATCATCAAAGGATTCCGGATCGAAAGGGCCTTCGCCTTCCAGTACATACTTTACGCCGTCCGCAAAGAGACTCCCTTCCTTTGCACTGTCCCTGTACAGGACATAGGGGATATCCGGATAGTTTTTCTCACGTAGGAATGTACCCGGGGAAAGAACGTAAAGGCATCCTTCCTCCGGCTCCGGAGGCATCTGTCCTGTGATATATTCGATTCTCTTAAGATATTTCATATGGGCGGGCTCCGTGTTATAATCTTGGGGTACATCGGCTGTCGCAAGGCATTGAGGACCGGTGCATGAGTCCCCGGTATGAGGGGACAGGATAATCATGATTTGGAAAGGAACAAAAATGGCAGAAACCAGAAATCCCTTAGTAACGATCACAATGGAGGACGGCTCCGTAATAAAGGCTGAGCTTTACCCCGAGATAGCTCCACAGTCAGTTTACAATTTTATCTCTCTTATATCAAAAGGATTCTACAACGGTCTCGGATTCCACAGGATAATCCCCGGCTTTATGATCCAGGGCGGAGATCCCGACGGAAACGGAACCGGCGGTCCCGATTACAGCATCAGGGGTGAGTTTGCAAGCAACGGGTTTAAGAACGACCTCAAGCATACCGCAGGAGTCCTTTCAATGGCACGTTCCATGTTCCCGGATTCGGCAGGAAGCCAGTTCTTCCTTATGCACAAGGATGCTCCTCATCTCGACGGAGATTATGCGGCATTCGGAATGGTTGTTGAGGGAATGGATGTGGTCAATAAGATCGCAGAGACTCCCACCGATTTCAGGGACAGACCTCTTACTCCCCAGGTTATGAAGACAGTTACGGTGGACACCTTCGGAGTGGTGTATCCCGAACCCGAGAAGCTTCCCGGAAGATAAAAAATGAACCGGCGTTCCGTGCTATGCGGAAGGCCGGTTTTCTTTTTGAGGCATATTTATATATGTGCGTACACGAGTCTGCATATGCATGTACGGCAGCTGTGTCTGTATGTGGGATGCAGCGACAGATTATTTATAAGCGCTGTCCAGCGCTTTTTTTATTGCTCTCATGCGGATGAAGAAATTCTTGAGAACAGCGGAACACTCCTCTGCAAGTACCCCGGTCACTATCTCGCAGCTGTGAGTAAATGCAGGATTGTTCAGTATATCGACAACTGTTCCGGCGCTTCCCGACTTTGGAGACATGCATCCTATGACAACCTTTGGAATGCGGGACTGAACAGCGGCTCCGGCACACATCTGACAGGGTTCCAGAGTTACGTACATCGTGCATTCTTCAAGGCGCCAGTCCTTCAGGTGTGCACAGGCCTTCCTGATGGCAGTGATCTCTGCGTGGGAAAGGGCCGAATGATCCGTGTTCCTGCGGTTATAGCCCCGTCCGATGATCCTTCCCTCATGAACGATAACACAGCCGATGGGAACCTCCCCCGCATCAGCAGCCTTCATGGCAAGCTTTATGGCTTCCTTCATGAACCGCTCATCTTCGGTAAGCTTTATGCAGTTTGTCATCTTTTTTTCATCATCTGTAAGCATATGGGATGAAAAACCTTTCACCTTCGCGTGGGAATGAATCTGACATTCGACAGAAACGTATAGATATTTTGTAACAGATCATCCGATTTGTAAAGTGCGGGGCGGAAATGCCAATATCATGGTAAAATCATAAAGTGTGTATGAATGACCACATGCAGATCGCTGTGCCGTTACATGGCATATGAAATAAGGTGCGTGACAGACGGACCGGATAGCGGATAGGCTATAACTGCGAGAATACAGATGGAGATTGACGGATGGAAAGATGCGTTATTGTCGGTGGCGCCGATATAGGCGGTTATGAACATATAAAGAAGCAGATCAGAGATGAGGATTTTTTCATCTACTGTGACGGCGGACTTAAGCATATGGAGAAGCTTGGCAGAAAGCCCGGACTGATCGTGGGGGATTTTGATTCACACGAAGATCCGCATATGGATGTCGAGACTATAACCCTGCCCTGCGAGAAGGACGATACCGATACATACTTTGCGGTAAAAGAAGCCATAAAGCGCGGATATGAGGAGTTTCTGCTTATAGGCGTTGTGGGTAACAGGTTCGATCATACCATGGGCAATATCTCTATCCTTCTGTATCTGGATTCCTATGGTAAAAATGGCGTGATCATCGATGATTATTCGGAGATGCTGATAGTGTCGGATGAGCCGGTATACATAGATGACTCGTATTCGTATTTTTCCCTGCTGAATATATCCGGAACCGCCAAGGGCATAGATATCACGGGTGCAAAATACCCCTTGGAAAACGGTGAGATTACTCCCGAATACCAGTACGGGATCAGCAACGAAGTTCTTCCGGGAAAAACCGCGAAGGTCTGTGTAAAGGAAGGAAGGCTTCTGCTGGTGAAGGTGTACTGAGACGTTGTAAAAAAGCCTGATTTAGATTATTATTAAATGGACTATTTGCACGCATTTTGCGCGCCGTAATATACGAATAAGGACAGTGAAAAATGAACATCGACGGTATAGTAAACTCAATATTGGGTGATTACAAAGAAGACAGGATAATAAACAGGACGGACATCACGGTACAGCCTGACAGGGATAAGGTCGTTGAGATACTCGACAAGCTTATGAAGATGGTCTTCCCCGGGTATTTCCGTGAGAAGAATTACAAATTCTATAACCTGAACAGCCGTCTTACGGTGCTTACGGAGGATATCATATATAACCTGAAAAAGCAGGTTGCCATATCCCTCATACAGAAGCCGGAGTATGAGAATGCATCATATGATGAGCGGGTCGAAGCTTCCGAAGAGATCACCGAGAAGTTCATGCTGAAGCTTCCGGATATAAGAGCACTTATTGAGACTGATGTACAGGCTTTCTTTGACGGGGATCCGGCATCCTATAACCACAGCGAGATCATATTGTGCTATCCGGGACTTCGTGCCATAGTCACCGCAAGGCTTGCACACGAGCTCTTCGTACTTGGAGTTCCTCTTATTCCCAGGATGATGACAGAGCATGCACATTCCAGAACCGGAATAGATATACATCCCGGAGCAACCATCGGAAAGTACTTCTTCATAGATCACGGAACGGGCATTGTTATCGGTGAGACCACCATCATCGGCGATTATGTGAAGATCTATCAGGGTGTTACCATCGGTGCTCTTTCCACAAGAGGCGGACAGAGCCTCAGGGGTAAGAAGCGCCATCCTACCATCGAGGACAGGGTTACCATTTATGCGGGAGCTTCTATCCTTGGCGGAGAGACAGTGATCGGACACGATGCGGTCATCGGATCCAATGCGTTCATCACTTCATCCGTAGAACCGGAGAGCAGGGTAAGCTTCCGTGACCAGAATTGCAAGTAAGACGTTGAATGCTATATGGCAGACAACTTAAATGACATTTCTGCAGACAAAAGTATGAATATAGAGATGACAACCGATCTGCAGCTGACTGATTATTGAATGAACCTGGAGACAATGACTATACATGAAATGGGTCAGATTCAGAATTAAGACTACTACGGAAGCTGAGGATATCATCATCAGCGATCTGTATGATATCGGACTTGAGGGTGCACAGATAGAGGATAATGTACCTCTTTCACCCCTTGATAAGGAGAGGATGTTCGTTGATATCCTTCCCGAGACGGCAGAGGACGACGGGACAGCATATCTTAACTTCTTCGTTGAGATGGATGAGGATGGACTCCTGATAACGGGCGGAGAACCTGAGCCCGGCACCATGACCATTGGCGCTGCCAATATATCCGGTGATATCAGCAGGAAGACAAAGGAAGACGTACTTTCGGAGATAAAGGAAGTCCTCGAAGACATTGCAGGTTATATGGATATCGGAGAAGGCAGTGTTGAAGTCACCGAAACCGACGATATCGACTGGCTGAACAACTGGAAGAACTATTTTCACTCATTTGAGGTTGATGACATTCTTGTCATTCCTTCCTGGGAGAACGTACCTGAAGGGGATGAGCACAGTTACGTGCTTCACATAGACCCGGGAACGGCTTTCGGAACCGGAATGCACGATACCACCCAGCTCTGTATCCGCAACATAAGGAAGTTCGTAAAGCCGGGAGATGAGATCCTTGATATCGGTACCGGCAGCGGAATACTTGCCATACTGGGACTTATGTTCGGTGCGGGCCACGCGTTCGGAACGGACCTTGATCCCTGTGCCGAGCCTGCAGTGGCTGAGAACTGTGAAAATAACGGTATCTCTTCAGACAGATTCGATATGGTCATCGGCAATATAGCAACTGACGATGAGATTCAGGAAAGGGCCGGCAAGGGAAAGTATGACATAGTTGTTGCCAATATACTTGCTGAGGTTCTTGAGGTCATTACCCCATGCGTTCCCATAATGCTGAAGGACGGAGGAGTGTACATTACATCCGGAATCCTTAATGAGAAGGAAGGCATTGTGACAGCTGCAATGGAGAAAGCAGGACTCACCGTCTTCGATATTTCAAGACAGGGCGAATGGAGCTCTGTTGTGGCTCGTAAGTGACATATGACACAGTTTTTTGCGGATGCGTCACAAATCAATATGGATGAACGCCGCGTTGTGATAACCGGTGATGATTATAATCACATCAGGAATGTCCTGAGGATGAGGCCCGGTGAGGAATTCAGCGTAAGATGCCAGGGCGTACCGAAGGAATACAGATGCGGCATCATTGAATTTACCGATGACGAGGTCGTCTGTGAGATAAGATTCGTTAAGGAAGATGATACGGAACTTCCTGTTAAGGTCACTGTATATCAGGCTCTTCCGAAGGCGGATAAGATGGAGACCGTGATCCAGAAATGTATAGAGCTCGGTGCGGCGAGGATCATTCCGGTCAGGACATCGAGATGTGTTGTAAAGCTGGATGACAAAAAGGCTGCGGCTAAGTGCGAAAGATGGCAGCAGATTGCAGAAGCAGCGGCAAAGCAGAGTCAGAGAGGCATCATACCCGCCATTGGACCTGTGATGGATTTCAATAAGGCGCTTGCGGACGCTGAGGCACTTGATGTCAGGCTGATGCCTTATGAACTTGCGGGGGATATGGCCTCTACAAGAAAGATCATTTCAGGGATAGAAACCGGTTCGCAGATCGGAATCTTCATAGGACCGGAAGGCGGCTTTGATGTGACGGAAGTGACACGGGCGTCAGAAAAGGGATTCATACCCATAACACTCGGACGCAGGATCCTAAGGACAGAGACGGCCGCAATGACCGTGATGGGATGGCTGGTATATCTGTTTGATGACAAGGCGTGATGAACGCATAGAATGAAAACCTGGCGCTTTGACTATTGATCGATATCTGATACATCGGGGGGATTGGATATATGGAATTTACACATGAAGACAGGTCGTATGATCTGTTTCTGGCACTGGATAAGAAATCATACGGATACAGGATAGAGAATATTCACGAGGAGAAGGAAGAAGCATATAAGCTCGTTTTTACCGTGGACTGGAAATCCATATCCGTAAAATTCGGCCTCAGGGCCGGTGATGAAGCGATATGGGCTATGTCCCTTGCTTTGTATGACTGTTTCGGTATGGTGATATACCGTACCGCACATGGAGAATTCACGTGGCCGGATCCGGACATGGATCTTTATGAGAAAAATAAGGAAAGGCTGCATGAACTGATAAAGAACTGGCATGGGGTGATGGCGCCGCATACAGAGTATACGGTTGAATACGGCAGGATTGAAACTGATAACATTGAAGTCTAAGATCTGCAATGATGCTTACAGGCAACTGCATCGAAACCATCAAGATGATTTCTGACAGGAAGGATAACATTATGAAGGGCAGACGCAAGAGAATAGGATTATTTGTTGCATATCCGGAACTTACACATGTGCGCAGGACCATCGAAGGAATAATGGCACAATGTGAAAAGTATGATTATGATCTGTGCGTTTTTGCGTCCAATGTTCATTTCACCTTTCCGCATCTGAACTATCTTCGCGGGGAGGCCAATATTTTCGAACTTGCCAATCTGGATGAACTTGACGGAGTGATTCTTGATAGTGTCACGATGGTTGGAGATAAAGACAGTCAGATCCAAAAGAGGCTTCTGGATCGTCTTGAAAAATATCCCGATCTTCCGAAGTATGCCCTGGAATTGCCCTCTGAGGGCGTTGAACTCGTAGAGAGCAACAGTGATGAGGTGCTCAGGGAAGAGTGCCGCCATGTCATAGAGGTTCACGGAAGAAAGAAGATATGCGTTCTTACCGGAACAAAGGGAAATGAGATCGCAGAGAAGAGACTGAACGTATTACTTGATGAGATCAGAAAGCACGGACTCGAGGTCCTGCCCGAGCATATCATATACGGAGATTTCTATTATTACAGTGGTGATCAGCTTGCTAAGGATATAGCAACCGGTAAGGTTGCAAAGCCTGATGCTGTTGTATGTGCCAGCGACTGTATGGCCATGGGATTGGTTGACAGGCTTGTAAAGCTTGGTATTAAGGTTCCGGAGGACATAGTCGTTGTAGGATTCGATGCTTCCGATGAAGGTGCTATCAATGTAACGACGGTTGCTTCGTATGAACCTGCTGAGAAGGAGATGGGTGCCGAAGCGGTCAACCGTATCAGGGCGAAGATCGAACCGGGTGCTGAGATAATTCCCTTTGAAAGGGATATGCATACTCACTTCCATGCGGGTGCGAGCTGCGGATGTCACGTGGATCCTGTCTACTCGATGAGGCGATTCAGAGATTATCTATATATCAGTTCATATAATCCTGCTGATGAAGATAACGAACATGCGACCGGAATCGGTGCATTCATGGAAGGCTATGTCATGGAGGGCTTTACCGCATCAGCTACTTCCGAAGAATGTATCATGAATATCTATAGTTATGCGGATCTACTCAAGCCGTATAAGAATTTCTATCTGTGTCTCAAGGAAGACTGGAAGGACATGGACAATGAGACTTATGACGGGTATCCCGAGAAGATGCTTGTCTATGCAGCCAATTCCCAGGTTGGGGACGAGAGCTTCTATGGACAGAAGGATGCGAAGCTTTTCGATACTTCAAGGATGCTGCCAAAGCTCGATGAAGAAGCTGAAAAAGCGTCGGTATATTATTTTTCACCTGTTCATTTTGATGGTATCCTTCTGGGATTTGCAGTGCTTCAGAGGGACTTCACCCAGCCTGTCATAAACGTTGTATTCAGAAGCTGGATCCGCTACATCAATAACGCACTTGAAATGACACGTACCAAGGAGCGGCTGGAAGCGTTCTCAATACGTGATATGATGACCGGTCTGTATAACCGTCGTGGCATGTATGAGAAGTTCAGACAGATGCTTGCTTCAGCTAAGGAAGGCGATTCGCTCTTTGTTGCTGTTGCGGATATGGACGGACTTAAGTATGTAAACGATACCTTCGGACATGCTGAGGGTGACTTTGGTATCAAGGCTGTAAGTTCCACTCTGGTATCTGTGGCAAGGCCCGGAGAGATATGTGTACGAAGCGGCGGCGATGAATTTTTCCTGATAGGTATAGGTAAATATTCCGAGAAGGAAGAGGCAGGCAGGGCTATAGCATTTACCGAGGCACTGAGTAAGACATCGGAAGAAGCGGGAAAAGAATACAATATCTCAGCCAGCATAGGATGCGTGATATTCGAGGACTGCAGACAGATAAGTCTCGATAATGCCCTCAGCGAAGCTGACGAGAGGATGTACAGATACAAGGTCAAGAACAGAAGACACAGGATGGTATAGCATCGGACTGTTTAAGGATCGAACAGAGCAATTTTGTGACTGAAGACAAATAGAAACACATTGTGGGGGAATCGGATAATATGAAACTAAATTCGTGCAGGTTGCTGCACCGCATGGCGGCGCTTTTTATGAGTGCGTCGCTTTTTGTGTGCATGACCGGATGTCAGACACAGACTGTGCCGGGTGGCTCATCATCTGTATCATCAGGCGATTCGGTTTCCGGTGATGATGCCGGACAGGGTGCCGGAGATCCGGTATCAGGTACACGGGAAAATACCAGGATAGATGATAATGGGAAGCCTATCTATGACTTTGACGAATTCGTAAACGGCGAATGGCTTAAGGAGCGGGAGATGGCCGGTGACGGTGTTGTGTGCGCTTTTTTTGCCAATGACCGCATCGTTCAGGACAGGGTCATGGATATATTGGTAAATATCGATCTGTCCGGACTTTCAGAGGACGACGGATTATACAAGGCTGTCATGTTTTATCGTGAGATGTGTGACACCTCGGATATAACCGAAAGAATGGATGCTGTCAGAGCGTATATTTCAGAGATTGAGAGTGTAAGGACTCTCGATGATCTGTATGGACTGTACAGCCGTGAGGAGTACTCTTTATTTAACACATCATTTCGGCTGAAGACCGATCCTGACACCGGTGGACATATCTGCCTGTACTTTGCTCCTGATGCAAAGGCAGAGCTTCTTTCTTACGTAGAGAGCGCGCTGGGCGAAAATGGTGATGAAAGCTTCAGGAATATTTATCTCGGATTTATGAGCGAACTGGGTTTTTCGGAGGAAAGAGTAATGGAGATGATCTCCAATGCCCGGAAAGCAGGTGAACTCATGGATCATTATGAGGATTTCAGCGGCAACGGGTACGAATATTATCTGAGACCTCAGTATTTTGAGGAAAACGAAGTGCCGGTTCCGGTATTTGAGATAATAGATAGTCTGCATATTGTACAGAATAATCCGGAGATACTGGCATACAGGGATATAACGGGATATCTTAATGAGGTGTTCGTTCCTGAAAATGTGGAACTGTTCAGGGATCATATGATCCTCCTTGCTTCATATGATCTGATCGATGTCTCCGGATACCTGGATGTTACGGAAGGATCCGGGTATGATTCAAGCGTAGATTCCTATTCGATATTCCCGGTACTTGCAGGAGATGTGCTTGCCGAAGAATATCTGAACCGGTACCTTGCAGACGGTGTCTGTGAAGAGATGGAGAGCATGTTTGAGGACATCAAGAAAGCTGCCATGTCTGTGATCAATGATACCGAGTGGCTCAGTGTTCATGGCCAGGAGAAGGCCAGAGCCAAGTTCATGAGAATGCAGGTGCTGATCGGAAGCAATAAATATACCAATGATCTTTCGGATGTTACGGTTACCGGAAATGCCGTTACGGATTACATCAGCTTTCTCGTATCAAGGAATCGACATATCAGAAGTCAGCTTGTATATGAAGATCTGGAGCGGGGACCTTACGATGAAGATATGCTGGTGACAAATGCTTATTATTTTAACTGGTGCAATGCCTTTGTTCTGTGTGCAGGTCTTCTGTGTGATCCGAAGTGCTCTCCGGACGCGCCGTACGAAGAAAGACTGGGATACGCAGGAATGGTCATTGCTCATGAACTGTCACATTCCCTCGATCCATATGGAATAGAATATAATGATGAAGGCTGGATCGGCGACCCATGGCTCAGTGAGGATGAGCAGGCAGAGTATACAGCCTGTCTTCAGAGGATAGTGGATTTCTACGATGGCAAGGATGGCGGGTTCAGAAGGACCATTTCCGGAAGCAGAACGCTTCAGGAGAATTGTGCGGACCTGCTGGCCATGCAGATATGTCTGACACTGTTGTCCCAGAGAGAAGATCCGGATTATGATCTGTTCTTCAGGACAGTGGCCGAACGTACAACAATGTATCTTACCGAGGATAATGTGGATTATTACGTTGATGATACACATCTGACAGGAAAGCTCAGGATAGATTATATCTTCGGAATGTTTGATAAGTTCTATGAGATCTATGATATAGATCCGAACAGCCCTTACTATGTGCGCGAACAGGACAGGCTGAGAGTGTTCGGGGCACAGATGTAAGTGCGGCAGAGCCCGCCCGTAAAAGGCCGGAACAAAATGAGACCTCAGATGTCATTGACATCAGGCAGTTGTCAGGAAAAGCATACAGATGCTTAAAGGAGAGAAAATGCTGAACGGTGAGGAAAGGATGGATATGGATTTTGCAAGGACCATCCTGGATTATGCCCATAATAATCTCTGCGAATTCGAAAAAGGCGGAGCTTCATCAAATCAGATATATTACTTTGATTACGAGGGGATCAGATATGTACTCAAGAAGCCGCTTATGACAGGGGACAATCTGTCTCCCTTCTGGCTGATGATGAAGTATGTATTTGACTTTTCCTTCGAAGATCAGATAGACAATCTTTACAAGGTATACAACGCCCTGAGGGATAATCCCCATATTGCCACTGCAACGCTCGTTGCGGCCGATGAGGAGGCTATGATCTATGAGTTTGCGGAAGGTCATTCCATAGAAAGAGATGAATTCCCGGATGGCAAGGATAACGCCTACAGACTGGGACAGTATATCGGATACAACCACAGGATAGCCCATGAGAACTGCGGTATATACGGCGTGGAGAACGTGAAGGACTTCACCGCATCCGCCATTGATTACATGGACAGATGCATATCCCTTCACTGGGACTCCGATTCCATGACGGACAGAAAGCTGCAGGTTCTGCTGGAAGAGATAAAGGGCATGAACTTTAAGAGCAGCAGGTATTCCCTTATCATGGTGGATATGTCTGCAGACCAGTTCCTGTTCAAGGGAGAGGATATCCGTACATGTGTCGATCTTGATGCATATGTTGTGGGACCTGTAGAGTGGGAGCTGTGTTTCCTGTTCCACCAGGTTGAGGAGTGGAACAGTTTCAAGCTTGGCTATGAAAAGTATCAGCCCATGCCTGAGTTCAGGAAGTATGATAAATTCTTCTATCTGCTTATGTCACTCAATTCATACAAGAACAAGCGCGAGATGGAAGAGTACTGGTCATCCTTCATATTCCGCCAGTGATGCTTATTTTCACACATACCGGATCTTTATGACGGCTTTTATATGATCTCCGGAAGCGCCGGGTGCCTTCCGGAGTTTTTTATGCCCAAAATTTCATTGAACAAAAATTCAATAAAAGTCTTGACAGGATCAAGAAGCGAGATTATATTGAATACACGTTCATTGAATGAATATTCAAAAAGTGCGGATGAATATAGATAACTTATCAATTAACTGATCATGGAGGATGATAAAATGGCACAGAATAAAGAGAAGGTTGTTATAGTAGGCGGCGGGATCGCAGGATTGTCTGCAGGCATATATGCGCTTATGGCAGGATTCGATGCGGAAGTTTATGAGAAGAATGCGATACCCGGCGGAGAGTGCATGGGCTGGAGCAGGAACGGATATCATATCGACAATTGCATTCACTGGCTCACCGGTACGGATCAGAACACCGGACTCTGGAAGGTATGGAAGGATGTTGGTGCCATAGATGAAAATACGGAGTATGCGGATACCGCAAAGTTCTATTCAAGCAGAGTAGGGGACACTGAGCTTACTCTGTGGAAGGATCTGGACAGGACCGAGAAGGAGCTTGTGGAAAAGTGCCCTGAGGATGAGGCTGAGATACGCAAGTTCATACAGTACGTAAGATATGCAGAAACCTGTCAGATCCCTTCCATCAAGCCCATGGATATGATGGGAGTGAAGGATTATATCGAGATGGGAAAGGCCATGGCTGACATGCCCAAGGTCATGAAGGAATACGGCAGGATCAGCTGCAGAGAGCTGGGAATGAGATTCAAGTCCCCCGTCCTTCGTAAGATGATGAGCGATTATCTCCCCGGAGAATATACCGCATATTCATTCCTGGTATCATATGCTACCATGACAAGCGGAAACGGTAATATCCCTATGAAGGGTTCCCTTGCCATGACTCTAAGGATCGCTGACAGGTTCAGGAAGCTTGGCGGAGTGCTTCATACATCGGTATCCGTTAAGGAAATCATCATCAGGAATAAAAAGGCAGAGGGCATCAAGCTTGAGGATAGCACCGAAGTGTCTGCGGACCATGTCATCAGTGCAGTCGATACCGATTTTCTCTATGGAAGACTGATCGACAGAAAATATATGCCCTCGGACCTTGCCAAGGCCTATGAAAAGAGAAAGGAGTATCCGATCACCACAGGTTTTCAGGTTGCATATGCCATAGATGACAGCTTTTCCGGAGAGGATACGATCTTCTTTGACTGCGAGCCCCTTAAGGTTGGTGCAAGGTCCTTTTCAAGACTGTCTGTTAAAAACTATGCCTATGACAAGAGCTTTGCTCCCGAGGGAAAGGCGGTATTGCAGGCCAACCTTCTTCAGACCGATGAGGATTATCTGTTCTGGGAGAGCCTGAGTCCCGAAGAGTATAAGGCAAAGAAGGCTGAGCTTGCCGGAGAGATCACAAAGAGGATCGTCACTGAATTCCCCGAGCTTGAGGGCAGAATAGAACTGCTGGACGCATGGACTCCTCTGACTTACAATAGATACTGCAATGCCTATCACGGTTCATATATGGGATTCGTTACTACCGTAGGAAATAAGCAGATGAGATTCAAGGGCGTCGTAAAGGGAGTATCGGATCTGTACGTTGCAGGTCAGTGGATCATGAGCCCCGGCGGACTTCCCATCGCAGTGATCTCAGGAAAGTTCGCAGTTCAGAGGATACTTAAGAAACAGGGCAGGTCCATCGATATCTGATGAATGTAAGCTTACGGTAAAAAGGTTGTCCGGAATGGTATGAGCCTCCAAGCAGTGACGGAAGTTACATGAATCATATCTGCACAACATGGACAGGCGGGGGAAGATATATTATGACCAGAAAAGAACAAAAGGAAGAAAGAAGACAGGCCATACTTATGACAGCCCTCACCCTTTTTGTGGAGAGGGGATATCATGAGACCAAGATAACGGATATAGCCGAGGCTGTTCCCATGAGCACCGGTCTGATGTTCCATTACTTTGCATCCAAGGAAGAGCTTCTTTTAGAGCTTGTAAGGATGGGAACCATGGGGCCCGGAGCGATCGGGGATGAAGTGAATGTGCCTCCCGATATGTATCTGACCATGTTCCTTAAGCAGGTATTTTCCTTTGCTGCGGAGCAGCCCTGGGTTTTCAATATGTTCGTCCTGATGGCACAGGTCAGAAGACCCGGTATGCCTGAGGAGGCGCGAAAGCTGGCAGAATCCGTGGATGCGGTGGCGCCGACGGTGAAGCTGATCAAAAAGGGCCAGAAGGAAGGAGTCTTCCATAAGGGAAATGCTGAAACGATGGCGGTGGCTTTCTGGGCATCGGTACAGGGTATCATGGAATACCGCACAATAAACAGGGATATGAAGATGCCGGAGCCTGAGTGGATAGTGGCGATGCTGAAATAGACGGAATCGGAACCGGTTGCATAAGCCGAAATAAATACAGGAGTATGAGGGAAATGAACGAAGAAGAAATGTCACAGACGGCTGCGGGTGTGGAAACATTCGCAGCCGTAAGCACGGAAGAAAGCACATCTGCTGCCATAAGCACAGAAGAAAGCACATCTGCTGCCATAAGCACGGAAGAACAGGGTATGGCACAGGCTGCTGTGGTTAAGCCCATCCCTAAGTATGATGATGTTAAGTGTCCGCTTAAGATGAACAGGAATCAGCTTAAGTACCTCCTGATCATTGCAATGCTGATCGATCATATAGCTTGGGCCTTTGTGCCAACTGCATCGGGGCTCGGACAGGTAATGCATTTTATCGGAAGACTTACCGGACCTACGATGTCACTGCTTCTCGGAGAAGGGTATTATTACACGAGGAATCGTAAGAAGTATGCCCTGAGACTCGGTATATTTGCGCTGATATCATGTATTCCCTTCAGTCTGTTTGAAAGCGGAAAAGTATTCTCGGGCAATTTTGGAATGATCTATACGCTTTTTATCGCATTTATGACTGTATGGATGTGGGATAAGCTGAAAGTTCCGAAGGCTGTCAAGGTGATACTTGTGATAGTCGCATGTATCCTGTCTGTATTCGGAGACTGGCCGATCTTCGCGGTACTGTGGGCATTGTTCTCGTATATCTACAGAGAAAAGCCTGTTGCAAAATGGGTATCCTTCAGCATAGTGGCTGCATTTGAACTGACGTTTATCATTATCCTGCCGATGTTGGGTGCGATGGGTGTACAATCATGGCTGTCTGAATTATTCCAGTTTGGAATCATACTTGTTCCGATCACGTATATCATTTTCTATGGTGGTAAGGTTGGCAGTAAAGCACCGGTACATAAATGGTTCTTCTATGTATTTTATCCGGCACACTTATTTATTTTGTATCTGATCAAATTGGCACTTAGGGCATAATGAAAGGCATAAAAATGCAGGAGATCTATCTTGATAATTCTGCCACAACGAGGGCGTTCACCGAAGTGGCTGAACTTATGACAAAAGTAATGACCGAGGATTACGGAAATCCGTCCAGTATGCACCATCTTGGTGTGGTTGCTGAGGGGCATCTTCGTGAAGCTTCGAAAACCTTCGCAGGGATCCTGGGATGCAGTGAGAAGAATATTTATTATACTTCCGGCGGCACTGAATCCGATAACCTGTCGATCATAGGAGGTGCAAGAGCTCTTGAAAGAAGGGGAAAGCATCTTATCACCACCTCCATTGAGCACCCTGCTGTCCTTAATACAATGAAGTATCTGGAGGATAACGGATTTACCGTTACATACCTTGGTACAGATAAGAGCGGAAGGATATCCCTCGATGAACTTGAGGAGGCTCTTACTCCGGATACTATACTTGTGTCAATAATGCACACCAACAATGAGATAGGGGCTGTCCAGCCAATTGCTGAGGCGGGAAGACTGATAAAGGAAAAATGTCCCGAATGCTATTTTCATGTTGATGCGGTCCAGGGATTCGGAAAGGCTGTCATCAATCCTGTGAAGATGAAGATAGATCTGATGAGCGCAAGCTCGCACAAGATCCACGGTTCCAAGGGATGCGGACTTCTCTATGTTGGCGACGGTGTGAGGATAGTGCCCATAGAGTTCGGAGGCGGACAGCAAAAAGGTCTTCGTTCGGGAACGGAAAACGTACCGGGCATCTCGGGAATGGCACTTGCTGCAAAGATGCTCTACGGAAATTATGACAGCGATGTCAGCAGATTGTATGAGCTCAAGAAGTCTTTTGTCGAAAGAGTAATGAAGATAGAGGGAGTCAGTGTCAACGGACTGGTCTCTGATGGTACTGATAAGATAACGGAGACAGCTCCCCATATCATCTCCATCTCAGTTAAGGATGTAAGGGCTGAGGTACTCCTTCATTCCCTTGAAGGGCAGGGGATATATGTATCCGCGGGAAGCGCATGCTCCACACATAAGAGGACTCCTTCGGCAACGCTTGTTTCCATAGGACTGGATAAGGTGCTTCTCGAATCCACCATAAGATTATCCATGTCTGTTTTCACTACCCGTGAGGAAATGGATAAGACAGCTTCGGCACTTGAAGAGATCATTCCACAGCTTCGAAGGTTCATACGCAGATAAGAGACCGCGGCATGATGAAACGCATCAGGTAATTGCCCCTGAATATGCGTACTCGTGAATAACAAAAAATAGTATAAATCTAAGCAAGTAATCGAAATAATATAATACCCTTACATGATATAATCGTGAAAAAGCAATATGGCGATCACACACCCGCGGGTGCATAAGGGACCGCTATTATGCAGTTTAGCGATAATATCACTATACGGAGGAATCCCGGATGGGCAATTACGAACACAGGAAAGCCACTCAGAGAGTAAAGTTCACGGACGAAAACGGTCAGGCTGTAGCCGGACAGGACGTACATGTTAAGCTTGCCAATCATAAGTTCCTCTTTGGAAGCGGAGCTAATGATATTATTCCCCCCGAAGAGATGACCGATGAGGAGAAGGCAAAGAGCCCGATCCCCGCTGACAGATATGATGTTATCAACAGCATCTCACATAAGTGGATGGACCTGTTCAATTACGGGACCATGCATTTCTACTGGGGTACCTATGAGCCTATCGAAGGCCATACACGCTTTGAAAATCATATGCGTACCGCTAAGTTCTTCAGGGAGCACGGAGTAAAGGTGAAGGGACATCCCCTTTGCTGGCATACGGTATGTGCCGACTGGCTTCTAAAGTATGATAATGCCACCATCCTTCAGAAGCAGCTGGACCGCATAAATCGTGATGTCACTGCTTTCAAGGGTGTTATCGATTACTGGGATGTCATCAATGAAGTGGTCATCATGCAGGTATATGACAGATATGACAACGCTGTCACAAGACTCTGCAAGGATCTGGGAAGGATCAGACTTGTGAAGGAAGTGTTCGATGCTGCCAAGGCTGCAAACCCTGACGCGACACTTCTGATCAACGATTTTAATCTCTCAGAGAGCTACCGCATACTTATTGACGGGCTTCTTAATGCAGGTGTTCCCGTATCCGCTATAGGAATTCAGACACACCAGCATCAGGGATATATGGGAAAGGAAAAGCTTGAGGATATCCTTGAGAGATTCTCATTCTTCGGCCTTCCTCTTCACTTTACGGAAAATACCCTTATCTCAGGAGAGCTTATGCCTCCGGAGATAGTTGACCTTAACGATTATCAGCCCGATGAATGGCCCACTACTCCCGAGGGAGAAGAAAGACAGCGCAGGGAGTGGAAGGAGATGTATGAGCTTCTCTTTGCACATCCACAGGTCGAAGCCATAACCGGATGGGATTTTGTCGACGGTGCGTGGCTCGGAGCTCCCAGCGGACTTATCAGAAAGGACGGAACTGCAAAGCCTGCATATGATGAGCTTAAGAAGCTGGTCAAGGAAGAGTGGACCACTGATTACACCGTTCACACAGACAGTGAAGGATATGCTGAGGTCACAGGCTTTAAGGGAGAGTATGAAGCAGCATTTAGGAATGCGGACGGATCCGAGGGAAGTTCAAAATTCACACTTGAGTGATCTGATGGATAGATTAAAAATGGCAGATCTATTCTGTCTCTGCCGTCATTATTTCCTCGGTGAGGATCCCGGTGAGCTTTACCTTCACTATGTCTCCGGGCTCTGGTCCGTATGAGGGGATTGCGACGAGGATATAATCGGGAGTATGTCCAAGCATATACTTTTTACCGAAGATGGATTTTTCTTCTTCGATGAGGATCTCTTCAGATCTTCCGACATGGCGGGTCATGTAGTCATGTGTAAAGCCGAGAGCCATATCAAGCAGTATGTCGCTGCGGGTGTTCTTGACTTCTTCTGAGATCTGGCCGTCCATTACGGCTGCCTTTGTGTTTTTTCTCGGAGAGAACTTGAAGATGTGCATATCCGAGAATGCTACTTTCCTGAGGAATGCTGCGGTCTGTTCAAACTCCTCATCCGTTTCACCGGGGAAACCGGCAATGACATCGGTGGTGATGGCGGGATCGTCGAAATGCCTTCTGAGTGACAGGACACTTTCGTAATATACATCGGTGGTATAATGCCTGTTCATTCTTTTTAATGTCTCATCGCATCCGCTCTGGAGGGAGAGGTGGAAGTGGGGACAGAGGTTTGGAAGTTTCGAGAGCCTCTTTGCATTTTCATCGGTGATTATGCGGGGTTCTACGGAACTGAGGCGAAGACGCTTTAAGCCCGGTATCTGTGAGATCTCTTCAACGAGGTCTATGAGCCTGCTGTTTCCGCCGTAGTCTCCCGATATATCTCCGTTATCATCAAGGTCGATCCCGTAGGAACCCACATGGATCCCGGTCAGTACCACTTCCTGACAGCCTTTTTCAATCAGTCCCTTTATTTCCGAGATGATCTCTTCTTTTCCGCGGGAGCGGACACGTCCTCTTGCAAGAGGGATCGCGCAGTAGGAGCAGAACTGGTTGCAGCCGTCCTGGATCTTGACGAATGTGCGCACTCTGTCGGAAAGAGTCTCCAGGGTCATGTTCTCATAATCTGACGGAATGGCCAGGTCATCGATGACGGTGGCCTTTTTATTTTGACCCTTGAAGTACTCGTCAAGGATCTGTATGAGCTCTGCTTTATGGTTGTTGCCTATGCAGATATCAACGAGGGGATCCTTCAAAAGTCTGTCCCCGCCGGTCTGGACATAGCATCCCACCGCAACGACCACCGCGTCCGGGTTCAGCTTCTTTGCTCTGTGGAGCATCTGTCTGCTTTTTCTGTCAGCGATATTTGTTACGGTGCATGTATTGATAACATATATGTCGGAAATCTGTGAAAATTGCACAATTTCATATCCTGCAGCTTGTGCATTTTGAATCATTATTTCCGTCTCATATGCGTTGACCTTACAGCCAAGGTTGTGGAAAGCGATAGTTTTCAAGGTTTTTCTCATAAAAGTTTGGTTTTCTTTTAGGGCTCAGCGGCATTGACAATTTTTTGACGGTACTATATCATTCAATCGTAGCAACGGGAAAACGATTAAGTATCAGAGAAATAAGGAGGTAACTCAACATGAAAACAGTAAAGATTTCTCTCAATTCAATTGATAAGGTAAAGAGTTTTGTAAATGATATCACCAAGTTCGAGTATGATTTCGACCTTGTATCCGGAAGATACGTAATTGATGCAAAGTCCATCATGGGTATCTTCAGCCTTGATCTTTCCAAGCCCATCGACCTCAATATCCACACCGAGGGCGGAGCTGAGGATGTACTCGAGGTTCTTAAGCAGTATCAGGTATAATACATCCCGTTGTGATATGGAAGCCGGTGGCATTTGCCGCCGGCTTTTTTATTTTCATTATTTTCCAATTTCTATGATCTCATCGGTCTCGTATGCCTTTGCAAGGAGGTCATCGATGACATCCGCAAGGAGCAGCTCGTGTTTCCTGATGACATTAACGAGAGGATGGGTCACGGGGTGCTTGGCCACGAAGATGGTGCAGCAGTCCTCATAGGGAAGGATTGAGGTTTCATAGGTGTCTATCTTCTCTGAGATCTCTACGATGTCCTGTTTATCAAATGCGATCAGGGGTCTGAGCACGGGCAGGGTACAGACTTCATTGGTGGAGACCAGGGAGTGTAGGGTCTGGGAAGCGACCTGTCCCACACTTTCTCCGGTGACAAGGCACTGGCATCCGTTCTCATATGCGAGATGCTCTGCGATCCTCATCATGTAACGGCGCATTATTATGGTCAGCTCGTCGTGAGGGCATTTCTCGTAGATGGCCAGCTGTATGTCCGTGAAGTTGATGATGTGAAGATTGATGGGACCTGTGTAGGCGGAGATGATCTTCGCAAGGTCGATCACCTTCTGCTTTGCACGCTCGGAGGTATAGGGAGGCGCGTTAAAATACACCGCATCCACCGAAACTCCGCGCTTTGAGATCATGTATCCCGCAACGGGTGAGTCGATACCGCCTGACAGAAGGAGCATTCCCTTTCCGCCTGTTCCCACAGGCATTCCGCCGGGACCGGGGATGGATTCCGAATAGAGATATACCTTGTCGCGGATCTCTACATTGAGGAACTTGTCGGGCTTGTGGACATCAACCTTCATGTCGGGGAAAGCGCCGATGATGGCTTCTCCCACATCTGCGGAGATCTCCATGGAGTTGAGGGGATAGTTTTTCTTGCCTCTTCTGCACTGGACCTTGAATGTAAAGGAAGCGTCGTCCCCGTACATATCCCGCCAGTAGTTCACGGACTTTTCCCTAAGGAGCTCTTCGCCCTCGTCCTCGGATACCACGACCGGGCATATGTGGACGATGCCGAATATGTGGGTGAGCTTGTCCACCACTGTATCAAAATCATACTTTCCGCCGCCGTTATCATCGGAGCACTCAAGGAATATCCTTCCGGGTGTCTTGCGGGTGCGGTATCTGCCGGGAATGGTCTTCATTGCGGCGTTAATGTGCGCAACAAGAGCATCCTCAAAGATGTACCTGTTATTGCCCTTTATGGCAATCTCGGCGTATTTTATCAGGAATGTATTGAAAATAGACTTGTTCATAATATAACCTCGCAGTCCGGCCTGTTTTGTAAGCAGGACCTGTCGCCATGTACACGCATACCGTGCGTGTGACATTTTAACAGTTATGGGCGGTGTAGGCAACTATGTGGTACATTTAAATTATAATAAGTATTGCAAGTTATTACATTAACGGTGCTTACTTGCACGACTATGATTTATTTACAAATATATTAGAGGTAGTTAGATGAAGAAAATACTTTTTCTTTTTTTGTTGATTGTTTTATGTGGATGCGGAGGAGGAGTAGTTTTTCATAGTAATTCTAAACCTGATGATGATATTTCAGAAACATTGATGGATGTTATTGATGATGATTTTTGGTATATCGGGAAAAGAGAGATAGGAAAAAATGATTATGGATATGAATACAGCTATTTGATTAGAAAACAAGATCCTCAATCATTTGATGAAATTCTAGATACAATAATAGAATTTGATCTTCAGGACAATAAGCTTGTACAGTTTTCTTTTTTTCAAGAAACCAGTAATGGTGTATATGCCCCTTTGTTTTATTTAAAAAATTATGCTTTATTTGCCGAAGACCAACCAGATACATTTAGTCATGCAAATTGTCTGCATATACAGTCAGTATATGGAGCTATAGATGAAAAATGGCGAGATCCATATACATATACAGAATTTAAAGGCATACGTGTTTTGATCATACCGGATAGTATACAAACAAAAGCGGATGATGAAGGGATTGATTGGTTTGAAGTGTGGCCTGAGTTGGAGAAGGTCATAGTGTATGATGCAAGTGATGGGTCTATAGTATCGGAAATATCGGGTGAGTGATAAGAAGGCAAGAAGCTGATAATGAAAAATTGCATACTTGAAGTTGCTAGTAATGACGGATTATATTTCATAAATTACGACAAATTTGCTGAAAAAATGAGTTATTTTTCGAATATACTGGAGTATTCATATAGATGAAAAAGAAGGTAATAATTTGTGTTTGTCTTAGCTGTTTTATGGTGGGAGTCATCATATTTTTGTTGTGGTTTCGACCTTTTGGAACATTCAGAAATGTAAAACCGAGTGATGATTTTTCGGAGAAAATCGTTTCAGAAATGAACGATTATTATACATACATTGGCAATGATATCAATAATGAGAATACGTTAAGATATAATTTTATTATTAATAAAAAATCAAAAGAGTCTCTAAAGGAATTTTTCAGTATATTGAATAATAGTATTTGTTATGCTGGCAACAATGTGGAAGTGGTTGTTCTTGATAGTGCAGGAACTGCGGCAGCGGCCTTTTGTCTGTATAATTATTCAAAAACAGAAACTGATGAAAAATATTATAATGGTTTCTACAGACTCTGTATTTCAAGCCAATGGTTGGATTATAATTTCTGGAATGATTGTTCGACATATTATGAATGCATGGAGGGGATAAAAGAATTGGAGATTCCCAAGGAACTACAGGATAAAGCTTTAGAAGACGGAACTGATTGGTTTGCTGTATGGCCGAATCTTAACCTTATATCGGTTTATGATGCTGAAGATCTTTCTATAATCGAAATTCTCAAAAGACCTGAGTAAATGTTCTTGATTAAACTAGTGGAACAATATAAATATCCAAGCGAAACTTGGAGGTTAGCAATATTGGAGGCGTTAAGCGAATTATCAGAAGTACAAAACATGCGCAATATAATATGTTAAGGTATGGCTTTGCTTTTTCTGATTGAGCACGTATTTATTGTGTAGGAGATGCAATCGTGGAATCTGCAAAACTTGAAATCATCGCATTTATGGGGTAAAATCATCTATGTATGAAATATGGAAACCTTTGCCCTGTAAAAAGAGTGTGAAGGGTTTCTTAAGGGGATTTGGGAGGTGATCTGATGGCAGTTGATAAGACACATACTCAGTTTTTCGAGGTGCCTGTGGATGATTCGGGAGCAGCTGAGGTTCTCGGAGAAGTATATGAGGCACTTCAGGAAAAGGGATACAATCCTGTCAACCAGATCGTCGGTTACATTATGAGCGGAGATCCCACATACATAACCAGCCACAAGGGAGCAAGATCTCTTATCATGAAGGTTGAGCGTGATGAGCTTGTGGAGGAGCTTCTCCTTGAGTATATCGCAAGCAAGGGCTGGGACTAAAGCTTAGCTGTCAGTTAAGGAATGCCTGACGACTGTAACGACAGCCTGCGGAAACGGATTTTATGGAAGAGAGCAAAAAGAGATTAATGGGTCTTGATTTCGGGTCGAAGACGGTAGGTGTTGCGGTCAGCGACCCGCTTTTTCTTGCAGCGGAGCCGGTGGAGATAATAAGGCGTGAGCATCCGACCAAGCTGCGCAGGACCTATGCAAGGATAGAGGAACTGATCCTTCAGTATGATGTGGGAACCATCGTGATCGGCAATCCCCTGATGCCCTCCGGCGATGAGGGGGAGAGGGTAAGGCTTACTGCCGAATTCGCCGAGAATGTAAAGAGACGTACGGGGCTTCCCGTGATCATGGAGGACGAGCGGCTTACCACGGTTGAAGCTGACGAGATCATGGATGAAGCAGGAGTTCCGAAGAAGGATCACAAGAAGTACGTGGATATGATAGCGGCGCAGCTGATCCTGCAGAGCTATATGAACCGGGAGATATACGACCGGAAGGCGTGAATATCTGTAATAGTGGAAGATGGGGTGAAACCATGAACACTGAAAATAATAATGAAGTAGAAGAAAGAAAACTGGAGAAGATAATCTTTAAACCGGACGGAGCGGACCCCGTGGAATTCTTCGTTCTCGAACAGACCAGGCTCGGAGGATATAACTATATCCTGGTCACTGATTTCGAGGAAGGCGACGGAGAGGCTCTTATCCTTAAGGACGTGTCTGAAGAGGGCGAAGAGGAGAGCAGATATGTGATCGTATCTGACGACGCCGAGCTCGATGCCCTGGCACCTGTCTTTGAGGATCTTCTTGACGATGTCTCCCTTGAGAGAGACCCTGAGGATGAATGAATCCGGTCCTGCACGGCTCATGGCAGACACCGGCAGTCAGAAGGTTTTCTTTCCGCAAAGAAAGGAAAATGTAATTGAGTAACTGTAATAAAGAGATCCCGACATCAAAGCTTAAGATAATCCCCCTTGGAGGACTTGAGCAGATCGGGATGAATATCACTGCCTTCGAATATGAAGACAGTATAATAGTTGTGGACTGCGGACTTGCATTTCCGCAGGGAGACATGCTCGGTATAGACCTTGTCATACCTGACGTAACATATCTTAAGGACAATTATGATAAGCTCAAGGGCTTTGTCATAACCCACGGTCACGAGGACCATATAGGCTCCATCGCCTATACACTCGCACAGGTGAACGCACCTGTTTATGCCACAAGGCTTACGATGGCACTTATCGAGCACAAGTTCGAGGAGTATGACAGGGAGCATTCCCTGCAGGGCCCCAAGCTCATGGACAGCGTAAGACGCAAGGTAGTAACCTTCGGTCAGTCCATCAATCTTGGGTGCTTCAGAGTCGAGTTCATACGCACCAACCACAGCATAGTGGATGCAGCGGCACTTGCCATATATTCACCTGTGGGATGCGTTGTGCATACAGGCGATTTCAAGGTTGACTACACACCGGTTTACGGTGATGCCATAGATCTTCAGAGATTCGCAGAGATAGGCAAGAAGGGAGTTCTGGCACTCCTGTGCGATTCCACAAATGCGGAGCGCCCCGGATTTACTCCTTCGGAGAAAACCCTGGCACCGATCTTCGATAACCTCTTCGAGGAAAATAAGAAGTCAAGGATCTTCGTTGCGACCTTTGCATCCAACGTGGACAGGGTGCGTCAGATCATCAATACGGCCTACAAATTCGGCAGAAAGGTTGCCGTCGAGGGCCGCAGCATGGTGAACATAATCGATACCGCCCAGAGGCTTGAATGTATCGAGATACCGGAAAATACCCTGGTCACTCTTGATGAGATGAAGGAGATACCTGCCGACAGACAGGTCATCATCACTACGGGAAGCCAGGGAGAGAGCATGGCCGCTCTTTCGAGAATGGCTGACGGAACCCACAGGAAGATCACCATCGGAGCGGGAGACACGGTCATCTTCTCATCCCACCCCATTCCGGGAAATGAGAAGCCCGTTACCAGGATAATCAACCAGCTCCTTCAGAAGGGCGTCAATGTCGTCTTTCAGGATGTACATGTCTCCGGACATGCATGCCAGGAGGAGATAAAGCTTATATACAGTCTTGTACAGCCGAAGTTCTCCGTGCCCGTTCACGGAGAATACAAGCACCTTATGGCTCAGGCCAAGATCGCAAGAGACCTGGGATTTACCAAGGACAGGATCAGAATCCTTTCCAGCGGAGATGTGCTGGAGCTTACCCCTGATAGTGCGGAGGTGTGTGGCAAGGTTCCCGTTGGAGACATTCTTGTTGACGGATCCGGAATAGGCGATGTCGGCAATGTGGTACTTCGTGACAGGCAGAGACTTGCAGCCGATGGTATAATAATAGTCTGCATGGCGATCACTTCCGAGGGTCAGCTTATAGCAGGTCCCGATGTGGTATCCAGAGGATTCGTATATATCAAGGAATCCGAGGATCTTATAGCGGAGGCTGAGGCTGTGGCACAGTCCATAGTAGAGGAATGCCTCGATGACGGAGCCGACTGGAACACCATCAAGACAGCCGTAAGGGATGCTATGGGCGATTTTGTATGGAAAAATCTGAAGCGTAAGCCTATGATCCTTCCCATAATAGAGGAAGTGTAGGAGAGTCTTAAGTGAATCTGGATGAGGCAATTGACAACTTCATAGGATTCCTCAAGGATACGGATATCTACAAAGAGTACAGAAGCGCTCTGGAGGAACTGAACAAGGACCCGGATCTGAAGCGCAGGGTTGATGATTTCAGGCAGAGGAATTATAATTTTCAGCAATCCGAGGATATCGACCTGAACGAGTATGACCAGTTCAGATCCGAGCTGGTAGGATTCAGGGCTTCGGACCAGAGGGTTGATACTTTTCTTGATGCCGAGCTTGCTCTGTGCAGGATGATCCAGGATATAAGTTACAGGATCACCGAAGCAATTGATTTTGAATAAGGATCTGTGATGAACAAGAGGAAGGTTTTCTTTTTATCACTTTCGTTTCTGGACATGGTGTTCAGGGTCGCAATGTGGGCAATAATAATATATTTTGTCGTCAAGGGAGCGTCCAGATGCTACGACCTCGGATACAGGGTTTTCACCGAGGAACCGGTTGCTCTCGAGGGCTACGGACGTGACGTTATGGTTGAGGTTCCTGTGGACTTTAATGCCAGGGAACTCGGAGATCTGTTCGTATCCAAGGGACTTTCAAGGGATCCCATTCTTTTTGCACTGCAGTATTATGCTTCCGAGTACCGCGAGGGAGTAAAGGGCGGAACCTATGTGTTCAGTACCGAGCAGACTGCCGAAGAGATGTTCCGGCAGATGGCAGAAGCAACAGCGGCCAGGGAACTCGAGGAAGAACAGCGGCAGGAATTGCTCCTTCCGTCAGCTGAAGAGGCGGCAGAAAGCCTTGATGCACTTGAGGGAACTAATCCGGATCTTGAGGAAAATGTTCTTCCCGCCAATCCATAAGGAAATCATATAACAGGGCGTCCGTATCGGGCGCCCTTTTCAGGATTATCATGAACATTAACCGTACGGAAAAATACATAGACCTCACCCAGGAGCAGCTTCCGGACTATCTGATGAATATCAGGGAAAATGCTCTTGAAAACGGTATTCCCATCATAAGGCCATCTGTCCAGGGCTTTCTGAGATTCATGATGAGGTATGCAAAGCCGCAGAACATACTGGAGATAGGAACCGCAGTAGGCTTTTCCTCTCTTCTCATGCATGAGTATGCACCGGATGCGCATATCACCACCATTGAAAATTATGAGCCGAGGCTTGTTACGGCAAGGGAGAATCTTGCAGGATGCATGAGCAGTACGAAGGCTGATGTGTCAGAGTGTGCGGCAGACGGTGATCCGGCCGGTGATACAGCTGCCCGGACAGGGGAGGATAAGTACCGTGTCAGGCATTTTGGAAGCATAACTCTCTGCGAGGGAAATGCAGAGGATATATTGCCTGAACTTGAGGATGAAGCATATGACTTTGTTTTTCTGGATGCGGCAAAGGGACAGTATATCATCCTGCTCCCACAGATAGTGAGAGTGCTGAGGCACGGAGGCCTTCTTGTGGCTGATAACTGCATGCAGGACGGGGATGTTATCGAGTCCAGATATGCGGTGAGGCGGAGGGACAGGACCATACATGACAGGATGAGAGAGTACTTAAGCGCGGTAAGCGTTCATCCTGAGCTTTCATCTTCCATACTTCCCATGGCAGACGGCGTTACGGTAAGTTACAGGAAATGAGATGCGGTGGGCACCTTCCGGCCTCCTGATGGAACGGATTAATGAATGAGGATCTTCTTATGATCAAGAAAAAACCTGAATTATTGCTGCCTGCGGGCGGCCCCGATACCCTGGATGCGGCCCTGCAGTATGGAGCGGATGCCGTTTATATGGGAGGGGAATTCTTTTCCCTGAGGGCAAAGGCAAGGAACTTCACGGCGGAGGAGATGGCAGAGAGCATAGTGAGGGCCCATTCCAAAGGGGTCAAGGTGTATGTCACTGCCAATATAATGGCGCATAATGCGGACCTTAAGGAGGCTGCGGAGTATTTTAAGGAGCTTGGGAATATGCCCGAGACTCCCGATGCCGTTCTGATTGCAGACCCGGGAATGTTCGATACATGTAAGGAAAACTGGCCGGATGCAGTGATCCATATCTCGACCCAGGCCAATAATACGAACTATTCCACCTGCAATTTCTGGTACAGGCAGGGTGCGGGAAGGATCGTGGTAGGCAGGGAGCTTTCACTTAAGGAGATACGCGAGATCAGGGAGAATATCCCTGAGGACATGGAGATAGAGGCTTTTGTCCATGGTGCGATGTGTATCTCATATTCGGGAAGATGCCTTTTGTCCGCATATATGACGGGCAGGGATTCCAACAGGGGAGCCTGCACACATCCCTGCAGATGGAAGTATTACGTGACGGAGGAGACAAGGCCGGGAGAGTATATGCCGGTTGAGGAGAGCGAGAGAGGGACATTTGTGTTCAGCTCGAAGGACCTGTGCATGATAGACCACCTTCCGGATATGATAAATGCAGGCATTGATTCGCTTAAGGTCGAGGGCAGGATGAAGAATCCTCTCTATGTCGCTTCGGTGGCCAGGACCTACAGATGTGCCATAGATGACTATTTTGAATCTCCGGAAAAATATGAGTCTCGCAGGGAGTGGTATCTTAACCAGATATCCATGACAACCTTCAGACCATACGGAACGGGATTCTTCTACGGAAACCCGGGTGCTGATGGGCAGATCTATGATGGTACCACCTATGAGAGCAAGGCCGTGTATCTTGGAACACTTGAGAGTGCAGAGGTTCCGGCAGGGTCCGGTGACGGTGAAGAGCACGGCAGGACCCTGAGTGATATTGAGGTTACATTCATACAGAAAAATAAATTCTCCGTCGGCGAGGAGATCGAGATCATGAAGCCGGACGGTACGAACCTTAAGGCGAAGGCTGTTAAGATGTTCGATAAGGACGGCAACGAAACGGACAGCTGTCCCCATGCCAGCGTTCTGGTCAGGGCAATCCTGCGTGTTGAGGGAAGCCTTATGCTGCCGGAAGCCGGGGATGTGATGAGAAGATGCGTCTGAGAGCGATTTTCATTGAAAAAATAAAACTAAATGTTTATACTATTGAACGCTGTTAATCGCTATTTTCCGCCGAAGGGCGGATGCTTACACTGCAAGGCTTTGCAAAGGAGTAAAGTTTATGTCTGAGAATGCAGTATCAGAAAATGTGAATATCGAGGAGATCTTCGGATCGAAGGTCTTCACTCTCGGTAAGATGAAGGAAAGACTTCCCGAAGCTGTATACGAGGAGATCAGGAACGTGATGCAGCACGGCGGAGAACTTTCAAGGAAATCCGCTGATGTTGTCGCCGGTGCGATGAAGGACTGGGCTGTGGAAAACGGTGCCACCCACTTTACACACTGGTTCCAGCCTCTCACCGGAATAACCGCAGAGAAGCACGATTCCTTCGTCACCCATCCCGATAATATGGGCAGGATGATAATGGAATTTTCCGGCAAGGAGCTCATAAAGGGCGAACCCGATGCGTCATCGTTCCCTTCGGGCGGACTCAGGGCTACATTCGAGGCAAGAGGATATACCGTATGGGATATAACCTCACCTGCATTCCTTAAGGAAGATGCAACCGGCGTTATTCTGTGTATCCCTACTGCATTCTGCTCCTATACAGGCGAAGCTCTTGACAAGAAGACCCCGCTCCTTCGTTCCATGGAGGCCGTTTCGGAACAGGCTCTCCGTATCGTGAGGATATTCGGAGACACCAAGGCTACCAAGGTGACACCCTCCGTAGGTCCCGAGCAGGAGTATTTCCTTGTGGACAGGGCGAAGTATCTCAGACGTCCCGATATGGTATTTGCGGGAAGAACTCTTTTCGGCGCACCGGCTTACAAGGGCCAGGAGATGGATGACCACTATTTCGGTGCCATAAGAGAGAGGGTCGGAGCCTTCATGAAGGACCTGAACCTTGAACTCTGGAAGCTGGGCGTTACAGCCAAGACCCAGCACAATGAGGCTGCACCTTCACAGCATGAGCTTGCACCCATCTATGAGACAGCCAATATAGCTGTTGACCATAACCAGATAATAATGGAGACGATGAAGAAGGTTGCGGAGCGCAGAGGCCTTCACTGTCTTCTTAATGAGAAGCCTTACGAGGGCGTCAACGGATCCGGTAAGCACAATAACTGGTCCCTTACAACTGACACCGGTGTCAATCTTCTTGATCCCGGATACACTCCCGAGGCTAATGTACAGTTCCTTCTTGTTCTTGCGTGTATCCTCAAGGCAGTTGATGAGCATGCGGATATTCTCAGACAGAGTGCAGCCAACGTAGGCAATGAGCACAGACTCGGTGCGGATGAGGCGCCTCCTGCGATCATCTCCGTATTCCTGGGAGAACAGCTTGAGGATGTGGTAAGACAGCTTATCGAGACCGGTGCCGCAGATCACTCGATCCACGGCGGAAAACTGAAGACCGGTGTCTCGACTCTTTCTGATATCGAGAAGGATGCAACCGACAGAAACCGTACTTCACCCTTTGCATTTACCGGTAATAAATTCGAGTTCCGTATGGTGGGAAGCTCGGATTCCATTGCCGATGCCAATACCGCCATCAATACCATCGTTGCAGAGGCTTTCTGCGACGCTGCGGATGTTATCGAGAAATCCGACAATGTTGAGCTGGCGGTTCATGACCTTATCAAGGAATATCTCACAGAGCATGCACGCATAATCTTTTCCGGCGACGGATATTCTGATGCGTGGGTTGAGGAGGCTGCAAGAAGAGGGCTTCCCAATATCCGCACCATGGTCGATGCCGCATCCGCTCTTACAACAGAAAAGTCCGTTAAGCTCTTCGAAAGATTCGGTATCTATACAAAGGTTGAGCTTGAATCCCGCGAGGAGATAGTATACGAGACATACTCCAAGAGCATCAACATCGAAGCAAATGCCATGACGGGTATGGCAAGAAAGCTCTATATCCCCGCTGTGGTCAGATATGAGAAGACTCTTGCGGAGACCATCAATGCACTCAGGGATGCCGGAGTGGACTCTGTCGCTACGGCTGCCATTCTTACGGGAGTTGGTTCGGAGCTGACAAAGGCTTTAAATGCCACTGAGGAACTGGAGTCTGTGGTTGCCGCAGCCAAGGCAATGCCTTACGGAAAAGAGCAGGCGGTCTTCTACAGGGACAAGGTTGTTCCTGCCATGGCTGCTCTCAGAACTCCCATAGATAAGCTTGAGACTCTTGTTGATAAGAGAGCATGGCCTGTTCCCACCTACGAAGATCTTATGTTTGAAGTATGATAAATGACAGGAGCGTTATATGGATCGCATCACATCCAGATTTCTGATATACGGCGGAATGCCCGATGATTCCGTGCTTATGCAGCTTTCCCATGTCTGCAGGACCGTGCGCGGAGAAGAATATGACCTCGGCGAAGTGACGTCCATAGTATACGCCCAGATAAAGCGCATCCTTGAGATCTCCACGGACTTTGCATTCGATAAGAATCTGTGGCAGAACTATCTGACGTATCTCCTTGTTACGGCAGAGAATCCCTTTACCCTTACTGCGGAGAAGACCGGCGGAAGTGACGGAAGTGTCAATCACTTTGCCAAGAATGATTTTGCCGCATTCATAGAACTGTTCCATTATGATTTTTCATGGCTTGAGGAGATCCTTCAGACCGATGTATTTTCATGCATCACGAACTATAAGGCGATCGAAAAGCCTGCCCTTATGTATAACGGCAATGTGAGCGAGAAGGTGAGAGCCCTCAGCGATAAACTTGCAGAGGCCGGGGATGCGGATGCATTCTTCAGGATCATAACCGGATTCTACCGTGATTACGGCGTCGGAATGTTCGGACTTAACAAGGCGTTCCGTATCGCAGAGGCACCTGACGGGAGTGTCATTTTTAAGCCTGTTGCCAACATGGAGCATGTCGTGCTTGATGATCTCCATGGCTACGAACTTCAGAAGCAGAAGCTGATCGATAACACCGAAGCATTCGTAGAGGGAAGAAAAGCCAATAATGTACTTCTTTTCGGTGACAGCGGAACCGGTAAATCCACCAGCATCAAGGCCATTGTCAACGAGTACTATGACAGGGGACTCAGGATGATCGAGATCTACAAGTACCAGTTCAGGAACCTGAGCCAGCTCATAAGCCAGATCAAGAACCGCAATTACAAATTCATCATCTACATGGACGATCTGTCCTTCGAAGAGGATGAATCCGAGTATAAATTCCTCAAGGCTGTCATAGAGGGAGGACTTGAGACCAAGCCCTCCAATATCCTTATCTATGCCACATCCAACAGACGTCACCTCATCAGGGAGATGTGGACCGACAGGGATGATATGGAGCAGAATGCCGATATCCACAGGTCCGATACCATGGAGGAGAAGCTTTCCCTTGCCAACAGATTCGGCGTGACCATCGGCTACTACAAGCCCGACCGCAAGCTCTACCACGATATTGTAAGAGCCCTTGCGGACAGAAACGGTATCGAAATGGAGGATGAGCAGCTCTTCCTGCTCAGCGACCAGTGGGAGATGAGCCACGGCGGAGTATCCGGAAGGACCGCGGACCAGTTCATCAACCATCTTAATGGTGCCAGGCACCATTAAATTTCTATAAACTGAAAAATAATCCTTGCAAAATACAGATTCATTTATTATAATGAGTTTTCGTAATGCAAATAGGGCTATAGCCAAATGGTAAGGCAGCGGATTCTGATTCCGTCATTTTCAAGGTTCGAGTCCTTGTAGCCCTGCTCAAAGCCGAGGAAAGCCCCCGGCTTTTTTTATACCCGGTTTTGGCCGGTGACAATTGTTCGGGAGGGGAATCAACAGAATGTATGAATATGACATCCGCGTCGGATACAGCCGTGTGGATGAGGATAAGAAGCTTACCATCGCCGGTCTTATCGACCTGTTCCAGGATTGCTCCACATTCCAGTCAGAGGATCTGGGCATAGGACTGGACTACTGCAGGGAGCATGGATTCTTCTGGGTAGTGAACAGCTGGCAGGTTGAGATAGACAGACTTCCCACTTTGTGTGAAAATATAAGTGTCTTTACATATCCCGTCGACTTCAGGGGATTCGTCGGACAGAGGTGCTTTGGCATCAGGGCCGGCGGAGAGATCATCATCAGGTGCTACTCCATATGGTCCCTTCTTTCGACAAGTGACTACAGACCTGTTAAGATGAATGAAGAGATGGGGATCAGGTATAAGACCGAGGAGCCTCTTCCCATGGGTAAGATAACAAGGAAGATCAAGGTTCCGGAGGGCGGGGAGCTGAAGGCTCCCGTAACCATTGAACCTGTACATCTTGATGCGAACCACCACGTCAACAACGGTAAGTATGTTTCCATTGCGGCTGCTTATCTTCCCGAAGGAATGCAGATCAGAGGATTCCGGGCAATGTATCTTGCACAGGCTTTTCTCGGAGATGTCATGATTCCGAGAATCTCTGAACTTCCCGAAGGCGGGTATGTGGTTTCACTGGAGTCATCGGAAGGCGCGCCATACGCGATAATGGAATTCAAATGATCAAA
Organism: uncultured Lachnospiraceae bacterium; assembly: GCA_902761225.1. Taxonomy (GTDB): domain Bacteria; phylum Bacillota; class Clostridia; order Lachnospirales; family Lachnospiraceae; genus AC2028. The sequence goes on along the minus strand of CACWJQ010000005.1, from coordinate 10,849 downwards.
ACAGGTTATAAGCAGAAACTGAAAGTAGTCAAGAAGGTTGAGTTCGGAATATATCTGGCAGAAGAAGGCGCCGGAGATTCCGCTGATGAAAGAGTCCTTCTTCCTAATTCGAGGGTTCCCGAGGGGACGAAGATCGGAAGTGAGCTTGAGGTGTTCATTTACCGTGATTCGGAGGACAGACAGATCGCAACTCTTACAGAGCCCGCACTCACCATCGGTGGACTTGCAAGGCTTAAGGTGGTCCAGGTAACGAAGATCGGTGCTTTCCTCAGCTGGGGCCTTGAGAAGGATCTCTTCCTTCCCTATGCACAGCAGACGTACAAAGTCAGTGAGGGTGACGAGATACTCGTAACGATGTATGCGGATAAGTCCGACAGACTCTGTGCGAAGATGGACGTATACAGGTCTCTTGAGGATGTATCACCCTATAAGAAGGACGATACCGTCACCGGAACCCTGTATCTTATAAGTAACAACTTCGGTGCATTCGTTGCCGTGGACGACAGATACTCGGCACTCATTCCCAAAAAGGAGATGTTCGGCTCCGCCGAAAAACTCGTCCCGGGGCAGAAGGTTACAGCCAGGGTCGCCAAGGTTATGGATGACGGAAGACTCCAGCTCGCTGTGCGTGATAAGGGTTATATCCAGAGGAATGAGGATGCCGATAAGATCCTGGATCTTATAAAAGCCTCGGGCGGAAAGCTTGATTTCTACGATAAGAGCGATCCCGAACTCATAAGGGAGCGCACCGGAATGAGCAAGAACGAGTTCAAGCGTGCCGTCGGAAAGCTTCTCAAGGAAGACAGGATCTCTATAGGGGAAGGAACCATAAGTCTTAAGTAAACTCTGTGACTTGATATCAGTTTACATAAATGGTAGAATGGATCTACCAAAGGGAATGAGATATATCTCCCAGGGAGGGGAATATGGATATGGGTCTCGTCAATATGGCTGTGGACTTCAAACAGGCCATAAACATGAATGACATAAGTACCGCCATACTTGCCAAGGCACTTGATACAGGCAGGGATATGGGACAGGAGATGGTTCAGATGATCGATTCTGCAGCCATGGAGAGAAGCGTTAATCCTGCTGTCGGCGGTAATATTGACGTGTCCGTTTGACGGAAAATTGTTACAGATGCACCCCGGTTATGCCGGGGTGTTTTTATTTTTGCCTATATTTTACAAGATAAATATTGTTTTCTTGTGCAAGTTTGTGTATAGTATTTGTTAGGTTTTCACATAATCCATATGATTATCGTATTGGATATATGCAAAGTGTCGGTCAAAAAATAAGACTCATGGATTTTGGGGGAAAGTATGATTTCTAATCAGATACTTCAGGCAACATTGGATGGATTGAAGGCTATAGCAAGGGTGGATCTTGCCATAACCGATCCCGAGGGAAGGACCGTGGTCTCAACAGGAGACATTCCCGGCATATCCAAGGATGCGGGCGAATTTGCCCAGTCCGGTGCAGATTCCCAGGAGATCAAGGGCAATCAGTATTTCAAGATATATGATGACCAGTCTCTTGAATATGTGCTGGCTGTCGCAGGTGCAGGAGAGGATGTATATACTCTCGGCAAGATGGCTGCGTTCCAGGTACAGAGTCTGTCCGTTGCTTACAGGGAGAGGTTCGACAAGGACAATTTCTTCAAGAACCTGCTTCTTGACAATCTCCTGCTGGTTGATATCTACAGCAGAGCCAAGAAGCTCCATATCGTGGGAGATATCCCCAGAGTCGTTATCCTGACCGAAAGTTCCAATACCAAGGATATCAATATCCTGGAGACCGTAAGGAATTTCTGTGCGTCGCGTCCCAGGGATTTTGTCACCGCAGTGGATGAGACTGATGTGGTGGTGGTCATGGAGCTGGAACAGCCCATGAGCAGACCCGATATGCAGGAAGCAGAGATCGAAGAGACCACCTCAGGCCTCAGGGATGCTCTTGCAGAGGCAGGTGCCGTAGGCATCAAGATCGCATACGGAAGTATCGCTTCAGAGATCAAGGAGGTCAGCCGCTCCTACAAGGAAGCCAGAATGGCTGCGGATGTAGGCAGGATCTTCTTCGAGGAAAGAGAAGTCATCGCGTACAGCGGACTTGGAATAGGAAGACTTATCTACCAGCTTCCCATACCTCTTTGCAGACTTTTCATAAAGGAGATATTCGACGGCAAGGACATCGATGATTTTGACGATGAGATCCTTCCCACCATTGATAAGTTCTTCGAGAATTCACTGAACGTGTCCGAGACTTCAAGACAGCTGTTCATCCACAGGAATACTCTTGTCTACAGACTCGACAAGATCCAGAAGACCACGGGACTGGACCTCAGGGTATTCGATGATGCCATCACGTTCAAGATCGCGCTGATGGTTGTGAAGTACATGAAGTACATGAAGAAAAACGAATTTTAAGTATTTGAGACCGGCAGGAAAGGTTATATGAGCAGAAGAGACAGGATAAGGGCTGAGCGTGAGCAGTTCATTGAGGAAAATGGGATCATATTCCTTGATGATGTCAGCATGAATTACCCGGAAAAGGGTAATCCCGCTGTTAAGAATGTTACGCTCCGCATTAATAAAGGTGAGTTTGTATTTATAGTAGGAGACAGCGGATCGGGCAAGTCGACACTGATCAAGCTCCTCTTAAGAGAGATAGTTCCAACAGGCGGAGAGGTATATGTATCCGGACAGAATACAAGGAAGCTCCGTCATTCACAGATACCGAAGTTCAGAAGAAACCTGGGTGTTGTGTTCCAGGATTTCAGACTTCTCAAGGACAGGAATGTATATGAGAACGTTGCGTTTGCGCAACGCATAATCGAGGTTCCTTCAAGAGAGATGAAGCGCAATGTTCCCAGCATCCTTGCAATGGTGGGACTTGCGGGAAAATACAAAGCCAATGTCAGGAAGCTTTCCGGAGGAGAGCAGCAGAGAGTGGCACTTGCAAGGGCTCTGGTCAACAAACCCGCCATTCTCCTTGCGGACGAGCCCACCGGTAATCTGGATCCCAACAATGCGTGGGATATCATGGATCTTCTTGCGGAGATCAATGAACAGGGCACGACCGTCGTTGTGGTAACACACAGCCCCACCATCGTTAACTCCATGAAAAAGAGAGTTGTCGCGATGAAGCTGGGAGAAGTTATCAGCGATGAGCAGGAAGGGGAGTACGTAAATGAAGATTAGAACCTTTCTGTACACTTTATGGCAGGGCATCCGTAACATGTTCAAGAACGGATGGTATACCCTTGCATCGGTAGCGACCATAAGCGCATGCCTGTTCCTTCTTGGAATGTTCTATTCGATAGTTGCCAACATGCAGCATATCCTCTACACCGTTGAAGAGGGAGTATCGGTCACGGTATTTTTCAATGAGGATGTATCCGATGCGGCTGTGGAGGCCTTCGGACAGGAACTCCTGAACAGACCCGAAGTAAGGGATGTGGATTATAACTCCGATGATGAGATATGGGCAACCTTCGGTCCCAGCTATTTCGGTGAGGATTACCAGGAGGGATTCCCGGAGAATCCTCTAAAGGGTGAGCACAATTACGAAGTCTTTCTTACCAGCGTAAGCCTTCAGGACCAGCTGGTCACATGGCTTCAGTCCAGGCCCGAGGTAAGACTTGTAAGGTATTCCGAGTTCACCGCATCTACACTTTCCGGATTCAACCTCATGCTGGTCTACGTATCGGCTGCGATAATCCTGATACTTCTTGCGGTAAGCATATTCCTTATCAGCAACACCGTACGTGTCGGTATCTCGGTAAGAGCCGAGGAGATCGGGATAATGAAGTATATCGGTGCAACGGACTTTTTCGTAAGAGCACCCTTTGTGCTTGAAGGGATCATGATCGGACTCATCGGAGCACTTGTTCCGCTGTATCTGATCCGCTATCTGTACGATTATGTCCTTAATCTGATCACTACCAGATTCCAGATGCTCAGTACCATGCTCAGCTTCCTTACTCTTCAGGAGGTGTTCAGGATCCTGATGCCGGTGTCCATCGGGATCGGTGTCGGAATGGGACTTCTGGGAAGCTACATTACGGTTCGCAGATACCTCAAGGTGTGACCTGTTTTGCGGATCTGCGCAGATCCTTCTGTGACAGAACCTGTTGATAATATGACCATTAAAAAGAAAAGCGTAAAAAGAATAATCGCTCTTGTGTCTGCTGCAGCCATCGTGGTCACGGCGGGATGCATACGGAATTACCGTTCGGTACAGGCCATCACCTATACCAATGCTCTCATCCAGGAAAAGCAGCAGGAGATAGAGAGGGCAAATGCTGAGAGGACGGAACTGGCAGGACGTGTCACGGATCTGTCGGCAAGCCAGGGAAGACTTGAATCCTTAAAGTCCGATCTTAATGCATATGTATCGGAGCTTGATGCGGAGCTGTTGGTAATGCAGGAGAATATCTCCGCACTCAACGAACAGATCATAAGCAAGGAAAATGAGATCGCACAGACCCAGGCTGAACTCGATCTTGCGGAACAGACCGAGGCGATGCAGCATGAAGCCATGATCGTACGTATGAGGCTTATGTATGAGCAGGGTGACAAGAGCATGATAGATATGCTGCTGTCATCGAGGAGTATCAGCGATCTTCTCAACAGTGCGGATTACATCGAGAGAGTCGTTCAGTACGACAGAAATCTCTGGGAACAGTACAAGGCTAATGTTGAGTACATATCCCTTTGCAAGCAGCAGCTCGATCTTCAGAAGGAGATCCTCGATGAAGCCAAGGCTGCAGCCGAGGAGGAGCAGGCCAATCAGGAAGCTCTCATCGCCGAGAAGAACAGTGAGATTGACAGCTATCAGCTCCAGATAAACGCCACTGCTGCGGATATCGCGGCATACCAGGCACAGATCGAAGCCCGCGAGGCAGAGATCGATGCGGCACTCAAGGCCATTGAGGAAGAGAGAAGACGTATCGCAAGTGCCAACAGGATCGTATATGACGGCGGACAGTTCCTGTTCCCGCTTGCATCATATAAGTATGTATCATCCGATTTCGGATACAGAAATGCCCCCACCGCAGGAGCAAGTACCTATCACAAGGGTATCGATTTTGCGGCCAACAAGGGAACCGATATATACGCGGCATATGACGGCGAAGTCGCTGCTGCAGGATATACCGGAGCGATGGGCAACTATGTTATGATCGACCACGGCGGCGGACTGTATACCATATATGAGCATTGCTCCGCAGTATATGTATCAAAGGGCGATGTGGTCATCATGGGACAGACCATAGCAGCTGTAGGCTCAACCGGAATTTCAACCGGTAATCATTTGCACTTCGGAGTAAGACTTAACGGTGAGTACGTATCACCCTGGCCTTATCTCGGAAAATAAATCGAGATTTAATTATGACTGAACAGGATAATCTACAGAACAAAGAGCAGCCTTCCTCCGGGGAGACTGCTCTCATGAATCAGGTGCAGATAAGTGCAGCGGTAAATGCACCGGCGAACGCGCCGGAAAAAAAGCCACGCAAAAGGCACCTGTTCGCAAAGGGCTTTGCATTCGGAATGGGTGTTATGCTGATGATATGCATAATGCTTTTTCTGGTGCTGATGCTCACAAGAAGGGTTTACATTTCGGGAAGGGCAGGACTGGCAGATGCGGAACTCATCGCCAAGACCGAGTCCATCGCTTATTATCTCAAGTCGCATTCTCTGTATGATTATGACCCCGATGCCCTGAGAGACGGAATGCTGCAAGGCCTTATGGAGGGTACCGGCGACAGATATGCCCAGTACTATAACACCCAGGAGCTTGCCGACCTTATGAACGATTATGAGGGAAACTTCTGCGGACTGGGAGTCCTGATCAAGCAGAGCCCCGAGGGTGATGTGTATGTAAGCGGTACATACAAGGACAGCCCCGCTGAAGAAGCTGGCTTCACGGAAGGTGATGTGTTCAAGGCTGTGGACGGTGTGGATGTTGAAGGATGGGACAGGTATGATGTTGCCGAGCTCATCCGCGGAGAGGAAGGAACCAGCGTCACCATAACGGTCTACAGGGAATCCACGGGAGAGACTCTGGACCTTACCGCCACAAGGAAGCAGCTTAAGAAGATCGACGTGGAATACAGGATGGTGTCAGATACCACCGGATATATATGGATCAAGGATTTTGACGAGGTGGCCGTAACACAGTTTGCAGAGGCTCTTGAAGATCTCAGGTCCCAGGGTATGGAGGATATGATACTCGACCTTCGTACCAATACCGGCGGACTTCTAAGAGCGGTGCTGGATATCACCAGACAGATCATGTGTAAGGGAGTGATCGTCTCCACCAGGAATGCACAGGGTGAGATTGACAGCTATAAATGTGACGGCAAGAACGAATTCACCGGAGATATCCTGATACTTACCGACGGATATACCGCGAGTGCTTCGGAGATCCTTGTTGGGGCGCTGAAGGATCACGGAATGGCAATAAGCATGGGTACCACCACCTTCGGAAAGGGTGTTGTTCAGGATTTCTTCTATCTGAGCGATGCATCAGGTATCAAGTTCACAACAGAAGAGTATCTTACTCCCAATGGCACCGCGATAGACGGTGTGGGAATAGAGCCGGATATCGTAGTCGAGTTCGATTATGACAGATATATCGAGGATAAGACGGACAATCAGCTGGAAGCAGCCATTGAATATATGGCAAGCCATTAAGTGACTGATATGCATGTGTAATGCGAAGACAGGAAAAATTCAGATGAATGCAGGAACTCCCCCGCAGTGCGGGGGAGTTTTATTATGTGCATATGTCAGAGTGTTGTGTGTGTCAGGGCGCTGCCTGCGCGGTATCCGGCTGTGATGTCTCCGGCTGCGATGTCTCCGGCAGGGTTTCTGCTTCCGTGCCGGGAGCAGCGGTTCCGTCAGCGGGTGTGCTTCCTAAGATATCAGCCCTTGTGAGAGAGTATTCGCCGAAGAGATTGTTGTTCCACTGGTTCAGGATGTCGAGGCTCATTGTACCGCCGCCTCTGTAATTGCTGGCATGCTTAGCCGCCATATCCGCGGTGAAGTCTTCGAGAGGATATACACCCTGAATGACAAGGGGACCGTAGGTCTGGTATTCCACAAGAGGGAGTGCACCGCTGTCTTCAAGATCCACATGAGCACCGTCCTTATCCACATGTATCGTAACCCAGGCCATACCTTCGAAGCTGGTATAATTGGGTACCTGGCAGTGGATGAAGTTGCCCAGTGAATAATAGCACAGTCCCGAGTTGCCGGATTCCGTGGTGATGTACTGGACCGGCTCCACGATGTGGGGATGAGCTCCTATTATCACATCGGCTCCCGCATCGATCATCTGTCTTGCGAAATCCTTCTGGTATGCACAGGGCTCAAAGGAATATTCATAACCCCAGTGAGGGCACACGATGACGATATCGGAGACAAGATCTGCCAGTCTGATATCCTCAAGCACTTCGGGGTTTATGGTATCGAAGTCTATGACTCTTGATGAAGGATCATAATAGCACAGCCTGTTCAGGTATCCGTCGAGTCCGTTGGCCCATGTAGCCCAGTTATGGGAGTATGTATAGTTGAGGATCGATATTTTGACCCCGTTTATCTCCCTGACCACAAAGGCCGAGGTGTTGTACATATCTATGGGCTCCAGTTCAAGATCGTCGAATGCGGGACGGTTGTTCTGGGTGATGCCGTATTTATCAAGCCAGTAAGATCCCGTATGCGCATCTCTTGAATCCTCTTCAAGATCCGAGTGGGTTCCCACAACACTTATCTCCGGATAATTATCCGCAAAATAATCGTGGAAATAGATCAGACCGCCAAGACCCTGGTCATAGGTGTGGTTGGTGGCTGTAAGGACAACGTCGAATCCCGCCTTGGCGATGGCGTCTGCCACTTCAGTCGGGGAATTGAATGCGGGATACCCGCTGAATCCCCTGTCGTTACCGCCTATGGGAGATTCCTGATTGATTATGGCGATATCCGCCGCATCTATGAATTCAAGGATATCCTTGAAAAGAAAGTCGTAATTCCTGGTTCCGTCCGCCTGTGCTCCCTGATTGACAAGTCCCATATGAAGAAGGTCGTCTCCCACCATCATCACATGTATATCGAACTCTTCAAAGGGTTCTTCTTCCGGAACGGGTTCCGGTTCCGGGATCACAATGGCTTCGCCTGCCAGGGGGTCTGATCCACCGGTCTGTTCCTCGGATGTCTCCGGCGCCGCATCTGCCACCTGCCTCTCCTCATCGAATACCGGCCGTATCAGGAATACGTATCCCAGAACGAGGGCAAGTACCAGTAACGCCAGGAAGGTGCTGACAAAAAAAGCCCTCTTGCGGCGTTTTTTCTTAAGATATGCTTTCATCTCGGAAGATGTCATGTTGTTTCTCCAATAGATCCGCCTTAAAACAGCGGTCCGTAATGTGCTTTTTAACTCAAAAAATATAACATTTACGCGGTTTAAACGCAACTTTGTGAAGAGTTTTGGGACGTTTATTAAGGGATATTTCGAAAATGTTACAAAATTGTTGCAAAATGTAAAAATTACGATATAATTAAAACTGCTCGTACAAAAACAAATGATTATCATGAATCTTAAGAGTATTTTGAAAAGTGCATCGATACTTCTGGCAGGCACAGCAGCAGCTGTGCTTATTCCCGTTAGTGTACAGGCAGGCGGACTTGTATCCGGAGGAGCTGCAAGGGAGCTCAATACTTCCGCATCAACCCTTTCGGAGACTGTTTCTTCATCTTCGGCAAGAGCCATAACAGCTCAGATCACCGATCCTTCGGAGGTCATCGAAGAGGAATATCTCAATCTTTCCATCGCCATGTTCGAGACCAGTCCCAAGTACTGCAACGTAAGAAGCGGACCGGGTACTGAGTATTCCATCGTAGGACGCATGTATGACGGAAGCGTCGGTTCCATACTTGATGAAGCTGATGAGGACATTGCGGATGATAAGGATCCCGATGACGATAACGATCAGTGGATCCATCTGCGCAGCGGTTCCGTGGAAGGATATGTTCTGTCCGATTTTGTTGTTACCGGAGTTGAGGCATACAACAGACTCGAGGATTATACGGAATATTATGCCGAGGTTCTCGTAAGCCAGCTCAATGTAAGAAAGGAAGCATCCATTGATTCCGCATGTCTTACATATGTTACAAGAGGCGAGAGATACCATGTTGTAATGGAAAGAGGCGTCGATCCCAGGATCTATCTTGCGGCAAGAGAAAGCGAAGCCGATCTTGACGAAGAAGATGACGGCATGACATGGATCAAGATCGAATATGCCGAGGGTAAGGTAGGATATGTATCAGCCGATTATATCACCATAACCGAGGAGTTCGGCACCGCCAAGTCACTTGAAGAGATCCAGGCAGAGGAAGCAGCGGAAAGAGAGCGTAACCTTCGTGCTACCACCTCAAACGGCGGACAGACTTCATACTCCGCACCTGCAGAGAACCTTACCATAGTTCCCAACCTCAGCACCGACTATTCCACCACTTCCGAGCTCAGAATGGCTATCGTAAGCTATGCGCTTCAGTTTGTTGGAAATCCTTATGTAATGGGCGGTCAGAGTCTTGCTGCTACAGACTGTTCCGGATTTACCTGCTATGTGTTCAGGGACTTCGGTTACAGCATCTCCAGAACCCCTTCCGGACAGTACTCATCTGCCGGACGTGCAGTGACACTTGCAGAGGCACAGCCCGGCGATATCATCTGCTACGGTAACGGCGGATGCTCACACGTAGCTCTTTACATCGGAAACGGACAGATAGTTCAGGAATCCAATCCGAGACGCGGACTTGAAGTCAACTCCGTATACTTCATGAGCAACATCATCGGCGTCAAGAACGTAATAGACTGATAATGAAATAATATGATATGATTAATCCCGTCCCGGCTATCCGGGGCGGGATTGTTTTAACGATACATGTTTACTGGGGATTACCGGGAGGAATGATATGGATGTAGATAAGATACTGGCAGCCTGCGATCATACGCTCTTACACCAGGATGCGACATTTGATGATATCAGGGCTCTTTGTGACGATGCCATAAAGTATGGCACCGCTTCTGTCTGTATCCCTCCCTGCTATGTCAAGGAAGCAAAGCAGTATGTGGGCGATCGTATGAAGATATGTACCGTCATCGGATTCCCCAATGGCAATATGACCACCACCGTCAAGGTTCTCGAGACCTTCGATGCCATAGACAAGGGTGCCGATGAGATCGATATGGTGATCAATATCGGCAGGCTCAAGGCGAAGGATTACGCATATGTATCACAGGAGATTGCTCTGATCAAGCAGGCATGCGGGGACCATATTCTCAAGGTCATCATCGAGACATGCATGCTGACGGATGAAGAGAAGATCAAAATGTGTGAGATCGTGACCGGATCCGGAGCAGACTATATCAAGACCTCAACCGGATTTGCCTCCGGCGGAGCAACCTTTGAGGATGTTAAGCTCTTTGCGGAGCATGTGGGAAGCGGAGTAAAGATCAAGGCCGCAGGCGGTATCTCATCCCTGGAGGATGCGGAGAAGTTCATGGAGCTTGGTGCATCCAGACTCGGAACCAGCAGGATAGTAAAGATCGTAAAGAGTATGGAACAGTAGATAAAAGGTCATCCCCGAAAGAGGATGACCTTTTATATTCCCGCTCATTCATGTCGGATCGATGCTCCGGTGCGTTATCACTTTCCCAGGAGCCTTAGATAATAAGGGAGCTCAAGTTCGAAGTTGACAGCGTAGTTAACTTTATCGGGATCGTTATAGGTATTGCGTATGCTGGCGGTGGTGAAATCGGCTGCGATCACAAGGGAATCGTAGATGCT
>CACWJQ010000004.1 GCA_902761225.1 uncultured Lachnospiraceae bacterium | reverse complement strand
TTTCTGAAGATTAACCTGATGATCACAACAGCCAATATGAGCCAGCTTGCGCTGATTGACATGTTTAATATTTTCAAAAAAATATCTCCCATTTCATCCTCTCTTTTTATGCTCGTCTATCATCTCCTGAATCTGATCAAGTTCAGATTTTGTAAGTTTTTTGCGTGATGTGAATGCAGCGATAAAAGCAGGGAGTGATCCGTCAAAAGTATCTTCCACAAACTTTTCGCTCTTAGTGGCATTGAACTGCTCCTTTGAAACAACCGATGTGACTGTACCGTTCTCGTTTTTGAATAAACCCTTTTCACAGAGCTTTCTTAAAACCGTATATGTGGTAGACTTCTTCCAGTTAAGTTCTTTCTCACATATTGCAACAAGCTCTCTAGAAGTCACCGGTTCATTATTCCATATGATCTCGGCAAATTCTGCCTGGATCTCACCTAATTCTATTTCCATAACCACGCCCTCCTTCGGTTTACTCAGAATAAACTATTATTAGTTTATTCTTGATAGACCATAATGTCAATATTTTTAGCATTAAAAAACCGGGAGTGCATCCACTCCCGGAAAGATCAATCAATTCTTCTATTCTTTGTTCACCTTCCAATAACCGCGCGTTCCTCCAAACAGAGCACGTATTATGGGTGGACAGTCTGATATTCGCACAACACAGCGGTATCTGAACAAGAGTATTACCCCTAAAGACTATGAAACGTTAGAAAAAGCCTTTAATTGTTCTTAGACTTTTTCATCTCGATTTTCAAGGCGATGAAGGAAACGACGTACTTCCATTATCTTCTTGCCATTTTCTTCAAGCACCACGTAATAGACAATGTACTCATTCACATATATGCGATAATATGGATGCTTCCTATCCTTTTTCGATGGAACTTTCTCTGCTATTTCCGGACCATCTTCTAAGCGTTTTAATATAGCATCGGCTACCGCATCCAGAAGGTCATTTGCGGCATCGGGATTACCAAGATTAAAAGCAATATAGGAAGTATCCCTATCAAGTTCCTCGTAGAATAAGGGAAGATATCTCAGCTCATATTTCTCATCAAGCATTTATCTTCCTCCGCAATCCTCCGAAAACCTGATCATGGGTTAGTCTAACATCAGTCGATTCTGCTGCAGCATCTGCTACATCCATAATATGCTCTTCAGGCTCAGAAAGACGTGAATATGCCTCGATGCTCATAACCACCATTGTTCCGTATCCGTTTTTTGTGAGATATACAGGATCTCCGCCCTGGACACACTTCTCTATATCTGTAAATTTATTTCTTAAATCAGAAACCGGACGTATCTGCACCATAAAATCGCCTCCTTATTCCTTATCGTTACTTTATCATAATTTTATCATATTTTTATCATAATTCTGATTTAAGAATAATATACCCCTAAACTCTTTTTATATCAATAGATTAGTATAACTAATTATCCACCATTACAAAGCCCTATCATTCCCCATTTTCTGAACGTGCTTTATCCTTTCCGGCTCCAGATAAGACTTCAGCTCATCTCCGAGTTTCTTAAGTTCCCTGCACTCATCTTCCAATGATTTATATGTCTTATAAGAGCACTCTCGCTCTTCGCTCATCTGACGAATGCTTTCTTCGATTTCCCGGATATTTAATGTCTTGGGATTTAATCCGTGGCTTTTCAGTATATCCTTTGCTCCCCAGGCAAGGTGAAGCTCATAATCATGCTTCCTGTAATATGCATCCGGATCCTTTGCATTTTTGTAACCAATAAGATATTTGCGGTTATCGGAATACTGCCGGGCATAGTAGAGAATCTCTTTTGTCTCCTTCAGTTCTTTATCCAAGGCCACTGTATTCTTCCTAGCTGCCACCGACTGTTTGCGAAGGGATTCTACATGTTCATCAAGATCAAGAAGACTTTGTATGCCCTTCCCGGAAAGAAGCGATTTTACCCTGGCAGCCTCCTGAAGATTATGACTCTCAGCCCAAAATTTTAATCCCGGACTATTCTGAAATTTCTCCTGAGACGTATCGATGATCTGACCGGCGAACGGATCATTTTTCCTGAACTGTTCAAGACGATGCTCCACGGGATTCTCGATCCGCTCCCTGATCCGTTCTTTTGTATAATCCGCCCCCAGACTTTTTTCTCTTCCGCGTATAAATCTTTCCTGGCCTGCAGCTCTGAATCCTATATACTTATGGGATCCTTCTCCAAATTCATAATCCTTGATCTCATATCCTTTGGCCTTCATGAGTGATATGAATTCATCATAAGACCGGGAATCCTTTACAGTCTTATCGATATCCTTTTTCAGATTGGCCTTCCAGCTTGTACCATTCTTTGAAGACTGCCACTCCTTATACGTCCTGGCAAGATGTCTGTTTTCACGGATAACGGACAGATTATGCTCCTCACAAAGTTCATCACTGATCTGCCGGATATTGAGGTAGGTTTCTTTACAGTCATGATACTTTTTGAAATCAATATTATCCGCTGCGCAGAAGATCAAATGATTATGAACATGGCCTTTATCAACATGAGTTGCTATGACATATGAATATCTGCCCTCAAGCAACTTATCAGCCAGTTGGGTGCCTATCTCATGAGCTTCTTTTGCAATGACCTCACCGGGAGCAAATGACTGGATAAGATGATACGCCAGATTGGGATCATCCGGATCCGTGTGAGACAAGGCATATTTAAAATCATACTGAGCAGTCTGCGGTGTTGTGGCAAACGAAGAAACATAGAATTCTCCATCAGTTTTTTCTTCGTCTGTTATATAATCTACCGCTTTCGATACGGTAGCTTTGACAGCATGGATTTTTGTAATTGCCATACCTCATCCATCCCCTTTTTCAGATCATTGATATCACTCTGGAATATGCTTCCGGTTTCATTTACTTTGTGTGCAATCTGATTGATATTGGTACCGATCTTTCCGAGCAAAACCGAATAATCCCGGACCACTGAATAATCGACCTCATATACCATTCCGTAAATGATCATATCCCGGATAAAATCAGATTTATTGTTGTAATTTGAGAGCTTACATTTCTCTTCCAATATCAGGTTTTCTTTGTCACTCAGTCTTAGCGACATCACATGATTTCTTTCACGTTTTGCCATTATTAACTCCTCCTCAAAGATCAAAAACCAGGGGTCAGGGGATCATCCCCTGCAAGCCGAAACCGCATGGATTTTCGAACGCGAAAACAAAGCGGTTTTTTCGCCTGTGGATACCACAAGGCAGTGCTTGCTACTCCTCCCTCACTGATGATTCGCATCCTGCGAAAAGGGGACCTCCACAAAAATCTACCAGTTTTTTACGAGCTGTTTTTCCAGGGCCTCATAATCGTATTCTCTCTGGCAGATTGCACCGGAATTCCAACCAGGCGATCCACGATAAGACCGTGGTATAACGTAGCCTTCCCGCACCGCTTTGATCAGCCAGCCGACAACATTTTCAATCACACCTTTCTGTTTTTTCAGCACCTCAACAGCCTGCCTGCAGCGGGATAGATCATCCCCTGATTCATGAACGATGATTCCAATGTCCTTGTCCGATAGGTCCAATCCTGCAAACAGTTTTTTTGCATCATAAACAACAGGTATTTCCTCATGTGTTGTTGAGAGATTATTTATATAAATCTCTTTATCAGTCTTTGTATTTGTCTCAACAAATTTGTCGGCAGGCTCCTCACAAATCTGTTCTTCTTCTGACATTTTTTCCGATGCTATCGACAAATTTGTAAGCACTGTTTCCTCATCATTTTCATCGGATTTGGAAGCGTTATTCTGCGGTTCGGATTTATTACTGTCGGGCACTGAAAAAGTGATCATTTTCAGCACATCCGGGCACAATTCAATAAACAGGACATTATTGCACTTTTTTGCATTTTTATTGTCCGTTTTTTTATTCTCTATGAGTACTGTGCACAAATGTTTTTTGATAACTCCGAGTTCTTCAAGACAGTCTAAAGCACGCCTGATAGTATGCTGTTCTTCTCCGAACTTTTCAGTCAGATCAGTATAATCTTTTTGAAGCCATTCTCCTTTGAATTTCTTTTCGTATCCCCTGACGTTTCCACTCTTCTCATCTCTTATTTCCTTCGGTCTGTACCAATAAACTATTTCAGCAAGAAGAGTAATGGCAAAATGATGAGGTCTGCCATTATGTCTGCGTATCCATTTGTACCAATTTTCAGGGGTGACATTGCCGGTTATATTGATCATTCCAACTGCATCTACGGCTTCACTTCCCGTTTTGATCAGATTGTATTCAGTCGCCATGATCCATACCCCCTTTCACGGTATTTGATACATTTCTGTACCATTCAACAGCCATTACAACCGCCTCGGCACGGATATTTCTATGACTTGAATCCTGATAGGCAGGTGAAGCCATGAAATCGATCAGATCATTTTTGAGAACGATCTTGCTGTTATAGTAGTCAAAGCCTCTCATTTTGCCGGTCAAAAGCCATTTTTGCACAGCACTCTTCCAAAGGCCCGTAATTCGCATTACGTCCTTCATAGTAAGAACATCCGGCTCGTCCTTTAAAATCATTGCTATACAGTGTTTACCGGCCTTTATATGTGATTCTGATGTATGGGGGTATGTTTCTTCGAGAAAAGAGATTACATCCTCTTTTTTGAAAATATGATAATGAATGAGCCTGTCACAAACATGCTCATACGGGATCCTGCCTTCACGTACAATTTTGCAGGTTGAAGATTTGCTTAAACCTACAGCTTCACCAAATTGAAGCTGAGTCATAGAATCGGGATAATTATCCCTGATTTTTTTAATTCTTTCTTCCAGAGTCACGATATACCTCCTTTGGGATCGTGACCCGGTCTTCTAAAAAATTTTCTAAAAAATCTTCAAAAATGGGATCTTTTTGTAATTTTGAGAAAAGTCAGATTTTACAATGCTTTCACGGCTCAAACGACCTATTTTACTGCATCCGGGCCTGTTCTGGATGATGCTAAATGACACCCGATTAATCTTGATAAAACCTAGACGGTAGTTCTCGAAATGCGTTTGCCCTCCGGGGCACGAGGGTTCGAATCCCTCCGTCTCCGCTGGCTTCCGCCGATTTGGCGGAGGCCTTTTTTGTGAGTTCTACCAAAAATTCTACCAAATCTATATTAACTATAAATTCCATTATTTGTCCTTATTGAAGGCCTTCACCCTATATAGCACGGATTGATTCGTATTGGTTACACTATTTATCATACGTATTCCCTTTTATCCTTCTCGTAGATGATTCTTATTGTGTACTACAAGTACAATGACAGGCCTCTTTAAATATGCTATGATGCATTTTGTAATCGAAAAAAGTGTAGAATTCTACATTTTTTTCGATTATAATCAAGGAAATGCCGAAAACTAATCGCGGAAAATGTAGAATTCTACATATTTGGGGATTATAAATGATAAAAAGAGACCACTTCTGAAATATACCTTCTCTTCTTATGATTGGTCCCGTATGGATATATTCGACATTCAATTTAAGATCTTTAATTTTCTTTTCTAGTGTGTTTATTTCTGATGAGATGTCATCTAATTGATCATGAAACACAAATGTAACAAGATAATTTTCATGATTATCTTGAATGTCGCCAAAATCTCCGGATTCATCTATAAATACACTTAGTTCTTTCTTTTTTCTTCTCCAAAGAAAATGGCGGGAAATTCTTCCCGCCTGCGGTGATCCAAAGAGCTTATCGCCCAGATCACCATTATAATAACATTGGGATTTTTTAAACTCAATATAGTTATATAATCCTGCAGAACCCGTTTTGCATAAATCCGTAATAAGCATTATGATGTTATCTGTAATCTTTAGAACACGGAGAAAATTCCATGGGATTATTCAGCAGAAAAAACGAAAAGCAACCTGACATCCAGCCCTCTTCACCCGATTCCTTCACATTCGGTGTTGAAGATATTTTTCACACAGAGTCAGGAAATGAAGTCATCGTAACAGGAAGGGTAAAAGGTACCGTAAGGCCGGGTGATGTAGCCTGCATCATCAATCCCGGTGATGATAAAAAGACCGTCGGCAGCATCCTGATAGCAGGACTTGAGATCGATCACAGCAGTGCGGACATTGCAACTGACACAGCTGTCGGGATCAGGATAACTCCTCCCGAAGGATTCACACTGAAGCTCGGTTCAGTATGCTATTCAAACGGTTCGTCCGAGGAGAATATCTACAAGGCGTATATCACTGCCCTGACCGCTTCATTCTTCGGCATGAAGCACCTTGTAATAAAAGAAGACGATCTTGGCAGAATGAGCATCGGAGACCTTGCGGAGGTTTGGAACTTTGTAAGACATGTTTTCAGAGAAAACAAAGGGATGCCCGATGAAACCCGTAAAGAGATAACTGTAAGAGTCGGTTTGATCGCAGAGGAACTGATCAAAAAGATCCTCTCCGCGGATGAGATCTTCTATGTGAACAACAAAAGAACGGGAGAGCCCCATCTCTTCAGCCATACCTTAAAAAGAGAAGATAGATATGAATGCACACCGCCTGCGATACTCATGATCCCGGAATCACACCTTGAAAGGATCAGAGCCTTTTTTGAGAATGACGATCTTGAGATCTGTTCGGTCAAAAACGGGGAAGACGGAAAGGGCATCTATAATTTCCTGGGAAGCACTTTTTATCTGAACGGTGCATGCGGTGTCCATGTACTTTCCAGGGATATAATGATTGATGCCTCCAAGCTGGTGGAAAAGCCGTCATTCGATGGAGTTCCTGCCATCAATGTTCCCGTTACCAATCCGGGACTCATGCGCTGGATGCTGCTTATGGGTCAGATGCACGAGCCCAAGACAGATGATGCCAGGCTTATCTACAACATGTATTTCGGATTCTTCCTGCAGGAGCTTCCGAAGGCAAAGCTTCTCGTACCGATGAAGGGCGATGCCCTGCCGGATCCCTCAGAAGCAGATAAGGATGGAAATGCCCGGATAAAGAAAGGTGCCAAGATAACCTTCCCGTCAATACAGGGGAAAAAGGACCGTCGGGCTGTTCAGATGTTCACAGACTGGAAGAGACTCTATACCGTCTTTAACAGCGGCTGGAGCGGAATGGTCGAGACCATCGCCAATGTGATAGAAGTATTCGACTGTGCGATAAACGCCACCGACCATCTCGCAGCGGGATGCTATATAGACAGGGACATGTATAAGCTGGCCGTTGAAAAAAACAAAAAATGAGATAGCAAAATAAAATGGGCTGTCGCTATAATGCAACAGCCCATTCGTTTTCATGACGCTTTAAGTGATCGTCTGCAGAACTCTATAAACTCAGCTTCGGGCATCGGCTTTGCGTAGTAAAAGCCCTGGATATATTCGCATCCCATTTCCGAGAACCATTCTGCTTTTTCCTTATCCTCTACGCCTTCCACCACGATCTCGGCCCCGAGACTCTTAAGAAGACTTATGGTCTTTTCCATTACCTCATAGCTTCTTTCATCTGACAGAGTGTCCACAAGGGATTTATCAAGCTTGATGATCCTGTAAGGGAAGCTCATTACACGTCCGAGGTTGGAATAACCGGATCCGTAATCATCCAGTGAGAATCCGTTGCCGTTGCCCGATATATCATTCATCGTCCTGAGTACCGCATCCGCAAGATATTCTGATGCAGTCTCTGTTATCTCAAAATTTATGCGATTGGGAGATATCTCATACTCATCAAGGATCTCCTTTATCTTGGAAGCCATATTGGACTGCATGCACTGCACTACAGAAAGGTTGACTTCCACGAACCTGATACCGGTATGCTCCTCTTCCATATCCGAGAGGAACCTGCATACATCCTTGATGACAAATTCGCCTATCTGAAGGATACTTCCGCTCTTTTCGGCAGCAGGTATAAAGAGCCCGGGAGAGATGAATCCCAGCTGGTCATCGTGAAGTCTTATGAGAGCTTCGGCTGAGACGAACTTCCCTTCCTTCGTTGAGTATATTGGCTGATAATACATCTCAAATCTGTCATTCTTGATGGCATCCGCTATTATCCTGTCAATATTGTTCCTGACTATGAAATCCTTCTCAGGAGCCATCTCCGAATATCTTACATACTTATTCAAAGGCACTGCCACATGGTAGGTTTCCGACAGCTTGATAAGCTGCCTTTCCGTATAGATCTCATTGGGGATCACAACACCGCATATCGCAAAATCGAGTTTCAGTCTTATTCCGTCAACCTCAAACAGATCTCTGAGCTTGGGTATCATCGTTGTTGCGGTCCCTTCTATGGAATCGATCCTGTAATCGCCCTTTATAACATATGCAAACAGACCGTTCCTCAGATAATACAGACTGACATCCTCACTGGGACTGCTCTTCAGCATATCATAGAAGCTGTCCGCTATTTCCCTGAGCAGGGTTGAATACATCTCGGAACCAAGTGTTGTCCTGATGGAAGAAACATTCCGAAGCTTCCCGAATATTACAAACGCGTCATCTCCTGCCAAATACACACTCTTTATACTTCTCCTGAACGCTGTATAGGACTTTGCTCCGGTTTCCATATCAAGGTACTCTTCCGGACTTATTACGAAAAAGCTGAGTATCAGGCAGCTGGTAGCAAATCCGAACATCTGAACAAGAAGCGCAGGATTAAGATACTGGATGTTAAACGTGATGATGTTCAGCGGGAACACTACCATAAGTGCAGCAAACCTGATCTTATCCAGCAGTCCCTTTTTGTAACAGTACAGGATATGGCAGAACGCAAATACAACGAAATAGTATCCCAGGAAAACCACAAGAAAGACCATGGATCCGCGGTGATATACGATACCATCGGCAGTCTTCTCATAGTAGAAGATGATGTGGGTGAAGATATTGGCTATGATGATTCCCGCCTCGAAGATCAGCGGGAACAGATAAAGAGCCTTAAGAACGGGTTTTCTCATTATGGACTTGAAGGTTCCCGTCATCCTTCCGACCATGTATATGTATGCGGCATAATTGCATACATTGAGAACATTATAGGTAGAACACCAGAACTCTCTGAACGCCACAGACTCCGAAACCGGTCCCAGAAAACGGAGCGGCGCAGTACGGAATATGTCAGCAGCGGTAAGAACGATCAGGATTATAACATAATGAACAAATGCGCGGTTGTCTCTGCCGCGGTGCATTCTCCTGAATATTAAAGATGCAAGAAGTGCGACCATTACAACAATAGCCGCAACATCAAGATAATAGATCCTGTTCATAGAGCCCCCTTTACAGATCCGTCTTTAAAAGCGGTACTCTCCCTGATATATGACCCTTCATCAGAAATTTATAATAATATTTTCACACATTCGGAAAAGGTTTTCAAGATATAATAAGCTTCTTATCGAGGCATTTCATAACAGCCTCTTCAAGTCTTCTTCCGTTGATCGGCTTGGACACGAAATCATCGAACCCCTGTCTTATATACTCATCCCTCGCCCCTGTCAGAGCATTGGCGGTTATGGCAATGAATGAAGTGCCCTCGTTCTTGACTCTTTCAATCTGTTTGGCTCTCTTCAGAGCCTCAACTCCGTCCATATCCGGCATGATATGATCCAGCAGCACCACATCATAGCCGTTTCTGGTCAGTTCCTCCACCATCTCTGCGCCGCCCGAAACCTGATGGGTCTGCACCTCAGTCTCCTTGAGAAGCATGGCTTCAAGAACGCGGTTGATATCATTGTCATCCACTATCAGAACCCTTGCTTCAGGCGCCCGGAAAACAGGTCCTTCAGAAACCGTCTCACCCTGCCTCTCTTCAGCTGATGCCGTATCTATAAGATCAGATTCCTCGGCGATCTTCTGAGGTATCAATATGGTAAAAACAGAGCCCTTACCGTATTCACTCTCCACCTTCACCGAGCCTTCCATCATATCGGCAAGCTTTGAGACAATGGCAAGTCCGAGTCCCAGTCCTTCTCCGCTCCTTGCAGGTACATCTCCCGAGCGGTCAAAGGTACCGAATATATTCTCCAGCCTCTCTTCCTCGATCCCTATGCCTGTATCGGACACTCTGATCTCAAGCATCACTTTTCCGGTGCCGATCTCTTCGGAACCAACATAGATGCTGACACTGCCTGTTTTGGTGAACTTGATACCGTTACTTACGAGATTCAGGATCATCTGACGTATCCTGACACAGTCTCCCACAAGCACCTCGGGAACCAGCGGGCCAAGATCGCAGCTGAATTTCAGTCCCTTCTTCTCCGCATCATCGTGACAGTTTTTGAACACATCCCTCACCAGAGTCTCCACCTTATACGGAGCCCTGACTATATTAAAACTGCCGGATTCCATATCAGAATAATCCAGGATCTTGTTGATGGTCTCCATAAGGTGTCCGCCGGCAGTTGCTATATCCCTTGCATACCCGGTGATATACTCGTCCGTGCTCTCCCTGAGTATCATCTCATCCATGCCGAGTACGGTATTCATGGGTGTCTTGACCTCGCGGGATATGGATCTTAAGAACTCGCTCTTTATCCTTCCTGCCTTCTCTGCCTCTATCCTGCACTTGTCCAGTTCGGTGAGAGTCTCCTGAAGATACGCATAATCGGGCGTCTCAACAAACAGAAGGATTATCAGGATGCTTATGGCAGCGAAGAAAAAAACGAGCAGAGTATCAGGCAGTACCAGAGCCTGAAGTACCGTTCCGACTATAATGAACACGAATCCGGAGAAAGAAAGTGTCTCCCTCAATTCGAGACTCTTAAGATTCATGATCGCAAATATAAATCCGTAGGTAACGAAATAGAAAGTAGGGATATAACACAGATAATGCATTGAACCGAACATATAGTTCATGTTCTCATCAAAATAGAATATCCAGCCGGTTCGGAGATTGATCAGAAGAACTATGGAATAAGAAAGAATGATAAGCATATTAACCCATGACATCGCACGGTCAAACCTTGTCTTTACCCCGACAAAAGCCTGGGCATACTTCAGATATGCATATCCGCTGACAGCCGCAAAGAAAAAGTATGCGGTATTGGAAAACAATACCAATCCACGGGGAATGGTATTGCTGATCATAATAGAGACCGCTCCGAGTA
Source organism: uncultured Lachnospiraceae bacterium (assembly GCA_902761225.1). GTDB lineage: Bacteria > Bacillota > Clostridia > Lachnospirales > Lachnospiraceae > AC2028. Next base: position 63,320 of record CACWJQ010000004.1, on the reverse strand, counting down.
TATCGAAAATAAGACCGCACAGGACAACAATCATAAGCATGAGAAAGCTCTTGTACCTCTCGGTACGCTTCCTGCGCATCAGTACAAGACACGCAATGGATATGATCATAAAGAAAACCGAAGCAGATTCAAATGATACGTTGTATTCATTCATATCAGATGCGATCATTCATGCGAGGGATCATCGTCACTCTCAGCAGAGGAATCCTCCTTCGCATAATTATATGATATTTCCGGTGAAAATACCATTTATGCGAATCTGTTCCGTCCGGCAATCCGTTCAGTACAGATCCGCATATCAGTTTCGGCTGTATATATATGTGTCACCTTCGGGTGACGGACTTTTCCACTCAGTCAGGCTTCGGATGTCAGTTCGATCATCACCTGCCCGTACTCACCCCAGATAACAGGAATCATAAGACCCGCGTTCATAAGACTCCTTCCGGATACAGGCCCATCGGGAGCCAGCACTTTCCATGCATCTTTCTTGCCCCGGCTGCAGAATCTGCTGTTTTCATCATCGGAACCGATAAGCTTAAGGCTGTACTTCATATCGGGATCAAGTCCTTTAAGCCTGATGGTTCTCTTATTGTTCTGCGGAGATCCCTTACACTGTACATATGTAAGAAGTGCACGCTCCTTATCCTTGGTTACCGACATCCATGCATCGTACAGTTCCATATCGGAAACCCTGGCAATACGGTAATAATCTCCCTCTCTTACAATACTTCCTATTGAGTGATAGATCTCCACCTGCTCGGGAATCGACTCTCTCTCGTCCCCAGGTATCATGGTAATATCCAGCTCGTATCCGAAGGTTCCGGAAAGTGCCACCGCACCCCTTACATCAAAAGGCATAACCCTTCCCGAAATATGGTTTGGAGAAGCGGAGACATGCGCACCCATTGTACTGAGGGGATATATCATCTCCGTTCCCGCCTGTATGGTAAGTCTCTCATAGGCATCCGTGTCATCGGAGCACCAGATCTGGGGCGAGAAGAACAGCATTCCGGCATCATATCTTGCGCCGCCTCCGGAACAGTTTTCCAGGAGCAGATCCGGGAATTCGGCAAGGAGCCTTTCCTGAAGATCATATACTCCAAGGGTGTAGAGATAGGAAAGCCTTCCCATGGATGCCGCATCAAGCCCAGTGCTTCCAAGGTCTGCAAGCTGTCTGTTCATATCCCACTTTACATAGGATATCTTCGCACTTCTCAGGATACCCGCAACACACTCATACACATAATCCCTGACTTCGCTTCTTGTTATATCCAGTACATACTGATTCCTGATCCTGGTGGGTATCCTTCCGGGACTGCTGATAGCCCAGTCGGGATGTGCACGATAGAGGTCTGAATCAGGTGATATCATCTCAGGCTCGAACCATATGCCGAACTTCATTCCCATCTTCTCAAGCTCATCAGACAGTCTGCCTATTCCGCCCGGAAGCTTCTTCTCATTTACGAACCAGTCTCCGAGGGAGGAATTATCATCATCTCTCTTCCCGAACCAGCCATCGTCCATGACAAGCATCTCAATACCGCACTTTTTGGCCTCACGCGCTATGTCCAGAAGCTTATCCGTATTGAAGTTAAAATATGTAGCTTCCCAGTTATTGATAAGGACCGGACGATCCTTATACAGATATGGGCTTCTGATAAGATGACCCCTGAAAAGGTCATGGAAGATATGACTCATGCCGTCAAAACCGTCCTCTGTAAAAACAAGGACAGCCTCGGGAGTCTGAAAAGTCTCCCCGGGTTTAAGATCCCATGTAAAATGCTCGGGACTGATGCCTATGTATGATCTTACCGTCTCGAACTGATCCATTCCGGCTCCGCATACAAAATTACCGGACCAGATAAGAGTCTGTGCATAGACTTTTCCCCCGGAATCGTCCGTTCCCTGTTCGCAGAGTGCGGAAAAAGGCTGGAACTGATGGGAGCTCTCTCCTCTTGTGGAATAGACTTCGGTAGTCCCTCTGGATATCCTTCTTCTGTCCATCCTCCGCTCTCTTGCCCAGCTTCCGGAAAGAGTAACAATATCCGGCTCATGGTTTCCGAAGGCTGCGAGATCTATATCAAGGTTACTGCTGAGAAGCTTGTCTATAATGACAGTGTTGTCAGATACATTGACCATCCTGACACTCTTTAATATGGCATCACTGTCTTCAAATACCGAATATGAGAGAAAAGCTTTAAGCCCGAGAACCTTCTCATCAAGCTCTATCTCAAGAGTCTGTGCACTGCTCTCCCCGGCAAAGGTTGCAGGCATTCTCACCGTCCTGCCTTCGCCTGCCGGTGTATGAATCTCATCCTTGCCGTCATATATCCTGTATGAGACATAGGTAAAAAGGGACGAATCATGTCCCTGTGCATCGCGCACGCACACTGCAGGGCTCCTGTAATCTCCTGTTCCGCCTGAAGGAAACTCAAGCCTTGCCTTATCAAAATAGCATCCTCTGTCCCTGTCATTTCTTGAAGGAACCGCGGGATTGTCTTTTCCTCCCAGAAGATAAGTCAGATCATCCCTTCCCGCCTTCGCCCCGTAATAAGCATTGTTAAGAAAGCCCTCATCATCCACCACTGCAAGACACATGGTGGTATTCGGAGTCTCTATGAAAAACAATCTGTTACTTTCGTCGTAGAAAATACCCATAACCCATCTCCATAAAGCCGTTCTCAGACTATCGCTTTAATACCTTTACTTCTGTCTGCCTTCTGTTCATCAGTCATGATATACAGGCAGCGCCGCTCTACTTTGTAAGATAGAATTCCTTCAAAGTCTCTTCTGCAGGTTTTCCGAATATCCCGAATCCCACATCGGTCTTTGGATCATAGGGCCATCTGTACACCGCCACCTGATCCCACCAGAAGTATCCGGCGAACCAGGGCAGCTCCCATGTGGCCTCCATTGCAGTCCTGTAGAAATCCGACTGCTCTTCAAGGGAAAGACCCTTTTCTGCCTTGGGCCTGTAGTCATAGGGATATGCCGAGCATCCGTGTTCGGAACGCATTCCTATCTCGGCGAACATGACCGGCCTTTGATACTTCCTGTGGCATGCATCAACCGTTTTCATCACGCCGGCCCAGCCCTTTCTCATATCATCCGCCGACACATGCTCTCCGTCCGTCACCGCATAATAAGCCGATATGCCTATGACATCCACATCTGAGAGCCACTCGAAATCAAGCTCGTCACCGTGATTGATGTTGTGCATCAGCTTTCCGTGATAGATGCCGCGCACCTTCTCTATCATCTTCCTGCAATGGTCTGTGACAGCATCCATCCCTGTCATCTCACAGCCTGTGCAAAGCATCTCACAGCCGTTTATCTCTGCGATCCTTGCATAGTGGCACATGAATGCGGTATAGGATTCGAACCATTTATCCCAGAATGTCATTACATCCATTGGGAAGGTTACATGCGCCCTCCACACCCCATCAAGACAATCCACCATGGGCTTCAGACACACCTTAAGTCCCATATCCTTAGCCATTCTTATGGCATATACCACATCCTCATCTGTCTGGGTCCTTCCGTATACGGGATGTATAAGAAGGGAATGGTATGTGTCCATGTAGTTATTTACCGTGATGCATATCCAGTCGCATCCGTCGGAAGCAAGCCTCTTCATCGTCTCCCTTGCTTCCTGTGTCATATAATCACCGGGACGTGAATTAAATCCCCAGCTGAATCCTCTGCAGAAAATATCTTTATTCATTATGTCTTCCCCGAATGTTCATACCAGATCTGCAATGCATGAGTGACCTACACCCATGACACTATGAGTTCCATATCCCCGGAAAGCTCCACTTTCCCGGCACCCTCCGCAGTTATAAGGGCATGACATCCCTTTCTGACACCTGTGTCAAAAATCCTTCCCTCTCCGCTTATGACGCTGGCATTTATAAATCCCGCATCCGTTTCAAAGCTGAGATTTCCGCTGACCTTAACCCTGCTGACAGTATACTTATCGCTTACTATGAGCTTCGCAACTCCGGCAGATGAGATATCCCCGCCATGTACGATCATATCCTCAGCGGAAGCGGAAGGTACGGCTATAACGTCCTTACTCTGCGACAGATGCAGGGGTCTTGGCTTTCCGTTTTCCAGTCTTCCATAATCATAAAGCCTGTATGTGATATCACTGGACTGCTGTGTCTCCAGTACGCACACCCCTGCTGTTATGGCATGAACCGTGCCGGGATCTATCTGTATCGCATCTCCGGGCTTTATCTTCACTCTGCGGATCAGCTTATCCCACTCGCCTTCATCTATCATGCGCACGAGTTCATCACGCGATCCGGCATTGTGTCCTGCAACCAGTTCTCCCTCTTCCGGACAGTCGAGCACATACCAGCACTCCTTCTTTCCAAGGGAACCGTTCTCATGCTCCGAAGCATATGCATCATCAGGATGAACCTGTATGCTCAGGTCCTTATTAGCATCGATTATCTTTACAAGAAGCGGAAATCTGTCGCCCTCCATACCGCCAAACAGTTCTCTGTGCTCATCCCACAGCTCTGATAATGAGAACCCTTTGTATTCACCGGAAGCCGCCACGCTCTCTCCCGATGGATGAGCCGAGATTCCCCAGCATTCTCCTATATCGTCTCCGGGCTCATTATATCCGAACTCCTCGCGGAGTCTTTTTCCGCCCCATATTGTATGTGAAAAATACGGTTTTAAAAGAATAACCTTTTCCACTGATCAATCCTCCGGGTAGTTTTTTGTTGCCGTCTGCATCAATACATACCTGTTCATCACTCATCCCAGCCTGTAGCGATAACACTGACAAGGTAGAAGGGAAGGGCGTCATTCGGATGAGTATCTGTAAGTTCGATCCTGATGGTATGTTCCCTGTTCTCTCCATGTTCAAGGATCGTTTCGAGATAAAGCTTGTCTCCCCAGGTCTCCTTGAAATCCGCATCAAGGATCACCGGAGCATCGGTATTGCCGTCCAGTATCAGCGTTGCTGCAGGAGCAGGCTTCTGTATGGTCTTGCGGTACTGTACTCCAAGTCCGGATCCGTACACCTTGAAGGTAATATACGAACCCTTCTGAGTTGCAGTCCATCCCTTCCTGAAGATATCGCTTACAACCTCCTGGGGAAGAGAATCCTTCTCAAACCCTTTGCAGTCAACCAGTATCCCGCTTGCATTATCGTTCCTGTATCTGACAGAACTCTCATAGGAATTGAGGGTTTCGGGAGCCGGCAGTTCCTTAACGGGTTCTTCATCTTCGTTCATGTGCTCTTTGATATCTTCAAGCACGGATATTATCACCGAAGCCACAAGAGAGTGTCCCACATCATTGGGATGAAGATCATCCGGAGTGATCACGCGGTTATCAAGCCTGCCGCTTTCAAGCTCAGGGTATATCACTTCTCTCATGCTGACAGCAGGGACATCATATCTTCTTGCAACTTTGGAATGCTGAAGCTGTGCACTTCCCCCGTCATCATATCTGACATTATGTATGAGCATCAGAGCTCTGGAAGGATCAGAGGACAGTATCTTCCTCACAAGTCCTTCATATGCCTCGTGATAATGCTCATCGCAGGCATCATTTACGGAAAATTCCACAAAGCATATATCCGGATCGTACACCAGCAGATCAGAATCCGCTCTTGCGCAGGCAAACTGTGAATCGGTAGCTCCTATACCTGCGTTAAGATACTTTACCTCAGATCTGGGGAAGGCTTCGCAGAACCATTCATAAACCTTATGGGCATAACATTTATCGGGATGAGTTGCCACACTTCCCTGAGTGATGGAGCCCCCGAGAAATCCGACCGTGATCTTCTCACCTGCCGCAGCCCTTTTCATCACATTCTTAATGCGGTACAGATTACCTTTATTGGATACCGCTTTTGAACGATCCACCTGTGGGATCTTCTCTGTTATCATATCTTTCTCCCAAATAGAGCTTCATTCTTCTCAATAAGCCCGATCCTCTGTCTTACACATGCAGTGCTGTGTCCGGGATCGGAAGGAGTATTGAAAACATAATCGATAAGTCTGTCCAGACTTGTTCCGGCAACATGGAGTCTGGTATCCGAAGAAGCGTAGTAGATGTACACCTCTCCCTTATCATTTACCACAGCGCCGTTAGTAAATACCACGTTGCTCACGTCTCCGAGTCTCTCATAGCCTCTGGGTCCGATCAGGAGTCCGGAAGGCTCTGCGATGACTCTTGCGGGATCATCGAGAGCTGTGGCAAATGCATAGATGACATATCTGAGTCCGGCTGCGGTGTTTCTGACACCGTGAGCGATATGGATCCATCCCTTTTCAGTCTTGATGGGAACGGCACCTGCTCCGTTCTTGACTTCAGTGATGGTGTGATATTTTCTCAGAGAGGTAAGTCTCTCTTCATCAATGACCGCATGCTCTATATCATCGCAGAGTCCGAAGCCTATTCCGCCGCCGGATCCCGTATTGATGAAGTCATCCATGGGTCTTGTGTAGAATGCATATTTTCCGTTCACGAACTCGGGAAGCAGACAGCAGTTCCTCTGCTGGGGGCTGTTAAGAGTCTTCAGATTATCCAGTCTCTCCCAGTGTTCGAGATCCTTCGTTCTTACTATTCCCGCAGCCGCAACCGCAGCTGACAGATCGTTCGACGTGGTATCCTTGCTTTCAGAGCAGTACACACCGTAGATATATCCGTCTTCATGGAGCGTAAGTCTCATGTCATAGGCATTGACCTCTTCGGGAAAGCGGGAATCATCGATAAGGATGGGCTTCCCTTTGAACCTGAATCCGTCCACGGGACTGTCAGATTCTGCTATGGCAAAGAAGGACTTCCTGTCATCGCCTTCGATCCTGGGACAGAGGATATACTTTCCGTTAAGGTAGAGTGCTCCCGAATTGAAGACTCCGTTGATGCCGAGTCTGTTTTCAAAGAACGGATTGGTCTCATCATCAAGATCATACTGCCACTCTATGGGCACACTTTCCCTTGTAAGAACCGGATTGACATATCTGTCATAAATTCCATTGTAATGATTCTCGTCTATACGGTTTTTTCTCGACAGATATACTTCCTGTTTTGCCTTGAGTTCAAAATACTTCTGATGTATCATAGCTTCTCCTTCTTCCGTAATACGGATCCGTCATGTATATTACAGCTTTCCGGTCCTGTCAGCTCTTATAAGTTCCATGCACATCCTGCCGTTGTGGTAAGGGCACTTCCACTCTTCAACCATGGCTTCCGTGGTATCGGGATTACCGTCCTTGTCAACACGGTAGAACCATTCGCTTCCGTTTCTCTTATCGAATACATGCTCCTTGATAAAGTCCAGCTCATGTATCGCGGCATCCAGATACTCGGTATGACTGTTATCTCTAAGGAAACCATTCACAAAACCAAGCACCGTTTCTGCCTGCACCCACCAGTCGCGTCTTTCGTTCACCACACCGTTCTCACTCTCTGCGGGAAGGCTTCTTCCGTCGAAGGCAACCTTGTAGATCTGCTGTGTAAGGTCAACAGTCATTGGCCTGATCATATCGATGATATCCTCATCGCCGATGATATCAACACCCTTGTCCACAAGCCAGGCAGTCTCTATGTCGTGACCATAGGAATGGAGATCGATAATAGACCTGAATTCATTGTCAAAAAATACATTCTGCCTGTGGAGCTCCGGAGAATAGATTCTGGTGGCAAACACCTTGCAGATTTCCCTGAGCAGCTTTTTCGTGCGCTCATCACCGGTCACTCTGTAATATCCCGTGTAGCTTTCAAAGACATGGAGGAGCGTGTTCATCGTGCGGTCAGCAATGACTCCGTTTTCGGAAAGCTTGTCATTCTCCTCAGGCCCAAAGCTGCGGCTCTGAGCCTCCAGATATCCGATGTCATCCCTGCACTTATCCTCAACCACATCCAGAAGACCCGATGCGAGACCAAGTGCCTCTTTATCTCCCGAGGCATCATAGTATGAAGAAAGTGCATAGATGGCAAATGCCTGGTTGTATGTATGCTTGGTGGTATCCGAGGGATTTCCGGCATAGTCCACGGACCAGTAAATACCGCCGTTTTCCTTATCAATGCACTTGTCACGCATGAATTCATATCCGTGGCGTGCAAGCAGGAGCACCTCATCAGGCGTGGTTCCGTACTCTCTGAACTTGCTCTCATCAAGCAATCCGTTCTTGTACAGAAGATATATATTGGAGAAAAACCACGTGATCCTGCTGTTCAGTATGCAGCCCTTATCGGCTTTCTCATCTGTCTGAAGTTCATATGATACATATCCGTAAAATCCGCCGTACTCATCATCACGGAGCCTCCCCCAGAAGGGAAGGAGCTTTCCCAGAAGATGATCAGTTGCCCATTCGGCCATATGTCTTAACTGTTCCATAATCATCCCGCGCCCTTTACTCGTAAATTCAGATACCCCGGATCCTTATCTGATACCGAGTTCTGTGTCGGTATCGGTTACATGGCTGTGTGCCTTGATATAATCCACGATAAGGTCAACCTTAGTGAATGCAAGAGATACGTAGCTGTCAGCGCATCCGTAGTAAAGAGCTATCCTTCCGGTAGCGGGATCGTGAACGGTCGCGCAGGGGAAGCATACATTGGGAACGAATCCCCTCTCCTCATACCACTCTTCGGGAGTGAGCAGGAAGTTCTCGCATCTGTAGAGAACCTTGGAGGGCTCGTTGATATCGAGGATCGCACCGCCGATGGAGTATACATATCCGTTGCAGGTACCTGAGACACCGTGATAGAACATAAGCCATCCTTCAGTAGTCTCGATAGGTGCAGCGCCTCCTCCGATCTTAAGGCTCTCCCACCACTCATAGCTCCTGCTCATGACGTGGCGGTGCTTGCCCCAATAAGTCATGTCGGGGCTCTGTGACAGGAAGATGTCGCCAAAGGGAGTGTGGCCGGAATCCGAAGGTCTTGAAAGAAGAACATAATTCCCGTTTATCTTCCTGGGGAAGAGCACCGCATTTCTGTTGAAAGGAATGAACGGATTCTCAATTCTGGTAAAGGTCTTGAAATCCGTAGTCTTGGCGATACCGATGGCTGCTCCGAAGAAATCCTGGCACCAGATGGCATAATAGGTATCCTCTACCTTTACAAGTCTGGGATCGTATGCGTATACGGGCATGAACTCCTTGCCCTCTTCATCAACGAATCTGATCTTGTCATGTTCGAAATCCCAGTGGATACCGTCCTTGCTTCTTCCGAAGTAGATGAAGGATACACCGTTTCTCTGCTCGCCTCTGAACACACCGACGAAAGCTCCTTCATATGCTACGACCGCACTATTGAATATTCTTGCAACACCCTCGATGGGATTGCGGCCTATGATGGGATTCTCCTTATATCTCCAGATGGGAGCATCCTGGAATGAATCGGGGCCGTCCTGCCAGGGCATGTTGGGAACATCGGGTGCGTTAAGGATCTTGATATCGCTCATGTTTTTCTCCTTTTGATGGGGATCCGGAACTGTGCGGATCCAATTTCTTGTTAGTTGGTTAATTTTTAACTTGTTTATAATTAAATTTAATTCATTTCCATGAGGTGAGTATATATCAGAAATTTCAATTTCTCAAAGGTTTTCTGCGTGTTTTTGCGTTTTCGTCGCTTAAACCACTTTTAACTAAATTTAACTATGCATTTTTATTAATACTAGTTTATCTTCCTGACACTGTCCTTTTTGACCAGTTTACCGCTCACTATGTGCACGCCCTTTTTATGAGCTTCGCCCCAGGCCCCCTGAAGTGCCAGCTCCACGGCCTGTCTGGACATTTCCTCAAGGTCCACTCCGTAGGTTGTGATCTCGGTATCGCATACGCCCGGATACATGTAGTTATCATATCCTGCAACAGAGATATCCCTGGGAACTCTGTACCCGCTTCTTTCCAGCTTCCTGATAAGGTGTCCGGCGGTCAGATCGCAGTTACAGAAGAATGCTGTAGGCATATCCTTGGGAAGGATCAGCTTCTTTTCCGTGTCTATATATCCGCTCTTAAGATCACGGTCATCTATTATCCATTCCTTCTTTATCCTGCCGCCGTGCTCAAGTACAGACTTCTGATACCCAAGGTATCTGTCGGTTATGGATCCCGTTGACAGCAGGGTTCCCACATAGGCGATCTTCTCATGGCCCATATCATACAGATAATTGGTCATGGCATAGGCTCCGTAGAAGCTGTCGGATATGACACAGGTATGGCTTTCGTCAGAATCCGCAAAATCGAGATACACAAAGGGGATGTTATATCTCCTTCTCATCTCTTCCAGATACTCATCAAAGATATTGCCCATTACCACATATGCATCGATCTTGCCTTCCTCAAGAAGCCTGGGCATCTCAAGATTCTTCTCCATATCCGGGGACAGGATCTCAAGCATTGCAAAGCTTCCCATCATCGACGAGATCTTGTTCATATACTGATACATCTGCCAGTAAAAGCTGGAGAATCTCGCCATATATCCGTCACGTGTTATTATCCCGACGTGACAGCTGGGATGGCGCGCCGCATATGTATGTGGCTCATACCCAAGCTCCTTGGCAACCTTTTGTATCTCCTCAAGCTTCTGCCTGCTCACTCCGCCCTTTCCGGAAAGAGCCTTCGAAACAGAAACGATTGATACGCCGGTCTTTTCCGCTATATCCGCAAGTCTTACCTTTTCACCCATATGCTTTACCTCACCCGGTCATCACAGACCGCTATATCCATACTTACAGTCAACCCGTTCAGCAATCCCGCCTGCCGCATGCAGCTTCCGCTGTTCTCCGGAAAAATAAAATGCATGCACAGGGATGATATCCTTATGCATGCATTATAATATAGATTAGGTTAAATTTTAACTTGGGATTTTTGCTAAATTTTAATTATTTTTATGTTGACAATGTCATAAAGGTACCACCTCTGCCTAAACAGTACAAATAGAAAACAACTCCTTCCATTCCGGAACCTACTCATTATTTTAAAGTCTTGCGGCGCCTAACCATAGTCAATATCATATACACCCCAAACATAACACTACACAGGAAAACAATAGTATAACTTATTGAGACATCAGCTATTTTGCCCGCCACCAATCCAAGAGCAGCCATCCCAGCCATTTGAAGCGCAGAAACCACTGACATAAATGTGGCCCTGCTATCATTATTAATATATTTATTTATTTCATTTGTCAGAATTATCTCTCTAAAACGCAATACAACCGTCAGAAACAAAAACGATATCACATTAAAGAAGATATTATTGATAAAGAAATTAGAAAACGTCAGAATGATCGCCGATAACGTAAAAGCGAATATCCCTTTTTGAGTGCTAATCCCCCTTTCCAAATACGGAAACAGCTTCAGTGCGATCAGAACACCCACGGTCATGGTCACAGTCACCACACCCAGCAATTCAATATTCAATCCATTTCCTGTTAAAATAGGCTGTTCAATATACGAAAAGGTATTGGCAAACATCGCATACAACAGTAAATCCATCATTATCAATTCAATACCATTTTCAGTGATGCACTTATAATTTTGTTTTAGCTGAAATAGATATTCACTGAATCCCAAACTTTTCTTTCCATCATTACCGGATCTTTGGTCTTTCAAAAACAAAGAAATCACAAAAGTAACAATGTATGCAGCAAGGGTTAAATGATATGTATATCTCATCCCTGCCATTTTAACAACTACAGATGATAGTAGTGCTGATAACAGAACACCGGATATATTTATTGACTGCATCGTAGCAAAAATATGGTTCACACTCTTAATAATACTTTTATCCTCTATAACATCCTCATACATTAAGGACACAAACGTTCCGGAGTAGCAGCTTTGTCCGGCCGCTGCCATCACCTGCATCACCACGAACGGTGCCACCGAATGTCCAACAGAACCGCACGCAAATGCCATGGCAAACATGATCGTCCCAAATATCAGCGTCTTTTTTCTGCCAATGATATCTGACAATGCGCCTGATGGTATTTCAAAAAGAGCAGTCATCATCCCATATATGGATTGCAGGATCATTATCTGGAAATACGACAGTCCATTTTCGCAATAAAACATTACACTTATCGGAGCAAAAAACGTCAAACTACGAAAAAAAGTAAATAATCCTAATTTTCTAATTTCCTTCACAAATCCTCGCTTCGCTTAAAATCCCACAAAAACATTTCGATTCTTATCATCACTTAGTGATACTGTATCGTAGCCATTAAAATACTTCCTTCTTTTTAAAAACAAGAAAACATTCCGCACAGGTTTCTATAATGCTCATAACTATAACAAAGGGAATGAAATGAAGGACATCCTCTGAAGTAGATAAATAATTCATCTGTCCGGCCAAAAATAGTTTTGAGAATAATAATAATCTTTCATTACCGAATTGATTTCCAAACATCCAGGGAAGCAGCTCGGCAACAATCCAAAGCCATCCAATGATTCCTGCCAGAACTCCATTCCTTGCATAAAAGTTTATAATAACCAATCTGATAGTAAATCTGACGATCAGGACAAGAAAAGCAGACACCACGATTAACGTATTAATATCGAAAGCAAATTTACCCGGGTGTAATACAGAACAAAGCAGCGTGACACATGTAATAAGTGTTAATGCCAGAATTATCAGATTCGCAATACATTGGACTATAATCTTTGAAAAAATCGTTTGCTTCTTTCCATAATTTGAAATCTGGTATATGAGAAATCTGTTTTCGAACATTTTTCCCTGAAAATAACTAGTGACTATCGTCAGTGTGATGATGGAGATAAACGATAACTGCATTACGGAAATCATTACTATCTCATGTAATGGTATGATCATGGCATCATCCGCTTTATCAAATCCCGAGCTTATGAATAATGCGATCATTATCAGTACTGCAACTATATATATTCTTATGTTCAATTTATGAAAATACAAATCCGATTTGATTATATTTTTCATTTTTGAATTATGGTCTCCGCACGATCTTTCATGATGTCTATGTAATACTCTTCAATATTGAAGTCCTTTTTATACAGGCAGAGGATATAGATATCTTCATCAGACAGTTTTTTAGAAAGAACCTGAATGCTTTCTTCCTGTATATCAAACATGATCTCATCGTTTCTTATACGTGTTTCACACCCTAGATCATTCTGAAGAATATGAAGAGTTCTTGCATTATCTGTTGTCTTTATAATATGTTCAAATGATTCCAAGTCTTCCATCTCAGACATGGAGATGGAATTTACGATCTTTCCTTTTTTAATGAATATATAATCGGTAGCCATCTTATATACTTCTTCAAGCATATGACTTGACAGAATGATGGTCGTTCCGTTTTTATTTATATTCAGTAAAATATTACGTAATTCGATCATTCCGGTCGGGTCTAAGCCATTCATCGGTTCATCCAGGATCATTAGATCCGGATTATGTATAAGGCTCATGGCTATACCTAAACGCTGCTTCATCCCAAGAGAAAATGCTTTAACTTTCTTCTTTCCTGTGGATAAATTCACCATCTCTAGGATTTCATCAATTTTCTCGCACTTATCTTCGCCGTATAATTTTGATGCCCATAGAAGATTCTCTTTAGCAGTCATGTTAAGTTCCACCGCCGGTCTTTCAATCATCACACCTATGGATTCATTATTTTCCGAAAATGTGACTGTCCCTCCTGTTGGAGGTGTCAATCCCGCCAGAATCCTGAACAGAGTAGTTTTCCCAGCTCCGTTCTCTCCAACAATTGCATAAAACCGTCCCGTCTTAATAGACAGATGATCTATATCCAATACCGTTGTGCCATTATAAGATTTTGACAAACCGTTTATTTCCATATTTTCAATCCCTGAAAATCAAAAGAAATCGAATTGTTAATGCGCAAAACGCCCTATATCAAACACGATAGCAAGCGTCACAAGCGCATTCAATAATATTGTCGTGAACTTCGCTTTTTTGTCGTGAACTTCACTTTTTTGTCGTGAACTACAAAATATGGAGAAAGTTCGGAAAAAATAAGATGATGATAGAATGATCACATGAATGAAAATATTAGAGCATCTTTGTATGTGAACGGATAATGACACTTCATGTTCAGGTACCCGGCATCAGCACAGAGTAATCATAATTCAGATAGAATTCTTCTACCTCATCGAAGTACTCTTCATAAGTATCAGTTGTCAGTTCGTGCTCTCCGGCCGCCATCCATGCAAGGATCATATCGGAAACCTGTCCGCTGTAATGCTGGAGATCCGAGAAATTATCCAGGTTCGTGACCAGCTCGTGATCATCATAGAAGCAGAACACATGGGCATTGTCATACTTAAGCACTTCGCCTGTGATGATCCTCATGGTCTCAACCACTGCAGGAAGATCACCCTTTACAAGGTGCACACCGCCCCAGTCAGCTATGCAGTAGGGCGGGAAATAATAGTAGAATTCCACATCGGGATATGCTGCTATATTGGCGGTAAGATTTGCCCTGACATTTTCGATGAGCATCTCCCTTTCTTCATCTGACAGTCCCTTTTGCTCATCTGCCGGTTTAACTGTCTCAACATACTTGAGAACATATTCCGCACCGAGAGGCCTGTCCTCCGCAAATCTCATGTACGTATCGAAGTTATCCGAAGGTATGCCCTTCACTGTTCTGGATATCCCGGCATTTACATATTCAAAAAGAACATCTGCGTTATATATATAGGCATCGTCATTAAAGATGCTGTCATCATACAAAAATACGGGATCGGCGGCTCCGGGATTCCTGTAATCCTTATCCGTTACCGCAAAGTATGTATCCATGCTCCTGATCACCAGACGTATATCAGGGTTATATTCAAGAGCTCTTCTTTCACCATCACCGATCTCCTTATAATAACCGCCCGCATAGGTAGCCTTTACACTCCTTACGCCAAACAGCTCGTCAGCCAGAGAGGTCCTGAAATTCTCAGAGACGGATGTGCCGGTTATCAGTGCATCGTATTCAAAATTCCTGGTGATACCGTCGTTCTGATACCGCTCATTATCCATAATGTAGGAAAAGCTCTCCAGGGGACCGTGATAATGGAAAAAAGGATCCACACAGATAACAAACCCCGCAACCGCAAGCATCAGCAGCGTGGTTATAACAAGCAGCTCTATTAAAAATTTTCTCCAGGTTTTTTTATCTTCCATACACTTATCAACAATTCAGCCTGACTGCAGATTCCCGCATATACATTTATCACGCTGTGCTGCACCTTGTATTTGTACAGTTCAGGCATCACTTCCTGCCCTCAGCATCAGAAACGGAAATAGATAAAGTCACTCACCGCATTTGCATAGAGGAACGACCAGGTAAACAGTATACCCGTAACTATGGCTGTACGGAGATTCGGTTTGTACTTCTTTTCATATATATTCTTCGTAAACTGAAGACATGCAAAGGTGATCACGTAGAAAAGCGGGATGGCAATGTTCAGATGATACCTTATGAAGGGAACCGTTCCAAGATCGAAGGAATCATAGAATGCCGCAGCCGGCATTATATTGTCGAAGGTGAACATCTCCTTAAGGAATGCTCCGGCCTGGGCGATATCGGGGGAGGCGAACAGCACCCATCCGATATTGACCAGTGCGAAGGTCACGGGGATCCTTATAAACTTCGGGATCTTGTTCAGAACTCCGCCGGAAAGTCTCTCCATTATCATTACCAGTCCGTGAAGAGTACCCCACAGAATAAAGGTCCAGTTTGCACCGTGCCAGAAGCCGCTGATGACGAATATGGCCATCATATTGATATAGGTCCTGACCTTGCCCTTCCTGTTTCCGCCGAGGGGAAAATAGATATACCTGCGGAGGAATGTGGTAAGAGAGATATGCCATCTCTTCCAGAAATCACTTATGGAATCAGCCTTGTAAGGCGAGTTGAAGTTCATCGGTATATCTATATTGAACATCTTGGCAACGCCTGCTGCCATATCGCAGTATCCTGAGAAATCAAGATAGATCTGGAAGGTGTAGGCAACCGAGCACAGCCATCCCTCAAGAAGGCTCATGCCCCCAAGAGTCATAAACCCGTAACCGGAAGCCGCACCGAACCTGGATGCAAGCAGCAGCTTCTTGGACATTCCAACGGTGAACCACACAAAACCGGTAGCGATATTCTCGGGGTCAGGTCTGAACCTCTCCCCGTCATTAAGCTGGGGGACGAACTCCTCATGCCTGGTTATGGGTCCCAGGATCATGCGGGGGAAGAACCACACATAGGCAAGGAAATCCAGTACGCCCACATCCTTAGTCTCTCCCCTGTAGGAATCCACGGTCCAGGTTATCATCTGGAAGGTGTAGTAGCTGATGGCTACAGGCTGAAGTATATCAATAGCAGTAAACTGTCCGCCCGCAAGGTGCACGATATTTTCCGCGAAGAAATTCAGATACTTGAAGGCAAGCAGGGGGAGCACATTAACGACTATTCCGATCCACAGAAGCAACGGCTTTCTGTTTTTAAGAAGGACTCTCGAATACAGGAGATTAAAAACCGACACTGCAAGGAGCATCAGGAAAGACTCCGCTCCGTACAGAAAGAAAAAGACACCTGACGCCAGTATCAGAACCGTCTTGGCCAGGTCATTCTTATCCCGCCCCTTCGCCGCAAAATACAGCACAAGGACGATGGGCAGGAATATGAAAAATTTTAAAGAAAGAAAGCTCAATACATCACCCTTTGCAAGTATACCGGTCCTTATATATCTATGCTGCGACCGTTATACCGGATCACTTCCGGGCCGCAGACCGCAGCCTCCATCTCACTCACAAATATACATTATAGGAAGTTTTCCGTATCTTTTGTACTAAAATATCCGAATTTCATGTCACTTTTTACAATTTTTCACTTAATTTGGCAAAAAACACCAAAAAATTACTCATAACTAACTGATTTTTGGTATAATAGACTTCGTATAATCTGCATATGTCACTGGTTAAAGAGGAAAGTATGGCAAAGAAGAAAATTGCCGTCTTCGGCACCGGATGGGCTTCAGACATTCTCGCTCACTTCATGGAGGGAATGCATGAGGAACTGGCATCCGACAACACAGATATATACCTGTTTCTGAATTATGCCAATCCCGGAGAGCTGGATGTCAGCCGGAAAGGGGATCTGACTATTATTCAGCTTCCCCGTCTTTCCGATTTCGACGGGGTTGTCGTGATATCCAATCTTATCGATTATCCCTGGATACGGGATGATATTTTTGACAGATGCAAAAAGGCAGGGGTTCCTGTCATCAGTCATGGTCTTGCCATTGACGGAGTCTGCAGTGTTGTTTCCGAAAACACTGTGGGAATGGTCGCTCTTGCCAGACACCTTGTCAAAGAGCATGGTGTAAAGAAGATCAAGTTCATCGCCGGATCCGCGGATAATGAGGACAGCAATATCAGGATCCGTGCCGTTAAGGATGTAGCTGCAGAATACGGACTGAAATTTTCCGACGATGATATAGTATATACCGACTGGGATCTGACCAATTGCGAGAACACAATCTTCGATACCATCGATTCGGGAGAACTGCCCGATGTATTCATCTGTGCCAATGACGAACTGGCCATGACCGGGATCTGTGCGATTGAGAAAAGAGGACTGTCGGTTCCGGGCGACGTGCTCATAACCGGCTTTGACTGTCTCTCCGAGTCCCAGATATTCTATCCTTCAGTTGCATCAGTGGACCAGAACAGCAGGGATCATGGAATGGTATGCGCAAGACTCATACGGGATATGATGGATGGCAAAGAGGCCGATCCCGTGGTAGCTCTTCCCTGTGCTTTTATCCCCAGCGAAAGCTGCGGATGCGAATGTCCTCCTGAGTGGGCTGACAGAAGACTGAGATCCGGTATCGTTGCTTTCAAGAGCGTCCAGCAGGCCAACGCGGCAGCATGGCATTCTCTTTATCTCGAGCGTGTCATCATGGCATGCGATTCATTTAATGAGATAAAGCGTTCCATAACCAATACCCTTTCAGGAAATCATAATTTTGAAGGCACCGATTTCCATATCCTTTTCGATCCGTCATGCTACAGATCCGAAATGGGCTCCGATGTCGTCGATGATAATTTCAGATACAGTGAGAAGATGGACGTTATCGTCTCAATAAGGAACAACTCCATCCAGAATATCCGTTCCATAAAGACAACCGATCTCATACCCGGTATCGAAGAAAGCGATCCTCCCCATATGTACGTATTCCTGCCGGCGCACGACAGGGGCAACAAGATCGGATATGTGGTATTCACCGACTGCTATGACAAGATTGAATCAAAGGCGATCCGTGAATTCATGGAGAAGTTCAATTCAGCTGTAGAGAAGGCCAGAAAGGCCATCTATCTGCAGGCGATCAACGACACCGTGCGTGAACTGTCCCATGTCGATGCCTTGACCCATGTAAAGAACAGGAACGCATATGAGGTCCGCCTTGAAGAGGTCAGAAAGAAGACCGCAGGAAAGAGCAACCCCAGCTTCGGTATAGTTCTGTTCGACATCAACGATCTCAAGAAGATAAATGATGAGCTTGGTCACTACTCCGGTGATGAGTACATCAAGAACTCCTGCAAGCTGATCTGCACCATCTACAAGAACAGCCCCGTTTACAGGATAGGCGGAGATGAATTTGTTGTAATACTCGAAGGAAAGCCCTTTGAGCGCAGAGACGATCTCCTTGATGAGTTCAAGTCAGAAATGAAGAAGCTCGCGACCAGCAACCGCCCCGCCGAGGAAAAGGTGTCCATCGCATACGGTATGTCCATATACCAGAAGGGCGACACCAGCATCGATGATGTTATAAAGCGTGCGGATGTTACCATGTACAACACCAAAAAGAAAATGAAAGCTGCCAAGAAGTAACTTCATATAAAAAGTCCCCGGATCCGGGGACTTTTCTTGTGCAGTCCTTTAACCCACATTCCGCATCACGGAAAACTCACTACGGCATAACCTGCGAGGGAACAGGTATTACCGTCTGGGTTCCGTCGGGGAGTATCACAGTCTGGGTCCCGTCCGGAGTTATCACTATCTGAGTTCCGTCCGGCTTCATTATCACCTGGTTGCCGTCAGGGGATGTCACTGTAACGGTCCCGTCCTCTCCTATCACAATATCATTGCCGGATACATCCACCGGAACAATGCTTCCAAGTTCACTTAAGTATGATGAATATCTGGAAAGTGCGGAGGAAAGTTCGGTATATCCCAGCTCCTCTGTCAGGGTTCTCTGATTGGTATAAAGGCTGGTGCCAAGTCCCAGCCTTCCTCCGGGGATCTCAACTCCAAGAGCGGTAAGAGTTGTGGGGAACATATCAAGGGTGGAGTAAGATCTGTATGCATTTCTGACAGGCGAAACCGGAGCATTTATTATGCAGGTATATACTCTCCTTACATAGCTCGGGTCGATATTTCTGCAGTACATGCCGTCCATGGTGGGATGGTCTCCGCATATGATGATCGTGGTATCTTCATAGAAATCCTGCTGCTTTATCCATTCCACGAATTCCGTAACCTGCTTATCCGAGCATGCATACACATTGGAATACCTGTCCTCGAACTCATCGCCGCATAATCTGCAGGTATAGCCTCCCGTCATGTGGGTGTCCACTGTCAGCATCGTGAGATTGAAGGGCTGATCTCCCGCAGCAAGCTCCTGAAGGGTCTCTTTTCCGAATTCAAATAGCTTCTCATCCTCATATCCCCACCAGACATAATATCCGGGTGAGATATGACCTGTCTGCTTGGCCCAGATAAGGTCCCTGAACTCGTACCCTCCGTGATTCTCAAGATAAAGCCTTCTGCCGCCGAACATGGCATTGGAGCCTATAAGGAAGATCTGCCTGTAATCCTGGGCTGCAAGTATGTCACCCAGGGTTGTTATGGTTGGGTAAAAGACCTCCTGGGTATCCATGTCGTTCCGACCTATGGCTCCGGTCTGAAGAGGAAGTCCCGAGGTCTGGGAGAAAATGGCACCCATGGTCCAGGTTCCGCCATTATAGGCATATCCGCCATCCAGAAGGCTTCCCTCCCCGTATGATCCGGAGAAATTCTCATTATCCTGTGACATGGCTGTCAGTTTAGGGATCACATTCTCATCAAATGCCCCGCCAAGGGAGGTGTCCGCAAATGTCACTTCCATTGACTCAAGGAATATATATATGAGATTTCTCTTTTTCTCAGGGAAGGTAAGAGTCACATATGCGGGATCCACGTAATAGCTTTCGATAAAGTCCCTTGAAGGTCCCTTCTCCCACGGAGTCATCTCTACTGCAAGAGAATTCTGAAGCTCATCCCATGGACCGGGCTCGGCATCTCCGCCTGATACGGTCCCTATACCTGCAGACAGGACCGGAGTTATCTCTTCTATGACAGGAGGTACATACTCCTCACCGCGGACTGCCCTGAAGCCTGCAAATCCGAAATAGGAATCCACCTTCAGCCACTTGATACCAAAGAGAAGCACGGACCAGCAGGCCACGGTAACCGCCGCCAGAGTGCACTTCCACATAAATACATGGTAGCCGTATTTACTTTTTTTCCTGATGAAAAAGAATAGAAAAGTCAGACCGGCTGTGATCAGCACGGAAGGAAGAAGTGCTCCGAAGATGAACTTTATAACCATTTCGGAGCCGGTTCCCTCCAGCATCGTCACCTGGAACAGGAAATCGTTGATGGTGAGATTCCTGCCCCAGACGGAATACATCCACATTATGCCGAATGACAAAAGTAAAAACAGGAAGATCAGCAGAACGCTAAGTACAAATGCAATTTTCTTAATAAGATCTCGGTTCATAATACCAGCTCCCGGCTTTAAACGGCACATTTAGCCGGGCAGAGCAAAAGTTTGATTTCATCCGGTCACTCTGAGGAAGAAATCCAGCATACCCTTATTGGCGGTAATACTCTCCTTCCACTCCCAGTGACTTACGTTAAAGACATGAAGGAGATGTATGCCTTCATCCTTCGTCCAGTAGATCTTCTCATATGTGCAGCCGCATCTGTCCAGGGTATCCTGAAGATATCCGGTATGTGGGTTCAGAAAATCCATTTCGGAATCTATAATATAAATGGGCGGCATGTCAAGTCCGGGAACAGTTTCCGATGCTGACATATGTCCGTTCCAGGGAGCATCTTTTCCGGCATTTCCCAGCATAAGATCCAGGTATGCCTTAGCAGTGCCCTCTCCGGTCTCCGTCCCCTTATCCCCTGCGATATACAGAGATGAGGTCTCAGTCACGGGACTGCTTACGGAAACAGCACTGATACTGTAGGGAAGAGCACGTACTCCGTATATGCCCTGAAGTTCTGCGCTCAGGGAAACACATGTTGTCAAGATCGACAGATGTCCCCCCGCGGAATCACCGCACACAAGAACCCTGCCAAGATCAAAGCCCCTTTCGGGACCGTACTTTCCGAGCCAGTGCATTGCAGCAAAGACATCCTGTATCTCCCCTGCAAGGTCAGTTCTCTGCAGAAGCCTGTAATTCATGCCCATAACGGCAAAGCCCTGCGATGCAAGATATCCCAGATATCTTTCCGACACATCCACACTTCCGTACATCCATCCGCCTCCGTGGATATATATGACTGTCGGAAGCTTCTCCTCACTGTTTACATGATCTGACGGATAATACAGATTGAGCATATGCTCGGCATCATAATCTCCGAGATACGGAATATGCTTTTCCGCTCTGAACCCCTCAGGATCAACGCCGTTACAGTAATCAGCTGCATTGCCCCTGTCTATCGCATCCCAGTAATCTATCAGATACTGTCTGTAATCCATACATCTTCTCCTGTCTGTAACCGAAAAGCGGGTATCATCTACATAACATTATGTATTATATCGTGAAAAAAGGTATCAAAAAAGCCCTATTTTCCATAATCAGTACTATTAAGGGTTTAAAAAAATGTTAAATTATTGTAAACTATCATGTGGTTTATACGAACCTGAGTTAGAAAAGGAGAAATTATGAGCAAAAAAATGACGTTTCGTAAAAAAAGTCTTGCCGTTATTTTATGCCTTATGATGGCAGTATCTGCCCTCTCCGGCTGCGGCAAGGAGCCTGCTGAGCAGGAAACCGAGAGTGAAGAGGATGACGATTCTCTCGAAGTACCCGAGGTAAAGGGTAAGGAAGAGACCGTCGGCGTATTCACACTCCTTGTTCCCAAGGGAGCAGAGTGTGCAGAAGGTGACTCCGAGAGCGACATCGTACTCGAGGACGAGGATGGCAATCACATTTACTTCGCTGTTGTAGAGAAAGATGATGCCAAGCAGTTCATAACCGATTTCAAGGATGGCAACGAGAAGGCCAAGGATGTTGAGTATACCATCGAAGGCATCAAGTGGACAGGTGCATATACCAAGGATTCCTTCGCTGTATATGCCAAGGTCAACAAGAAGATCGTTCTTGTATCCGCTGAAGGCTTCAAGTATGACGATGATATCCCTGTAGCAGTTCTTGCATCTCTTTCCGTGGATGCGGATGCTGAGCCCGTTTCAGTTTCAGGCGGCGGATCTTCTTCAGCCGGCGGAACCTTCACCTATGGTGACGGACTTTATACCGTTGATTATTCATCCAATCTCCGTGAGGCAGATCCTTCTTCAGAGTTCGGTGATATTGTTTCAACCGACGGAAAGCAGATCATCTATGTTACATCCCTCAGCGACTGGGACGATATCTACTCCAGAATGGATTCCATCGAGGCCAATTATGATTACGAAAAGGAAACCATCTACATCGGAAACGAGATCGGATTTCTTTACACCTATGAAGATTTCTGGGGAGATGTAACCGCTGATTTCATCATGCCCCTCAGCTTTACATTCCGCAATAACTGGGGCGACATGGATGCCGTTTATATCTACACCTCAGCTTCAACAAAGGAAGAGGCTGCATCAGAGGATTTCAGAAATCTCATCAACAGCATCCAGCTTGATTATGCTTACCAGACAGATGAATTCTACAATCCTTCCTCAACCGGTGGTACAGTCGGAAGCTTCGGTTCTTATGAAGAATACTGGGAGAGAGGCTGGTTCGGATGGTGGATCGTTGCCGATGCATGCGATGATTTCTCAGATGCCATCAGCTACTCATACGACAGCCTTTTAACCTTCGATGTTGACGGCGATGAGGTTCACATGGTACTCGTTGACGACGAAGGAGACGAGGACATCAACTGCTACATGCAGCTTCTCGATGACGGAACCGATTCAGGCTGGCTCATCTCTTCGACCGGTAATGTTCTCGGTTATGACGTTGAGGATACCTACTTCTATATCGATCCCGAAGCAGATGCCAACATCCTTCCCGATTACATCTCATTCGATATTTTCCTCTATGATGATGAGGATACCTCTACATGGGTTGAGATCAAGGGCTTCTTCAGACCTTGGGGCGCAGACTTCGAAGACTTCTATGATGTGTCCGAAAGCGATCTTCCTTACATCTATGGAACCGTTCAGGCTAATTATGCAGACATGTTCCCCTTCTGCTATGACGACTGGTATGTTCCTCAGATGAACGACGAGTTCCCCGGACTCTATGCTATCGAGGGCGCTAACGACTGACAGGCAGTTCCCGATAAACAAAATACGACAGCATGATCTGACTCCCGGCTTTTACAGGCCGGGAGTTTTTTTGTTCAGTGTACATAAGTACTATTTACGGATTGGCATAAATTTTGTACAATTTTACATGTATGCGGATAATCGCAGCCGCCTGTATGCAGGGCATGCAATCCGGAAATTCTTATACAGGAGGGGAATAATAGGATGTTTGACAGTTCTGTATTTACCATCACCGAGTCCAATCTGGATTCACGTATCACCCAGGCTACACATTATCTCGAAGAATATGAGAAGGAAGTCGCCCGCGCACAGGGAGCTGCCGGCTATGTCTTCCGCAATAAGGAGGACGCCCTCGGCAGGATCAAGATGCTGGTTGAATTTGCTCCCGACAATGATCGTGTTAAGGATCTGTATGCCCGTGCCAAGGCATGCGTCAAAGGCGGAGCAGGCAATCTGACAACCGTGGATCCTGCTATGACCGTATACCTGGAGAATGAGGAAAACCTTCGCAGGCATTTTGCTGAAGTAAGCGAGAAGGCGTGGACAGATATGCTTAACGCAAATGCCGAAAACAGACTGGACAAAATTTATCCTGTTCCCGATTTCAATGAATATACCCTTGATGATATGAAGGGCAGGATCGTTGTACTCGATAATGTCAGATACCCGGACAATCAGTTCCATGGTTCGGTCGGAGAATTCATCTGGTGCGGAACCCGCTCGGACGGCATGTATTTTATAAGAATCGATGGACGCGCCTGGCTCGGTCCCTATGAAGCGGTTAAGCGCTATCGACGTCAGGTCGACACTACCATGAATGAAGTAAAGGAATGGACTGTCATAGGACGCATCAGTGATCTTGCAATGGAGTCTCCCGATGCAAGCGAGAACCAGATTGCACCGCCCGTCATGGCGTGGGAGGTGGAACCCATAGCTCTTTATGTTCCCGGTCATATCATGGCTGTTTATGACAAAAGCGGAGAACACACCGGCAGATTCATTGACGAGGATAAGGTAAAAGACCTCAAGGATGCCTGGTACACCGTTAAGGAAATACCTGCGGATGTTACACCGGAACGTCTGATTGAAATATTCATGTACGCTATTAAAGAAAAGAATTACGATCTCTTTCTCGAATGCATCGATCCCTTCAGAAGAGAGAATCCCATCCAGCAGAGCCTGGTCGCTTATCATTGGGATCTGCATCAGGAGCGTTTCCATGGTGAATACATCCATGCATTCATCAATTCGGATAAAACAGTGACCAAAGTATTGAAGGGGTATGATGACAACAGCATTGACAATTTCTTCCTCGATGCCGAAGAACAGGCGCAGATAAAAGAAGCTTATGGCGAAAAGGAAGAAGAGGCCGTTGTACAGACTTATGCTATAGATAAAAACGGAAAGCAGATCGGTTCACCGGTTAATCATACGCTGAGACGTGTAGGAAGCGGCAGATGGTATATCACATCTTATGAGAGCAGATTCTAAAACACATACAAAGGGAACGTTTGAACCAAAGGAGTAAATACCATGGATGAAGAAATGGAAGTAATTGACTTTAACGGTGTATTGGAAGATGACGGGGCGCAGGAAAAACCGGAATGTGATGCCTGGTATATGAAAAAAGCCGATGTCGATGCACTTCTTGGCGAAGTGACCGGAGCAATCTCAAATGTGGAAAGGCTGTATGATTCTTTCATAAAGGGCGGCAAGCTTGATGAGATGAGAACCGCTCTGACCCTGGTAGTCAATGAACTGAGAAGCGGACGCTACAGGGACTTTGCCCGCAATAATCCCTGGCTGAAGAAGGAATCGTATTACCTGAGTGAAAAATATGGTGACAATGCCGCCGAGGATCGTCAGGCTGTTCTGGGAATGTTCAAGCTTGCAACAAAAGGAGCGGAGACAATAGATGCAGTCTGCAATCACATTGATTATTTCAACAGAGTCTATCTGACAAAGCTGAGCGAATTCTTCAACTTTCACAACGATATGACAGCTGTTGTTTCGGGCGATTTCCTTTCACAGCTTGATAAGATATGTCATGAATACGATTATTTCATTAACAAATTCCTGCATGGCAGCATATACGACAGCATTGAAGGGATCAGCAAAGACAGGCCATATCTGGATAATTACAAGCTTGTTACCCAGCAGATGATATATGAGATTTCACTTCTGAATAATCTTAATACATTGATTCCGAACGGATTCTCCGTCAGTCCTATGAAGATGAACGTGTTCTATGTAGTTGACAGGATTACCGGAGAATATTCCGATTTCGAAGATACTGTGAAAAACGGCGGAGACACACACAGAGCTGTCACCGAAAAGCTCATTGCCCAGATCTCAGATCTCAGGGGACAGCAGGACCTCATTATAGGAGCAGGTCTTTTAAATGCAGTCAAAGAGCTTCTTACCAAAACCGACTATATCTTTTTAGAGGCCGGTTTCATACTGGAAAAATACAGAACATCCTCGGATGCTCCGTATGCGGTTATGCGCTACAGCCAGAAAGTCCGTGATACAGCTGAAAAGAACCTGTTCATGTCACTTGACGATCCCGCAAGAAACGGCACGAATTACTGTGACATCGCAAAAAACATGACAGACCGTAACTTTAAGGTCGCGGAACTCGTGGCAAAACAGGCACCATAAGCAGAGAATCTGTTATAATATGTACGGACTTCCAAAAGATAACCGAAAGGAGTTTTGAAATATGGGATTTTTAGACAGTATCTTAAACAGTGCCGGGAACAGCATTTCCAGCGCCGTAACAAGCGGAAGCAGGAAGGTTATGAATAACGCCCTCAAAGGCGCAGACAAGCTTGCAAATCAGGCAATCAACAATATTAAGCAGAAGAAGGAAACCTTCACATTCGACAGGATTCCCGAGACCGTGGATGAACTGAAGGCACTCCCCCAGGCTAATCTCCAGAATCCCTTCGGAGTGGTTGCACTGGTCATCCTTGCCATGAACAACTTCAACAAGGATCTGGACAAGTGCAAAGAGATGCTGACATTCCTCAAGGGTCCCGGCACCCTGATGAATCAGGAGATCTCCAGAATGAACGATCAGCTGAAGGGCAAGGATTATCTCATGAGATCCTATTTTGAGGGAACAACCCCCGAGAATAACTACAAGCCAACCGAACCTTACAAGATAACGGTATTCGACCATCCCAATTCATATGATAATGAGAAGGACGGATATGTCACCCTCTGGGTCAAGTCTTCAGGCTCCGACAGTGACAGACAGGTAAGACTCCGCAAGAAGCAGAGCACAGGTGAGTGGTTCCTCAACGAAGAGTATCTTACGCCCGGCATCAAGACTCCGCAGGAAGCAGATCCCTGGGCTTAAATACAGACTAAAAACGGCGGTTTTGAGTTCATCTCAAAACCGCCGCCTCTTTATTTCTCGCCCTTGATCTTGGCCTTGTTCTGGTACATTCTCTCATCAGCCCTCTTCAGGATATCCTGAACCGTAGAATCCTCGCCGTGCATGTACTCCGCGATGCCTGCGGCAATGGATATATAATCATCCGGAAGAGGAAGGACATTGGAATACTGACTCATACGGTTGTGGAGCCTCTCAAGGAGGAAGTCACTGTTCTCATAATCCTCACCGCTGAGTACGGCAATGAACTCATCTCCTCCGACCCTGTAGACCGGGCTGTGCTTGAATACATTACATATCAGACGACAGCACCTGATAAGATATTCATCACCGGCATCATGCCCCATGGAGTCATTGATGAGCTTCAGGTTATTGACATCAAACATGGCAATGGCAAACTTAACGGCAGATCCTGAATTGATCTCAGATTGAAGGAAGACTTCCTTATCCTCATATGCCATTCTGTTATTGACATTGGTGAGAGGATCCCTCTTCATAACTTCCAGAAGTCTCTTATTGATAAGATCCAGACTGAGGGCATGACGGAACTTGTCGAATACAAGCCCCATTCTTGACTGATAGGTCTGGAGTGTATGTTCGTAGATCTTATTCATACAGTCCTTGAAGACTATATATCCGAAGGATTCATCCGCCTCATGAAGAGGAAGGAACACATACAGATGATTATCCCCATCCTCCCTGTACCCCGGAATAAGACCGGAGGTCTGGAATTCCTCACCGTCGTATGCCACGCCGTCTTCGCTGGAGAATATGACCTCCATATGACTGCCGTATCCGTTCTTGCGCAGCCTGATATTGGGATCGTTTATTGACAATCCGAAATTGGGATCGAGTAATATATGGAATGAATTCCCTTCAAATGCATGATTATCGGCGAGCAGGCCATGGAGCTTGTGGGCAAACTCCTTATATGTAAGACATGACAGCACCGTTGAATCGATAAGATTCAGCTTTCTGTTGAAGTATGTATTGGCTGCACGCTTGGTGAAAGCCTCTCTTCCTACCCTTCTCCTTATCTTGTCGCTGTTTCTGAATTCGTGACAGCCGCAGCTCTCACCGGGAACGAATTCACAGGGAACTATCACCGAAGGGGAATATTCCTTCCCTGCGAAGATAACCTTCCACAGCCTTCCTGCAGCCTCTCCCATCTGTGTAAAGCACTGGTCGACGGATGCGATGGAAGGATCGAATATCTGGCTGTCATCTATAAGATCATATCCGGTCACAAGAACATCTTCCGGAACTTTTACCCCATTATTATTCAGTGTGATGGTGGTCTCCATGGCAAGGCCATCATTGGCACAGATAAATACATCGGGAAGCTTTCTGCCCGACTTGCAGTATTCATTTATGAATCTGGTAGCCTGAGCATTCTCCCACTTGGTATAGAATACTTCCTTGAGGTCATCTGACCTGCCCGATTCCTTCAGGTAATCCTTAACAGCAGTGAGTCTCAGTTCCGAATCCAGAGAGTCGGCAGTTCCCGCAAGAAATACTATATTGTGCACATCATGCTTCTCCTGAAGATGCCTGCACATGGCAAGGGTCGCGACATAGTTATCCGAACCGATATAAACAGCACCATCATGCTTGGCTCCCTGCATTACAACAGGGATTCCCGCTTCCCTGCTCCTTACCATGATCTTCTCGATCTCATCATGGAAATCGAGCCCGCTGCCGAAGATAACAACTCCGTCAAAGTCATGCAGATCCGGAAGTGTGAAGATATTGAGCTCTCCATGCTTGATCGCGGGGGTATCCACATATGTCGGATAGCATGTGAACAGGAACACATCCACGCCCTCATCCTTCAGTGCGCTCTGCATGCCTGTGAGAAACTGCGAAAGTATCTCACAGCACCATCCGGTTGTAAAAACAGCGATTTTCTTCTTCATAGCCTTATTCCTCAGAAAGCGATCCGATGCACAGCCCCGTCAGTTGAGTCTGACGGTTTCTATGGAAGCATTGGTGGAGAGAACATATCTGTATGCATTCTCGGTGGGAATGATAAGCCTCACTCCGCCTCTGAACGCATCATCGAACTTTATCTTTCCCTTGTAGGTATAGATGATACAGCTTGACTCGTTATATATCACCAGATCATCCTTTTCAAAAAGCACATCCGTGTATTCGAAATTAATATCATACTTTCCCACCAGAGAGCCCGCATCATTGAACACGCTCATACGGTACTTGGCATCCCCGTCATCCGCACGGAACACGATGCCCAGATATCCGTTACCGGTAAAGACCGACTTGATCTCTTCGGATATCAGATACTCACCTATGGATTCCGGCTGGTCGGAGCCCTTATAGAACATGTACCTCTCGTCTCCCACCGCATAGGCGGTTGAATCGCTTAAGAAGCCCACCTCAGGCACCACGAGATCCGTGTAGTCATAACTGCTTACCAAAAAGTCCGTGTAATTGTCTCCAACCTCTGTGAGATTGTAGAAAGCGATGGTGGACTTAACGGTTCCGGCATCAACATATATAAAGCTTACGCAGAGCAGATTTCCGGAAGGGGAAAGTGCGATATCCACGGGATACCCGCTGCCGGACATATGCATCTGACCGCTGTAGAGAAGATCCCCCTTTGGGGAATAGGTGTTGATAAGAGTGGCATCCCCCGAATTCAGAACCGCTGTGATCCTGCCCGTACGGGCCACGGCGATATCCCTTATCTGAAGGTTGGTGGTAAAGCTGCCAAGCTTCTCGGTTTCGTTCAGCACATAGATATCCCTGCCGTTGTATGCAGCAATACCGACGGTACCCTCGCATTCGGAGATACACAGATCCTGCATCTCATATCCCTGATCCCACACCGTCTTACCGCTTCCGTCAACACAGTGGGCTCCGTCATGGCTGTAGGTGAGGATACTGTGTCCAAGCCTCAAGTCCCTCTGCGAATCCGGAGCATTTCTTTCATATGCCGTAAGTATCTCGTATCCGGTATATACATGGGATTCGAATCTGGCATAAATGATCAGAAGTATGACAAGTATCAGGACAATGAAGATAAATGTCCTGTACATGTTCATGGCTCTGTGCCTTTTCAGTTTTGTCCTGTAATCCCGGGGCGATTCTTCTTCATACCTGCCGCCCTTGATCGCACGTAATTTAGCCATTAAAAAACCTTCATACAGCCTTTTTACAGACTATGTGATCCTTTTATGCTCTTTTACACATTCTTAAATGCGTAAATCGTGGTGGTCTCAAGCTTTTTATCCGGTCCGACAAAGGGCTTGATGAAGTTATCATGATGAACGGCATCGGGATAATACTGGGTCTCAAGGCAAAGTCCGTACCTCTTGTTGAACACAGCGCCCTCCTTGCCGATCTGTCCTTCCTTGATAAAGTTGCCTGCATAGAACTGAATCCCGGGAAGGTCGGTATACACCTCCATCATCCTGGATGACTTTGCGGCCCATACGGTAGCAGCCTTGCGCATCTGTCCGTCATATCCTCTTATGCAGAAATTGTGATCGTATCCGCCCGCATACTCGAGCTGCTCAAAAGCGTCATCGATATGGTCTCCGATCCTTATACGGGATGTAAGATCCATGGGAGTTCCCTTGACAGATGCGATCTCTCCGGAAGGAATGGATTCATCATCGGTGGGGGTATACTCGTCACACTCGAGCTGTATCTCGTGGTCGACTATGCTTCCCTTGTTAAATCCGTCAAGATTGAAGTATGAGTGGTTGGTGGGGTTGAGAATTGTCTTCTCATCGGCAGATCCCTGGTAATAAAGCTTAAGCTCATTATCATCCGTAAGTGTATAGGTAACGGAAAGCTTCTTGGTGCCGGGGAATCCGAGAGTGGCAGGATCTTCGATGGAGAAAGTGACACTGTTGTCAGAAACTTCGTATTCCCATACTCTCTTGTGATATCCGTTCTCTATGTGGGAATGGAGATTGTTCCTGTCATTATCGTTGATATCCAGCTCATAGTGGATACCGTCTATCTCATACTCTGCATTTCCGATACGGTTTGCATTGGGGCCTATGGTAGCTCCGAAGAAGCTGGGATTTCCGTAATAATCCTCCGCCTTGTCAAAGCCGAGGACCACATCCTCTGCCCTGCCCTCTGCATCGGGCACAAAAAGTCTTACAAGAATGGCTCCGAGATTGGTGACATCGGCGCTCATACCATTCTTATTGGTTATAGTCATGAGCATCAGCTGCCTTCCGTCACGGCTGCAGCCGAACTCCTTTGATGTAACTGACATAATAAGTTCTCCTCCTTTATACCTCTGTACGTCCGTCAAGCGCACGTGTCAGGGTTATCTCGTCTATGTATTCAAGATCTCCGCCCACAGGAACCCCGCTGGCGATACGCGTAACCTTAACGCCAAGTGGCTTGATGAGCTTGCTGATATACATTGCGGTGGTCTCACCCTCAATGCTTGAATTGGTGGCCAGTATGACCTCACTCACAGGATCGTCTCCCGAGCATCTCGTCACCAGTTCCTTGATCTTGATATCACCGGGACCGACGCCAAGCATGGGAGCTATGGCTCCGTGCAGCACATGATAGACTCCGGTGTACTTTCCTGTCTTCTCATATGCGGCCATGTCCCTTGTATCCTCGACGACCATTATCACCGAGTGATCCCTTGAGGGGTTGGAGCATACGGGACAGATCTCCGCATCCGTAAGCGTGTAGCAGCCGGAGCAGTACTTTACCCTGCTCCTTGCCTCTATCATCGTATCCGCCAGCCTCTTAACCTTCTCCGGCGGCATATTTATCATGTGAAAAGCAAGCCTCTGAGCTGATTTTTCCCCTATTCCGGGAAGAGCCGCCAGTTCGGAGACAAGCCTGTTTACATATCCGCTGTAGATCATCAGAACAGTCCCGGAGGCATTCCGTTAATGCCGCCCATTATCTGCTCTCCTGCCGCATCCGACTTATCCATTGCATCTCTGATGGCAGCGAGGATGGAGTCCTGAAGAGTCTCCACATCATCGGGATCCACTATATCCTTATCGAGCTTGATGGAAAGGACATCTCTTGCTCCGTTTATAACAACTTCAACAGCGCCGCCTCCGGCAGAGCCGGTGAATTCCTTGCTCTCAAGTTCCTTTCTGCCTTCCTCCATCTGACGCTGCATACGCTGTGCCTGCTTCATCAGATTGGCCATATTGCCGGGCATGGCTCCTCCGGGAAATCCACCATGTTTTGCCATTTAAAAATCCTCCGTTTTCTCTTCTGTTTCTATCGGCACATTTACAGTACCGGGTTTTACCATATTTCTGAGGTCGTACAGACCGTCCTCAAACATCTCATCACTGTCGGTGTCCTTTATCACATAATCCACCAGCGCTCCGACATGATTTTCGAATATCTCCGTGATATCCTTATGGATCTTGTCATTGTTCAGGAGCATTGCCCCTATATGATCCTTCGGAAAATACAATATAAGCTTACCGTCATCGCCAAGTACCGGCTTGCATTCTTTGACATACACAAGGTCCGAGGTGGCGGCGCAGTCTCCGATCACCTGAGGCCAGCACTCTATCAGTTTTCTTATGTCATCCGGAACCGCTTTGGGTGCTTCCGGCATCTTTATGTCTTTTCTGATAATACGCTCCTGCGGATCTTCCGTTCTTTCCGAAGGAGCAATGCTAAAATTTCCTTCTTCGATCCTCTTCTCAAGAGCCGCAACCCTGTCGGTAAGGGATTCCGGATCCTTGATGGCCATCCTGGGCTCGCAGCATCTGATGAATGCTATCTCCACATAGACCCTCTTCTGGTTTGCATATCTGATCTGGCCGGAAAGCTCCGAGAACACTCTTATATACCTGATCACGGTATCCAGCTCGGAAATGGCGGCATCCTCTTTAAGCTTCACCATATTCTCGCTGGAGATATCAATCATGGATGCAGTGTCCGGTGATGCGACCACCAGCATGATATTTCTCAGATACCATACGAAATCCGTGACAAACTGGGTAAGTTCCTTGCCCTGCATGGTCATCTCATCAATGATGCCGACACATCCGAGAGTATCGCGGTTTATGATGCCTCTGTAGAGTCTGCTGAACACCTCCGTATCCACAGCACCCAGGACCTCAAGGGTCTTGTCATACGAAAGAACGCCTTCCGACTGGAATGCTATCGCCTGATCCAGAAGCGAAAGTGCATCTCTCATGGAGCCGTCGGCTTTCCTTGCGATATATCTGAGGGCTCTTTCATCCGCCTCCCGTCCTTCGGCGGCCATAAGCTCCTGCATCCTGGATACGATGGTCTCTATCCTGATCCTCTTAAAGTCATATCTCTGACATCTGGACAGGATCGTGGCAGGAACCTTGTGTACCTCTGTGGTGGCCAGAATGAAGATGGCCCACTCGGGCGGTTCCTCCAGAGTCTTAAGGAGTGCGTTGAACGCGGAATCCGAGAGCATGTGAACCTCGTCGATAATGTAAACCTTGTATTTTCCCATGGTGGGACGATAGTTTACACCGTCGATGATCACCCTGACATTATCCACACCCGTATTGGATGCTGCGTCTATTTCAAATACATTGAGAGAAGATCCGTCTGCTATGGCCCTGCAGGAATCACACTCTCCGCAGGGGCCGTTCTCTGTAGGGTGCTCACAGTTCACGGCTCTTGCCATGATCTTGGCGATGGAGGTCTTACCGGTACCTCTGGTCCCGGTAAAAAGATACGCATGCCCGACCCTCGAGTTCATAAGCTGGTTGCGGAGCGTTACTACTATGTGATCCTGTCCCCTTACCTGTGACAGGTCAGAGGGACGGAACTTTCTGTATAGTGCTGTGTAAGACATTTATCAATCTCCGAAACAGATTCCCGTAAGCTTTGCTTCCTTGATGATGGTTGCATCCGGATCAAGATACTTGAGCTTTCCGGCCACCTCATCCAGGGGAACCTTTACTATCTCACGATTCCTGTAGCCGACCATGAAGCCGTACTCATTGTTCAGGATCAGTTCTCCGGCCTCCGCCCCGAGTCTTGTGGCGAATACTCTGTCATAAGGGCAGGGGCTTCCTCCCCTCTGTGTATGTCCAGGAACGGTCACCCTGACCTCACGTCCGGTCTTCTCCAGGATCTGTGCTGCTATCTCATACGAAACGGAAGGATACTTTGACTTTTCGTCAGCCTTCTTGCGGTCCTTCTTGGACATCTTAGCCTTTTCCTTGGAAATGGCTCCCTCTGCCACCGCTATGATGGTGAACCTGCTTCCGCTCTTTTCTCTTTCTTCTATCTTGTCAACAACCTTGTCTATATCGTAGGGGATCTCGGGAAGCAGTATTATGTCCGCGCCTCCTGCCATTCCGGCATTGAGGGTCAGCCATCCCACCTTATGTCCCATTACCTCTACTATGAACACTCTTCCGTGGGATGCCGCTGTGGTATGTATGCAGTCTATGGCTTCTGTAGCTATGTCTACTGCGCTCTGGAATCCGAAGGTCATATCGGTTCCCCAGAGATCGTTATCTATGGTCTTGGGGAGGGTTACGATGTTAAGCCCCTCTTCGCTGAGAAGGTTTGCGGTCTTGTGTGAACCGTTGCCTCCCAGCACCACAAGACAGTCAAGTCTGAGCTTGTAATAATTCTGCTTCATGGCATCGACCTTATCGATACCGTTCTCATCCGGTTCCGTGATGGTCTTAAAAGGAGTTCTGGAGGATCCAAGGATGGTTCCGCCCTTTGTGAGGATGCCGGAAAAATCGGATCCCGTGAGCATACGGAAGTCACCGTATATCAGCCCCTTGTATCCATCGAGAAAGCCGTATATCTCCACTTTCTGGCCGCTGTTCATAAGGGTCTTGACCACGCCTCTCATGGCAGCGTTCAGAGCCTGACAGTCACCGCCGCTGGTAAGTATTCCTATTCTCTTCATATCCTGCCTCCTAACCGCGTATCCGCCAATAAACTCCATCAAAAGCCACCTTCTATCATACCATAAATCGGGCTTTTTCTCAATGCCAGTAGGGTTTCTGATCCTTGTGGGAATACCCTTTAAGCTTTTCCCTGTAACCCTCTATCTTAGACCCGTAGCTTTCCTTCTCTTTGGCCTTAAGTTCGCCATTTTCCACAGCCCTGTCGTACAATCCCTCAAGCTCTGCGAAGTTCATCTGAGCCGCATCCTTATAGTTATTGGACATGTTCATGTCTATGCGGAGTATGATGCGGTCCATCTCCGCAGCCGCTTTTGATCTGAAAAGTCCCATCATTCCTCCCCCGGGGCATCCCCGTCTGCCGTCATGCCCGGCATATATCTTCCCTCTATCATGTCACATCCCATGCTTTGGAGCATCTCCGCCGTTTCCTCGTCATCCACCCCGTAAGCCGCAACCTTCATGGGAATTCCGCTCAGCATTCGGATACAGCCCTCAAGCATCGCCTTTCCTTTTTCTTCCAGAGCCATGCGGAGCAGTCCTCTGTCAAGTCTTACAAGTTCTACCGGAAGTTCGATGACATGCCTGATATCGGAATATCCCTTTCCGAATCCGTCAAGTCCGATATGATAGCCCTGCATTGACAGCTTCTGTATATTCTCCTCAAAGACGCTGCTCATATTTTCATATGCGGATTCCTTAATGGCAAAGCATATACGTTCGGGGTGAACTCCGTATTTTTCCCTGGTCTCCCAGATGCGGTCTGTCAGGCTCACCTGCATGCACTGGGATGTGGAAAGTGTTATCACGATATAGGAATATCCTGATTCTGCCAGTGCACTTTCGGTAGCATGCATAAAAGCCCTGTCCAGAACAAAATCTCCAAGGAGGATCCCCATGCCCTTCTCATCCGCCACGGAATCCAGGAGATCCGCATCAATCTCTCCGTACTTTTCATCCACCAGCTCGGCACGTGCCTCGGCACATATGAACTTCTTTTCCGCAAGGGACCACACAGGTTCGAGCTTAACGCTGATGGTACCCTTCTCAATCGCTTCCCCGAGTATCTCTCCTATATGAGTCTCTATCTGATATGACCTCTGGGATATGATGGATGAAGCTCTGGCGAATTTCTTATCCATGCTGGAGAATTTCACGTAATTATGTCCGAAATCAAACAGCTCTTCAGGCGTTGAGATCTCTTCGGGAAATACCACCGTAACAACGCTGAGATCCGGGGATGCGCCCTTTTTGACTATATCCGAGTTGTGCTTCTTGACAATCTCCCTCAGCTCCGCAACCGCATTGATGGGATTATATTCCTTATCCTCAAGGATTATGTAGAATATGCCGGGCTGTTCAAAATAGAGTTCGTATACGACCTTTTCCTTTCTGGCATACGTCTTGATCAGGTCTTCGATGGAGTGGACATACTCATAGTAAGGCTTCTCACCCAGATACCTGTGCATCTCCAGGGCGTTCTTCATGGTGATGATCACCACCTTTACATCATGACCTGTGGCCTTGATCTTACCGATCTCTTCGCAGAAGGAAGGGTATCCCGGAAGACCCGTACTCAGGTCCACCTTTTTCTCAGGCCGTTGCACGAAGACGACTACGAAGAACAGGGTAAGGGATGTGGCGAAGGATTCAATCTGGATGCCCCAGAATATCAGCTGCACGATGACCGCGATGAAGTTGAAGAAATACATGGACATGAGTGCCAGCCATGTTCCCCAGTCGATGGTCCGCCTGTATTTCAGCAGATATGTCACTCCGAACATCAGGTAGATAAATGCGAATGAATATGTAAAGACAACTCCCGCACCTCTCTGATAACCCTCATTGGGAGTTACGGCGAATACGTAGGAAGTGGGTATGTTGTAGATCAGGAATCCGAGGATGCCCAGATAGGGCAGGCATATAAGGAGCTTCTTCCAGAAGGGCTCTATCCTGTACCAGGTCCTCGTTATCGCGATTATGAAGAAAACATAGGAAAGGTTGACCGCATTCCTTGTAACATAGTAAAGATTGTTGAAGAATTTTACTATGTTCATCTGTTCCGGTGTAAGCGGCGTATTGTAAAATGTTATGACCTTCTCAATGATCTCGCTGGTATCTGCGATCATGGACAGCACTATGACCGCAAGATACAGAACGTTGCACCTTCCCCTGGTCATCTTTCTAAGGACGATGGTCCAGAATATCAGGAAAAAGATAGGAAGAGCGGCAATGTCAAAATAAGGTATTCCCATATCATTTCCTCTTAAATAATAAACCGAATGTTCCGGGGCCGCAGTTGATGGAGATTGCTGTGGTAGCCTTCTGAACGTATATCTTCTCGAACGGAACTTTCTTAAGGACCTCTTCTTTTATCTCTTCTATCTCAGAACTCTTAAGTCCCACATAGGTTATAAAGAGTTCCGATGTATCTATCTCCGAGGGATTCTTCAGCGTCTTCTCGATATAGCGCCTTCTGTACCTTGCGCGGTTTCCGACTATGATGCCGCCGGTGGACATGGAGCTCTTATCCAGTTCTATAACGGGATGCAGCAGGAATGCATTACACATCTTGTAGATGGTTTCAGGCATCCTTCCTCCGCGGTACAGATATTCGGTGGTGTCCATGATAAAACTGGTGCTGACCTTCGGCCTTACCTTCTCCAGCTCCCTGATTATGACATCGGTGTCAGTCTGTCCTCCGTCCACCATAGCCTTTGCAGCAAGCACCACCAGCCCGGTTCCGCTGGAAAGAGATCCCGAGTCGAACACCTTGACATTATAGAAACTGAGGGCCGCTTCACATGCATTGGCATAACCGCGGCTTGCATTTTTGGCAAGAGCGATATGGATAATATGCTGGGCATATGAAAGCTGCTCCGCAAAGAACGCCTCGTAATCCGACGGCTCCGGAGCCTCACTTCTTGCAAGAGAATCATTCTTGCCCAGATACCTGAGGACCACATCACCCTCCGCCTCAACTCCGTCGGAAAATACAGCCTTATCCGTATATACCTTGTAAGGAAGCACAGGGATCTTGAGGGATCGTGTCAGACTCCTTGGAAGATCGCATATACTGTCTGTTGTTATCAGAACAGGGATCTTCTTTCTCATCTGTCTTACTATCACATCGGATTCGAATCTGGTACTGTCATCGTCCTTTCTCTGCACAAGGTCCTCGGGAAGGAATTCGAGAAGGGTCTTTTCAAGCTCAAGTGATTCAACAGGCTTGAGAAGATATGCATCAAAGCCTTCTCTTCTGTACATGGCCTGATTCTCCGATCCGGAATTGGCAGTGAGCACCACAACAGGCGTATCCTTGCAGAGACCTCCGGCCTGTTCCCTGATGGCATGCAGACACTGTATGCCATCCATTCCGGGCATCATGTGATCCATGAGTATGATATTGTAATGGTCGGCAGCTGTTTCTTTCAGAGCCGCCTCTCCGCTTGTTGCAGTCTTTATCTGTACCCTGGTATTTCTCAGCAGTTTGGTGGCGACCAGAAGGTTTGCGGTATTGTCATCCACGATAAGGACCTTGGCCTTGGGTGCTTCGAAGACCTGATGGTAATCGGAGCCCTTACTCCCGCGGTACTTGCCGGGTTCATATTTACCTATGGCCTTCTCATCGGATATCTCCTGCTCCAGCGTAAATACAAAGGTGGAACCCTTTGTATAGATACTGTTTACTGATATCTCGCCTCCGAGAAGGTCCACAAGCTGTTTTACTATGGAAAGTCCCAGTCCGGTTCCTTCGATGTATCTGTTGGCTCTTTCGTCCTCACGTCTGAAAGCATCGAACAGATAGGGAATACTCTCCTTACGTATACCCATTCCGGTATCTTCAACGGAATATGTCACCAGAACCCTGCTCTTTTCGGTCCTGCGGCAGTGTATTGACAGGGCAACGCTTCCCTCGCGGGTATACTTGACTGCGTTATTAAGCAGGTTGATAAGTATCTGCTTGATACGCACTTCATCCGACACAAGGGATGAGGGAAGGCTGGGATCCACATCCAGGGTAAATCTTAAGCCCTTTTCATCAGCTCTCACCCAGATCATGTTGACTATCTCTGACAGCATTCCGCCCACATCATAGGGGGCATTCACGATGTCCATCTTGCCGGATTCGATCTTGGACATATCAAGGATATCGTTAATGAGTGACAGGAGTATCTTGGAAGCGGAGCGGATATTCCTTGCATCATCAGCCACTTCGTCAGAGATATCCTCCCTGAGTATCATCTCATTAAGTCCTATTATGGTGTTGATGGGGGTGCGGATCTCATGGCTCATACTGGAAAAGAATCTGTTCTGCGCCTTGTTGAGCTCCTCGATCTCCTGTGCCTGTCTTGCCGTCTTTTCGTTCTCCCACTCGAACATCTTGTTCAGGAGATATACCATTATGTATACAATGAAACCCACAAGGATCGCAGATACGGCACGGTCCTCTATCATCATCTTCCTGGTATGGCGTTCAAGCAGCGAAGGATTCAGATAGTCAATGGTATATTCGGCAATTATCAGCATTGTAAGGAGAGTGAGCATAACCTTACGCTGCCTTCCCACCAGTATCAGACCTACATACAGGAATGCAAAGGTGAACCACAGATCAGAGCCTCCCGTTATGCCTCCTCCGAAGAAGTAAGTCACAGGGAGCACCACAAACACAACCCCTATGGTTATGCATATCGCTCCGATATCGGTCCTCCTCTTTTTGGTGGACAGATACGTGATGGGCAGTGACAGTATGAGCACAAGTCCAAGGCACGCTATCTCGATAAAAGCATCGCCGATGACGATATCACCGATGAACACAAGCAGAACTGCGATCTCGGCTATAACCGTCAGGATGACGAACAGCTTCTCCTGAAACGTTCTTCCGGGACTCAGTATCTCTTCGTATATTTTCTTAAGCCGGTCCCTCATGACTCTTCCTCCGGAGCAAACTCCATGATCTCATCATCACCTTCGGGGTCAAATTCCATGATCTCATCATCACCTGAATCCTCACCCGGTCCGACCAGTCTGTTTATCGCAACCAGTAATGCCTCATACTTCGGCACAAAGTCAGGATGCAGCTTTCTTATGGATGGTTCATCATCCTTCTTCGAATATTCCTCCAGTTCCCTGGCCATATCCGACAGGGCTGAGGCACCTATCATTTTCGAAGTACTCTTGATGGCATGTACACGGATGGAATACTCATGCCAGTCTTCCTTTTCATAGAGGTCATTAAGCTCCTTCAGTCTGCTTTCCGGATCCTTTGCATACTCCGCAAGAACCTGGGCATAGAAATCTTCATCTCCGCCGCAGTACCTTAGTCCTCCGTTGGTATCCACCCCGTACTGTGCAAGCTCCGAGAGTCTTCCGCCACCATTGACAGATCTGTCATCTCCTGCATTTTTACCCTTCCTTCCGGATCCGTAGGTCTCTCCCGGGACATTCTTCACGCCGGTTATGCCCTTTCTGCCGGGATCACCATCCCCGCGGGTTTTATCCTCACCGGCTGTAAGCTCCGCTGTAATCACCCTGTTCTCCGAACGTCCGGCAGCTGCGGGAGATCCGGATTCTGCTTCGATCTTCTCGTAGACTATTGCAGATTTGGGAAGGATCCTCTTCATGACTCTCTCGAACTCGGTGATCTCAATGGGCTTGGGGATAAATCCGTCGAAGCCTTCGGACATGAACATCTCCTTGGCCGAGCTTATGGCATTGGCGGTAAGGGCAACAATGCATATCTCCTTATGCATCCTTGATGCGTTCATCCTGAGCCTCTTCATGGCCTCCACGCCATCCATCTCCGGCATCATATGGTCCATGAACACTACTCCGTAATCCTTGACAGAGCACATCTCGATGGCCTCGCGTCCGCCGGGCGCGGTATCCACCACCATGCCGTATGTCTCGAATATTCCTCTTGCGACAAGAAGGTTCATGGGTTCATCATCAACCACAAGAACCTTAAGTCCCGGGCAGGTCATCCTCTCGCCTGCATTATTTTCTTTTCCGTCAAATGCATGGTTGAGGAAATTAGCTATCTGGCCGCCGTAGAAGGGCTTGGGAAGAAGGGAGACTCCGCGTCCGACTTCACCGTGGAAATCCCTGTCGGCCACAACCGCAACATTCATCTCACCTGCGATCTCATCCACATAATCCCTGTTCTCAAGATACTCTCCGGTTCCGATGAACACATGAGTTATCCTCTCGGAATCTATCATCCTCTTAAGCTCATCCCTGGACTGTACTCTCTTAAACGGAACCCCGAATCCCCTGACGATATTGGCTATCATCCTCATGTAGAATTCTCTTACGCTCTGATGCCCTGTGGTCATGAATCCCAGGAATCCTATAACCACACAGTTATCGCGGTCCCTGACGGAAATGCAGGGCGATGCATCGTCAACACCCTGGGGGATGCTGACTCTCACCGTGGTTCCTTCGTTCTCTTCACTCTCTATTGCAAGAACGCCGTTCATTGCCTTGGTAAAGCCGTTTACTATGGGAATGCCCAGTCCGAGACCGCCTGCGGTCCTGGTCTTGCCGGAATCCGACTGATAGAACTTCTCATAAGCCCTGTCTATCTCCTCGGCGCTCATGCCGATACCGGTGTCAGTAACCTCCAGCACCAGGTTGATGCCGTATTCTCTTTTGATGGGATATATATGGACGTAGACTCCGCCCTCTTTGGTGAATTTATAACCGTTACAGATAAGATGCCAGAGTATCTTCTTGATCTTGCTGGCGTCTCCCACAAGCTCTGCGGGAATAAGTGGATCCATGTCTATAACGAGTTCAAGACCGTAATCTTCTGCAAAGGAAAGCTGTACCAGCAGATCGTTTACGAGAGAATTGATCATGTAAGTCTCGCGGGTGACCGTGAGCTTGCCCATGTCTATTTCGGTGAAATCGAGAATATCTCCTATCTGTTCCGATACCCTGTGGCCCGCTCCGGATATGGCCCTGATATTACCGATCACCTGCTCGGGAAGTTCTTCTTTCTCCATTACAGATGAAAGACCCATGACCGCATTGACGGGAGTCCTTATCTCATGGGAAACATTCGCAAGGAAATTGTCCAGTCTCTGTGTGGCATTCTTGAGCTCTTCTATCTCCACGCGGGATCTGTCCAGAACCCTTGACCAGTTATCTATGATGATCCTTCCGACCCATCCCGCTATGGTCACTACTATGACATGCATAACGGCTCTTGAGACGGTAAGGGTATCGAACTCCTGGCCGTCCAGTATCATTGTAAAAATATCGAACGCAAAGGTGATATAGTAGGTGGCCTGACACAGCCTGTTAAGAGACTTCATGCCTGTCATGGTGAAGATCATTATCACCAGCACCATTATCAGCGCGGCATCGAAGGTGCTTGTAAGATGGGTTCCGTAGTAGAAGTAGATGATCATCATCAGTACGGAATAGACCCAAAGCCTGGACCTTGCGGGGATGGTCTGCTGGATATGCAGAGTCCATGCAAAGCATATCCCTGCGAGGATAAGTATCACGGCCCATTTTTCCCAGGACATCAGAAACGATTCTATTATCAGTATCACCGACAGTACCGTAAAGCATATGAGTATGGTCATATGCGCGGTA
Organism: uncultured Lachnospiraceae bacterium; assembly: GCA_902761225.1. GTDB lineage: Bacteria > Bacillota > Clostridia > Lachnospirales > Lachnospiraceae > AC2028. The sequence continues at coordinate 20,866 of CACWJQ010000004.1, read as the reverse complement.
TCAAATACCTCTTTTTCCTCTTTATCCTGCCCCATTTTATACCCCTTTTACTCCCCGAAACCCGGCCTTATACTCTGCCATCATGTATCATGTTCGCACATGGTATATCCGGAATCCTCATCGATCATTCTGAGCATGATATCCGCGAATTCGGGATCGAACTGTATTCCCTTACCCTTTTCTATCTCATCCCTGACCACATCCTGCGGAAGCACTCCCCTGTAGCTGCGCCTGCTGCTCATTGCATCATATGCATCTGCCACGGCGATTATCCTTGCTTCCTCCGGGATATCCTCTCCCATAAGACCGTCGGGATATCCTCCTCCGGCATACCGCTCATGATGCCATCTTGCTCCGACGGCAAGGGTGGGCATTTCCTTTATGTTCTCAAGTATCCTCGCACCGTTTGTGGGATGCTGCTTTATGATCTCATACTCCTCATCAGTCAGTCTTCCGGGTTTGCTTATGATCTCGCTGGGCACAAGTATCTTGCCAAGGTCATGGAGCAGTCCGATGATGTAGATATCATCAAGCTGCTTATCCTTGTAACCGTATCTCCTTGCGATCTCTCTGGAATACTTGGCCACACGGGCAGAATGTCCGTTGGTATACGGATCCTTGGTATCTATCGCCTCTGCAAGGGCCTGTACCACGTGAAGGAACAGGTTCTTATTCTCTCTTGTCTTCTTCTCAACCTGATTGCTCAGAGACCTCTGCAGTCTGACCAGCTCTACTATGTGACGCACTCTCAGAAGCAGGACCTCCGGAACAAAGGGCTTCTTGATAAAGTCCATAGCTCCCAGTGCAAGACATTTTCTCTCAGCCTCTTCACTTTCGTCCGCAGTCAGGAATATGACAGGAATGTCGGAAATCTCCCTTTCCATGTTGTGGATCTTGGTAAGAGTCTCGAAACCGTCCATTCCGGGCATATTGATATCCAGCAGTATGGCATCGGGGATGTTCTTGTCCAGATGCTCCAGCAGGAGCTGTCCGGACTTAAGCGCCGTAACATAGAAGCCCGCCTTGCTGAGTATGTGTCCGGCCATCTGAAGATTGGCTATATCGTCATCGACAACCACGATCCTGACCTCATCGGTGGATCTGATCTTCTTTTTCTCGGAACCGATGAATTCAGTTTCATAAGTGATCCTGACCTTATCCCCGTGATGCTCCTGCCACACTCTGATAAGATCGTCTATGACCTTGCCTACGGAATCCTCACGCACATCGGAAAGAAGTATGAAGTAACGGTTGGATCTGGTGCGCATGAACAGGTCCGATTTGCGGAGCGATCCTCCAACATGCTCTCCGAATTCATCGCACAGCCTGGAGAAGACCTCCTCATCCTCATCGGAGTTAAGATCGATCATGACATTGCAGGCAGTCCTCTGATTCCTGCTTATATATCTCATGATGTAGCGGTATACATATGCAAAGGAATCCTTATCAAGGCACAGTGCCGCATTGGGGATGGACCTCTCCTCCAGTATCTTGGTCACGGTGTCGATATGCGCATCCTGTCCCTCATCCTCGTCATCGAATATATCGGGGCTGTACATGATGCATCCGTGCTTGCCCTGCTTCTTCACCTTATACAGTGCCTTGTCGGCAAGCTTGGTAAGATCCTCATATTCACGTCCGAACTTGGGAACGGTACAGCACCCTATGGAGCAGCCAAGAGGAATCTCCATGCTGTCTCCCATGAGCTTTTTAGCTTCCTCCACAAGTCTGTCATTGAGGGTATCGGAAAGGGCAGTTATAAGCCTTTCATCCGTAACCTCGGGAAGGAATGCTTCGAACTCATCTCCTCCCATACGGGCACATACGCCCCCTGCCGGCACGCTCTCCGACAGTATGCCGGCAAAGCTTTCCAGCACCCGGTCTCCCATATCGTGACCGTATATATCGTTCACAAGCTTGAAGGAATCAAGATCGATCATCAGGAGCGAGCCGCGCTTTGATGCACAGAGATTGGTGAACTCATGCTTTCCTGACATCTTGTTAAGAAAGCCCGTAAGCTTATCCCTTGTAGCCTCAACCTTGAGATTGAGCATCTTCTCCTGCTTGGATAGGATATTGCCTATCCTCCTGAGAAGAACAGCGGGATCGAAGGGTTTCTTGATATAGTCGGAGACTCCGACCTCAAAACCCATGGTCTCTGTATCTGCATTGTCATCTGCTGTAAGGAAGATCACCGGGACTTCCTCGAATCCTGCTTCGGACTCGTAGCTTCTGAGCTTCATCAGAGTCTCGAAGCCGTCCATTCCCGGCATGTTTATATCAAGAAGTATAAGATCGGGGGTTCCCTTATCCTTCACATAATCCAACAGTGCCTGTCCGGACTTAAGAGCCGTTACACGCATGTTAGCCTTGCTGAGGATGTGACCCGCCATTTTCAGATTACTGGTATCGTCATCGACCACTATGATCCAATCGGCCATAAAGAATTCTCCCGGCAAAACATGAAATATTCAGACAAAAAGTCTACTTTAATATACGATAAAAAGGGCTTTATTTCAACGAACACGCTGAAAAAAAGCCCTTAAATATCGATAATTTTAACTGCCGGACATCCGCTCCGAAAGCCCCTGTCAGTTCTTCGGAGCCACCACGGCCATCTCCATCAGTTCTTCCATCCTATCACAGCCCTCTTTGCCTTGCGGAACAGTGAATTCACCAGCCCGATAAAGACCCCTGCCAGTATTATTCCCGAGACAACCTTGGTATACTCAGCAAATCTTGCATTGAACTGTATATAATATCCCATTCCGGACATGGCATTTCCGATCATCTCCGCATTGAACAGGACCATGAATGCCGCAGTCAGTGCCAGAGGAAGTCTGTCGAAAATACCGGGAAGCGCATAAGGCAGCAGTATCCTGAAGAACCTTGTAACAGGTCCCACGTTCATGACCCTGGTCATATCCACCAGCTTCGGATCCATTCCCGAGATGACAAATATCATGTTGATATAAAGGCACCAGAACACGCTGAGGAATATTATCCCCACCGAAGCGGCGAAAAAGCTGGGAAGGATCACCACCAGATAGGGTGTGTAGATGAGAGGCGGAATGGGAGTCAGCACCTTCACAATGGGAAGGAGTATCTTCTGCGCGCGCATGCTCCATCCTGTCAGGATCCCCAGAAAAACCGCTATCACGATCCCCGGGATAAAGCCGCAGGCAAGGAATCTGCAGGTGGTACCTATTCCCTTAAGGATCATCTCATGATCGGATATGTAGGTATACAGGACCATTTCCGGTGTGGGGGTAAGATATGACAGATTGCCGGTGGTCTTGGCGGTTGCCAGTTCCCAGGCTCCCAGGAGTACGAACAGCAATGTGTATATATCTCTGGAAGACTGTTTTTTCACAAAGAAAATAAGGGACGCACCCATGCCCGCAAGCAGGATGACAAAGGGGATACTGCTCTCATTCTCTGCTCTTCCCGGAACAAGAAGAGTTATCAGGATCACCGCGATACATACAGCAAAGGGAACGGTTGCAGAGGGCACTCTCACAGGCCGGAATGATCTTATATATTCTGTCGTTTGGTATCCACCCATACCAGAGCCCTCCTTTTCACCAGAGTCATACATGCATTTACTATCGATACAAGGATTCCGATAGTGATGAAGCCTGCAAGAACCTTCTTATAAACGGAAAAGTCCACATAATATTTTACATACCAGCCAACACCGCTTGTCATGCCCATCATCTCCGCGCCTATAAGGAGCATGAAAGCACTGGAGATCTGCATTGTAAGGGTATTGAAAAGTCCGGGTGTGCAGTAGGGCAGCATCACCCTATAGAGCAGATCCCATTTGCTCAGCTTAAGGGTTCTTGTGTAGTCATAGAGTTCCTTGTCCAGATTGCTTACGGTCTTCATGGTATTGATGAATATGGGCCAGAACAGACCGCTGCTTATGACAAAAAGTCCCGCCGCCCAGAATGAAGGAAGGACAGCAATGGCATAGGGCGCATATACAAGCGCAGGTATGGCGGAAAGTATCTCTGCAACGGGAAGGAGCATGTTGCGGAGTCTCTTTACGTTACCGCATATAAGCCCGAATCCGACACCAAGCACTATTGCGATGAAAAAACCGAGGACAAGCAGCTTGAAGGAAGATACGATGGACTTTATTATTAGCAGGACATCGCCCCAGAATATCTCCACCACCACATTGGGGGCAGGGAACAGGAAAGCGACTCTGGTATTGAGATAATTGGCATACACGAACCAGGCCGTTATGAAAGTAAAGATGATATCCATAATGGCGGGTATCTCCCACTTTTTATACAGCAGGATGGAAAGCACCTCCAGCCCTGCCACCAGGACAATAAAGGGAAGCATTGGCTTCAATCCCTTTGTATGAACCTGAAGCAGGCTCAGCACAAGCAGGGATACAAAGAGAATATGAGGGATTGTCCTATATAAAATACTCGATATTTTTATTTTCATAGCGGTCCTCACCGTCGAGGTCATAAAACAGTGCGAAGAGTTCCTTGCGGAATTCGTGGTAATGCTTGGATGTAACGATCAGCTCCCTGTCCCTGGGATGGGGAAGGGGCACTGTCAGTTCCCTGTAGATCTTTCTCCCCTTCATGAACAGTATCCTGTCGGAAAGAAGTATGGCTTCGTCGATATCGTGGGTTACGAATACAACGGTCTTCTTTTTCTCCGTATCCTTCTCAAGGAGTCTTAAGAGAAGATCCTGCAGTATAACCCTGTTCTTGGCATCCACCGCACCGAAGGGTTCATCCATAAGGAGTATGTCCGTCTGCATTGCAAGGAGTCTTGCGATGGATACTCTCTGCTGCATTCCTCCGGAGAGCTGGTAGGGATATTTATTGCCCTCCCCTTTAAGTCCGACGATGTCCAGATACCTCTCGGCTGTGGCACGCAGCTCCTTCCTTTCAAGCTTTCTCACCTGCCTGATCCCGAACTCCACATTTCTGCGGGCTCTCATCCAGGGGAAAAGCGCATAGTGTTGGAACACCACGCCTCTGTCCTTGCCGGGTCCGTCGATCTCCTTATCATCTATATAGAGTTTGCCGCTGTCAGGCTTATTAAGACCTGCGATGAGGCTTAATGTGGTACTCTTGCCGCATCCGCTTCCGCCGATGATACTGACGAACTCGCCTTCCTTTACGGTAAAGCTCAGGTTCTCAATCTGGCCCCTGACGGCTGCATCCTTTTTATCATTTTTCTTTCCCGCCTCATCAGGATATCTGAAGCTGACGTTTTCAAGTCTTATCTTATCCGAACTCATAGAGGTTTCCTCTTTTTCAATCTCTCAAGTCTCTCAAGAACCTGATACAGTGTCACATCATTTTTTGCAAAGTGAAAACGTATATAATCATTCCGCCTGTCGGCAAAAAAGCATGATCCAGGAACACCTGCGATCCCGTACTTTTCAACAAGGAAGTGGGCAAAGTCAACATCCGACTCATATCCGAATTCAGAGATATCGGCAAGTACGAAATAGGAGCCCTGGGGCGTTGTGTGCCTTATGCCTATATCGTCAAGCCCCTCGGTAAGTATCTTTCTCTTTTGGGTATAGATGGAAACAAGCTCATCATAGTATTCACTGTCGAATCCCAGTGCCGTGACAGCCGCCGTCTGAAGCGGAGTCGGGGCACATACTGTGAAGAAATCGTGATACTTTCTGACTTCACTTATCAGATTCTCAGGGCCGGTCACATACCCGAGTCTCCATCCCGTTACGGAATAGGTCTTGGAGAGGGACGAGCAGGTAAGGGTTCTTTCGAACATCCCGGGAAGGGATGCAAAATTGATATGTACATGGGGCTCGAAGATGATGTGCTCATATACCTCATCGGTAATGACATAAATGTCATATTTCTCAGCAAGTGCCGCGATTCCCAGCAGTTCATCCCTTGTGAAGACCTTGCCCTCGGGATTTGCGGGATTGCACAGGATAAGTGCCTTTACTCCCTGCTTCAACGCATCCTCCACCCTGTTAAGATCCAGCTTGAAATCCGGGGGATCCAGATTGATGAACACAGGTGAGACGCCGGTCATAAGTGCATTGGCTTCATAGCTGTTATAGTAAGGCGAAAAGATGGCAACCTTTTCTCCTTCGTTAAAGAGTGCCATCTGACAACTGATCATCGCTTCGGTGGATCCGCAGGTCACAAGAACTTCGGTTAGCGGATCTATGGTAAAGCCGAAGGACCTGCTCTGTTTTTCGGCGATCTTCTCCCTGAGTTCGCTTATACCCCAGTTGGGTGCGTACTGATGAACCTTCTCAGTGGAAATCTTCTCAAGTGTCTGAGTCAGTTTTTCCGGAGGTGCGAACTCCGGAAAGCCCTGGGCGAGGTTGATCGCCTTGTGCTCATTTGCAAGTATTGTCATCTCCCTTATGCGGGAGCTTAAAAACAGATTATTTCTGCGATTTAATGGCTGCATAATGATCTTCCTATCTCATCTGCCTTGAAGATCGCCTGTGTAAGCGTATCCTCTGACAGCTTTACTTCTGCTGATGCGTAATCTCCGACTCTCTCAAGGATACCCTTTGCGATAAATCTTACCGATCCCTCCACATCTTCTGTTATGCCAAGTTCCTCAAGAGTTACCGGCGCTCCCACTGCCTTGAGTTTCACGGCGCGCTGTTTTATCTCGTCTTCGCTCCTTCCCTCTATGAGCAGCTGCACCTCGGTTCCGAAGCTTACTATCTCACCGTGGAGTCTTACATGGGTTGCCTTGAGATGGGTTGCCCTGTTGTAGAAGGGATGAGCCAGTCCTCCGTAGGGAACATTTCCAAGAATGCTTCCGGTAAGACCTGCCAGGAAAATATTGGCATCAACCGCATTACTCTTTATCTGATAAGGAATGCTGTCTGTTCCGGCAGATGCCGCATCGAGGAATTCCTTCTCAAGAAGCTCAAGTATCAGTTCGCTTACCTTTATCTGAAGCCTGAGCTCCAGGTCATACTCATTACCATTAAAGTTAGATCTTATCTCGTACCATTTTGCGATGGCATCGGTGACTCCGGAGATAAGATACCTTTCCGGTGCAGCAAGGATGAGCTCTTTATCGACAATGATCAGCTTCGGTGATTCCTTCGTGTACAGGTATGTATCCTGTGCGCCTTCTTCCGTATAAAGCACGGAAAGCACCGACCATGCCGCACATGTGGCGGCTATCGTAGGGATGGTAACTATGGGAACTCCTCCAAAATCCGCTGCCGCCTTGCTCTGATCCATGATGCGGCCTCCTCCCACCGCGATCACAAGATCATAGTCCTCAGCCTTTATCCTCTCTCCCAGCGCCTGTGCTCTTGAAAGAGTGGGATATCCGGCCAGGATCTCGGTCCTGAAGGATATTCCCGAGGAAGTAAGAGTTTCCTCAAGGGATCTTCCCGCCGCCTCATAAGCTCTGCTGCCGGCAAGTATAAGTGCATTTCTCCCCACCTTCGAGATCAGTTCTCCGGCATCGGCTATCCTTATTTTGTTTTCATACTTATCAGGTGCTTCTATAACTCCCATGGGAAACTCTCCTTCTTACTCATCAAAGATCGTTGGCATTGTATGCTTCAAGCAGCTCAAGGAAATATTCATTCTCAGGCTGCTCTGCAAGAAGCTCATCAAGTGCCTGCTTGTAGATGGATGCATCAAGGTGGCCTTCAAGGGACTGTGCTGTTGCGGCATCGATGTATCCGCTGAGCTTCATGCCCTCGTAGTAGGACTTGATACCTGCAATATTGGGATCGGGGCTGAGTCCGAGATCTCCGTATTCATAAACGATGTATCTGATATCCTCAGGTGATGAGGTTATGTACTGTGCACCGAGCTCAACTGCAAGATCGGGGTTGGATCGATAAATCTCATATGCAAGGATCAGTGCCTTTTCAACCTTGACATAAAGCTCTCTGTTTTCATCAAAGCCTTCGCGGGATACCATCTGTCTGCAGCAGATGAAGTCATCTCCGATGATCTCTCTTATGAACTGTACATTTACAAGCCCGCTCTCTTCGGCTGATTTGTAGAAGCCTCCGTTTACGATACCCGCATCGGCTTCGCCCTTCTTAACCGCCTCCACAACGCTTGCTCCTGAATCAAGCTCTACATAGTTGATGGTGGAAAGGTCGATCCCGTTTTCGGCAAGATATGCTCTGAGGGCGATGTCACCGCTGTTTGTTCTGTTAACTGCAATGGTCTTGCCTGCAAGAAGATCAGCGGTAAGCTTTCCGCTCCATGCATCCTTATTCTTGGGAAGAACTATCAGTGACTCGTAATCGGACATCTGACCGCCGATAATGATAAGGTTCGATTCTCCGGAAGCTATTGACAGAAGAGGTGCAGGTGCGCTGAATCCGCCAACGTTAACCTTACCGCTTTCGATGGCTGCAAGGGTCTCACTTGCAGTACCCACATTCTGAAGTACGAAGTTAAGTCCTACTGCCTCATCGGTGTTACCGAATGCTGCGATAACGGGAAGAAGTCCGCCGTATCCGCTGGATGAAACAGCAAAGTCCACATTCACGAGCTCCACGGGGCCCTCGGATCCGGACGCAGTTCCTGCTGTACCTGCTGCAGCAGCTCCTGAAGAAGCTCCGGCTGATGCATTGTTTTCGCAGCAGTTGTCGCACTGTCCGCCGTTTCCGCTTTCCTTGTTTCCGCATGCCGTAAATGCCGCTACCGTAACTATGGTCAGAAGTCCGGCCAGTACCTTTCTTATCGATCTGTTTTTCATAATATTTATCCTCCTGTAAAACTGTTCGTATACGCAAAAAAACGGAGGCTTTGGAATTCCAAAACCTCCGGTCTGTCCGGTCAGCGCTTTTGCTCATGAATGGATATTACCATCATTCGTCTGCCGGGTATAATCGCTCGTTTTTATATTTAGTAATAGGTTTTCCCTAATTGAAGCGGGTCAAAGGTGACTTACTCCTATAGTCATCTCCTCCAGCACATCCAGGAGCACTCTTACGGTGTCGAGGGATGTGAAGGTGGTGACTCTGTGCTCGCTTGCGCACTTTCTTATGGCTACACCGTCCTCGTAGTGAACACCTGAAAGGATCGCTCTTGTATTGATGACATAGCTTACGTAGCCTGCGCTGATGGAGTCCAGGATCTCGGTGCTTCCCTCGCTCAGCTTGTGACGGAGTCTGCATCTTATGCCATGATCCTTGAAATAGAGTGCGGTCATCGTGGTGGCCTCTATATTGAAGCCCATGTCATAGAATCTTCTTGCAAGAGGAAGCGCTTCCTCCTTATCCTCATCAGCCAGAGTGAAGGTGACTGTTCCGTAATTCTGAAGCTTGATGCCGGATGCCACAAGTGCCTTGTACATCGCACGGTGGAGCTGTCTGTCGTATCCTATAGCCTCTCCTGTGGACTTCATCTCAGGGGATAGATATGCATCCATTCCGGAAAGCTTAGAGAATGAGAATACAGGTGCCTTTACGAACCACATATCCTTTGAAGCAGGCTCCAGATCCGTGATCCCCTGGTCCTTAAGGGATATGCCCAGGCTTACCCTTGTTGCGATATCGGGAAGGGCGAATCCCGTAGCCTTGGAAAGGAAGGGAACGGTTCTCGAAGATCTGGGGTTGACCTCTATGATGAATACGTCATTGTTCTTATCGCATATGAACTGTATGTTGAAAAGACCCTTAATGCCGATGCCTATACCCAGTCTTCTGGTGTAATCCCTGATGGTATCCTTCACCTTATCCGGCACGCTGAATGTGGGATAGACACTGATGGAATCTCCGGAGTGGATACCTGTTCTCTCAACAAGCTCCATTATTCCCGGTATGAACACATCGGTTCCGTCGCATATCGCATCGACCTCAAGCTCCTTACCGCTGATATATCTGTCGACAAGTACAGGTCTGTCCTCATCAATCTCAACCGCAGTCTGGAGATAGTGTCTTAAGTCCTTTTCCTTGGAAACTATCTGCATCGCTCTTCCGCCAAGGACGAAGCTGGGTCTTACCAGAACGGGATAACCTATGGTCTCAGCTGCCTTGACGCCGTCCTCTATGGAGGTTACCGCAAGTCCTTTTGGCTCAGGGATATCCAGGTCCTCAAGAAGCTTTTCAAAAAGATCCCTGTCCTCGGCGCGGGCTATGGCATCGCAGTCTGTTCCGATCAGCTTAACGCCCCTCTTATGAAGAGGCTCCGCAAGATTGACCGCTGTCTGGCCTCCGAGAGTTGCAATGACTCCCTCAGGCCTTTCCAGCTCTATGATGTTCATTACATCCTCTACGCACAGGGGCTCGAAATACAGCTTGTCAGAGGTTGTATAGTCTGTGGAAACGGTCTCCGGATTGTTGTTGATGACGATGGCTTCATATCCGGATTCCTTGATGGTCTTCACCGCATGTACGGTGGAATAATCGAACTCAACGCCCTGTCCGATCCTTATGGGGCCTGCTCCGAGAACTATCACCTTGGGCTTATCCGAGATAACGGACTCGTTCTCGCCCTCATATGTGGAGTAAAAATACGGAACATAGCTTTCGAACTCGGAAGCGCAGGTATCTATCATCTTGTAGATGGGGAATATCTTCTCACGTCTTCTGAACTCAAAGACTTCGGTTTCTGTGGTCTCCCAGAGAGCAGCTATCTCCGCATCGGAAAAGCCCATGCGCTTTGCAACCCGAAGAGCTGCGGCATCATTCTTATGCTCGTAAAGGAGGCTTTCTTCCTCGATGATATTTTCTATCTTATCAAGGAAGAACATATCTATTCCGGTCCTCGAGGAAATCTCCTCAGGTGTGACCTTTCTTCTGAGCAGCTCTGCAATGGCGAAGATACGGTCTCCTGTCATCTTAAGCACAGGCTCCCAGAGCTGTTCATCAGTCATGTCGGTGAACTTGGGCATATACAGATGGAAGGCTCCGCATTCAAGACTTCTTACAGCCTTAAGAAGGCTCTCCTCGAAGCATCTTCCGATACTCATGGTCTCGCCGGTAGCCTTCATCTGGGTTCCGAGGCTCGGATTGGCATCAGTGAATTTATCGAAGGGGAACCTGGGCATCTTGGTCACTATGTAATCAAGAGCAGGCTCGAAGCATGCCGGAGTGTTGGCAAGCTGTATCTCTTCAAGGTTATATCCGACGCTTATCTTGGCAGAGACTCTGGCGATCGGATATCCGGATGCCTTGGAGGCAAGAGCGGAAGACCTGGAGACTCTGGGGTTGACTTCAATCAGATAGTATTTAAAGGATTTCGGGTCAAGGGCAAACTGAACATTGCATCCGCCACATACCTTAAGGGCGCGGATGAGCTTGAGTGCCGAGTCACGGAGCATGTGATACTCTTTGTCGGTAAGGGTCTGGGAAGGACATACGACTATGGAGTCACCGGTATGTATTCCGACGGGATCCAGATTCTCCATGTTACATACAGTGATCGCAGTGTCACTTGCATCACGGATCACTTCATATTCGATCTCCTTGTATCCCTTGACGCTCTTTTCAACCAGGACCTCATGAACGGGAGAAAGCTCCAGTCCTGCTTCCAAAAGGGTGACCAGCTCATTCTCATCATCGGCAAAGCCGCCGCCTGTTCCTCCGAGAGTAAAAGCGGGACGGAGTACAACTGGATATCCTATCTCCTCTGCAGCCTTTTTGCCTTCATCCAGACTGTGTACAACGATGGAAGGAAGAACGGGCTCTCCGATCCTTTCACAGAGCTCCTTGAACTCCTCTCTGTCCTCAGCCATCTCTATACTGGAGGAATCCGTTCCCAGAAGCTCGCATCTGCACTCTGCAAGGATTCCCTTCTTTTCCAGCTGCATCGCAAGGTTGAGACCGGTCTGTCCGCCGATACCGGGAAGGATGGCATCCGGTCTTTCGGTCCTTATTATCCTCGCCACATACTCGAGATTGAGAGGCTCCATGTAGACTCTGTCCGCAACGGACTTATCCGTCATTATGGTCGCGGGATTGGAGTTACAGAGGATGACCTCATATCCCTCCTCCTTGAGAGCAAGGCAGGCCTGGGTTCCCGCATAATCGAATTCCGCCGCCTGTCCTATGACGATGGGGCCCGAACCTATTACAAGTATCTTATTGATATCCGTTCTCTTAGGCATCTTAACACCTTCCGTTTACAGCATTTATTGATCTGTCTGTCATCCGTTACTATCGCTTAACCTCACATTCTGTAAGCGATATCATCATTCGCTACACCGGTCACATCAACATGACAACAGTGTCATTTATCCATAAGACTTAAGAACTCGTCGAACAGGTATGAAGCATCGTGAGGTCCGGGGCAGCTCTCGGGGTGATACTGTACGCTGAATATCCTGTCTCTGCTGCATCTTACACCCTCGACCGTATCATCCAGAAGATTCTTATGTGTCACAACAAGCCCGGTTCCTTCAAGAGTATTCTCGTCAACGGCGTAGGAATGGTTCTGTGAAGTGATATCCGTTCTTCCTGTCTCAAGATTCCTGACGGGATGATTGCCTCCTCTGTGTCCGAACTTGAGCTTGTATGTCTTAGCTCCGCATGCAAGGGATATTATCTGATGTCCGAGGCATATTCCGAATATGGGATATTTTCCGCGAAGGGTCCTGACAAGCTCTATGGCCTCCTTCACATCCTCGGGATCTCCGGGTCCGTTTGACAGGAATATGCCATCCGGTCTTACTGCCTCCACATCCTCTGCCGTGGCATTCCAGGGGAACACCGTAACGCTGCAGCCTCTGTTAAGGAAGGACCTTAAGATATTCTCCTTCATGCCAAAATCAAGGGCTGCGATATGATACTTAGCCCCGACTGTAATATAATTTTCAACGAACTTCCTGCTGACTCTCGATACGGCATCGGGCTTAAGCACTGTCTCTTCGATGATCTTAAGTCCCTCCTCTGCAGTGGTGGATGCATCCGTTATAAGAGCCTTACGCGTACCTGTATTTCTTATCTTCCTGACTATCTCCCTGGTATCCACCCCGGTGATGCCGGGAATGCCGAGTCTCTTCAGTGTCTGTGATAAAGTCTCACCGCTCCTGAAATTAGAGGGCCGGTCGTTATAATCCCTTACCACAAAACCGCCTATTGTAGGGTGCTTGGTCTCGTTATCATCCCTGTTGATGCCGTAATTACCTATTAAAGGATAGGCCATGGTGACAAACTGATCTGTATAAGAGGGATCGGACATGATCTCCTGATATCCCACGGGTGATGTGTTGAACACAAGCTCACACACCCTGTTGCCGGTATCTTCACCGAATCCGTATCCGACATATTCACTGCCGTCCTGCATTATCAGTTTTCTGGACTTTCCACTATAGATCATTTTACGGCCTCCGAAAGTTTCTTCTCAAATCTGTCTTTCCTTGGATCGGACGGGATCCTTGTAGGATAGTTCCCGTCAAAGCATGCACTGCAGAATAGGTCGCACCCGCTCATCTCCCGAAGACTCTCTATAGGAAGAAAGCCTATGGAATCCGCTCCAGTAAGAGCTGCTATCTCCTCGGGGGTGTGATGATTGGCAATGAGCTTATCCTCAGAGTCCACATCCACTCCGTAGAAGCAGGGATGTCTGAAGGGCGGTGATGAAATGCGGAGATGTATCTCCCTTGCTCCCGCGTCCCTGAGGATGCTTATGATCCTCTTGCTGGTTGTTCCGCGGACTATGGAATCGTCGATGAGTACCACTCTCTTTCCTTCAAGTACGCTTCTTACGGGGCTCAGCTTGATACGTACGGTATCTGTCCTCTGATCCTGAGAGGGCGCTATGAAGCTCCTGCCCACATACTTGTTCTTGACGAGTCCTATACCGTAGGGGATACCGCTCTTCCTTGAATAGCCTATCGCGGCGTCAAGTCCCGAATCCGGAACTCCCACCACCACATCGGCCTCCACGGGATACTCCCTTGCAAGGATCTCCCCTGCCCTTACTCTCGTGTCATGCACCGCTATACAATCTATCACAGAATCGGGTCTTGCAAAATAGATATATTCAAAAATACAGGGACTTTTTTTGACGGAAGGTTCACAATGGTATGAAACCGGTTTCTCAAAGGGATGATCCGCCTGGAAGACTATCATCTCCCCCGGCTCCACATCCCTTACAAAGGTCGCCCCCACAGCGTCAAGTGCGCAGCTTTCAGAGGCCACAACAAAGCTGCCGTCCTCCCTCTTACCGTAACAAAGCGGCCGGAACCCGTGGGGATCCCGCACCGCCAGTAATTTGGTCGAGGACATCATGACAAGGCTGTAAGCGCCTTCAAGGTATTTTACCGCGGAAAGGACTGCCTGCTCTATGCTGTCCGTCTTTATCCTCTCCCTCGTGATCATATAGCATATGGTCTCTGTATCGCTGGTGGAGTGGAAAATGGCACCGGACAGCTCCAGAGAATCCCTCAGATCCAGGGAATTGGCCAGATTACCGTTGTGTGCAAGGGCCAGATTTCCCTTCTGATGGCTGACCACCATGGGCTGGATATTACTCCTTATATTCCCTCCGGTGGTACCGTATCTTACATGTCCTATAGCCATGCATCCGCCGGGAAGAGCACTGAGTTCTCTCTCATCAAAGACCTCACCTACAAGTCCGAGGTCCTTATGAGTGGAAAAAACTCCGTCGTCATTGACAACGATACCGCAGCTTTCCTGCCCCCTGTGCTGGAGTGCATAGAGTCCGTGATAGATGTCTCGTGCTATCCCTGTGTTAAATGCCCCCGTTATACCGAATACTCCGCATTCCTCATGAATGGCCATGACGTTTACCTGCCTCTCTTATGAATCCCTTAAAAAGCGGATGTGCCTTGTCGGGTCTTGATTTGAACTCGGGATGATACTGGACTCCAAGGTAGAAATCCTCATCAGGTAGCTCCATCTCTTCAACAAGCCTGTTGTCGGGCGATGTTCCGGCAAAAACCGCTCCAGCTGCTTCGAACTTCTCCCTGTAATCATTATTGAATTCATATCTGTGACGGTGACGCTCAGAGATTTCAGGTGCTCCGTAGCACTCTTCAAGCCTGCTTCCGGTTTTTACCATGCATGGGTATGCACCGAGCCTGAGAGTTCCTCCCTTATCGATCGTATCGCTCTGTCCGGGCATGAAATCGATAACTTTATTCTTACACAGCTCATCGAATTCACCCGAATTTGCATCCGTGATGCCGAGAACATTCCTTGCGTATTCAATGACAGCTATCTGCATTCCCAGGCATATTCCGAAGTAAGGAACGTGATGGGTTCTGGCATATTTGGCTGAGGTGATCATACCCTCAATGCCTCTGTCACCGAATCCTCCGGGAACGATGATGCCGTCGATGCCTTTAAATGTCTCTTCAGCATTCTCTTCTGTTATCTTCTCGGAATCGATCCACTTTATATCAACCTTGGCGGAATTCTCGTATCCCGCATGCCTGAGAGCCTCCGCAACGGACAGATATGCATCGTGGAGCTGTACATATTTTCCGACAAGTCCGATAGTCACATGATCCTGGAGATTCTTGATACGATCGACCATTTCTCTCCAGTGATTCAGATCCGGTTCACCGGCCTCGATTCCGAGTTCCCTGCATACGATCTTCGAGAAGCCCGAATCTTCAAGCATAAGAGGTGCTTCATACAGATAAGGAAGAGTGATGTTCTCTATGACACAGTCTTCCTTGACGTTACAGAAGTGCGCGATTTTTTTGAATATGTCATCTTCAAGAGGCTCATCGCAGCGAAGTATAAGAATGTTAGGGGACACTCCCATTCCCTGAAGTTCCTTGACGGAATGCTGTGTGGGCTTGGACTTATGCTCATCCGATCCGTGGAGGAACGGCACCAGTGTCACATGTATGAAGAGAGAATTCTCTTTTCCGACTTCAAGAGATATCTGTCTCACCGCCTCTATAAAGGGCTGGGATTCGATATCACCCACCGTTCCGCCTATCTCCGTAATGACCACATCGGCATTTGTCTTCCTGCCGACACTGTAGACGAAGTCTTTGATCTCATCGGTTATATGCGGGATTATCTGCACCGTGGATCCCAGGTACTCGCCCCTTCTCTCGCGGTTCAGAACGTTCCAGTATACTCTTCCGGATGTCAGGTTCGAGAACTTGTTAAGGTCCTCATCGATGAATCTCTCGTAATGTCCCAGGTCCAGATCGGTCTCAGCGCCGTCATCCGTAACATAGACCTCACCGTGCTGATAGGGACTCATGGTTCCGGGATCAACGTTGATATAGGGATCAAGTTTCTGCGCTGCGACCTTCAGCCCTCTCGCCTTGAGAAGTCTTCCAAGGGATGCTGCCGTTATTCCTTTACCGAGGCCGGAGACCACTCCGCCTGTCACAAATATATATTTTGTCATATTGTTACCCTTTAGTTACTTCACGATGGCGGCCTATATTGCATATCTCCGCTACCTGAGTGATAGGAAATTTATTGTCCACTGGCTCCGTAGTTGGAGAGTACACGGGCGCTGGGGTCGTTGACGTTGCATCCTTCCCACTCTTTGTTGGGCATCCAGAAATCCTTGACCATCTGGGACTGTCCGGGATAGAAGCTTTCGAATATCTCTCTGTAGAGGAGGGATTCCTTGGTGAAGGGACGTGCATGCTTATATTTCCTGCAGCCGTCCTCGAATTCCTCCTGAGTATATCTGCTCTCCGCGTATTCCTTGAGATGATCTACCATGGAGTGACCGACTGCGTCCGAGAACGCTGCCTTTTCACGGAAGAGTATCTCATCGGGAAGGTAATCAAGTCCCTCGAAAGCATGGCGGAGAAGGTACTTGCCCTTGTTATAATGATTGCGCTTCATCTCGGGATCTATGGACATGCAGTATCCCACAAAATCAAGATCTCCGAAGGGAACTCTGGCTTCAAGAGAGTTGACCGAGATACATCTGTCGGCACGGAGCACATCGTACATGTGAAGCTCTCTGACTCTCTTCTCGGCCTCTGCCTGGAAAGCCTCCGCACTGGGAGCAAAGTCCGTATATTTATATCCGAAGATCTCATCACTGACTTCACCGGTGAGAAGAACACGGATATCCGTCTGCTCATGAATGGCCTTGCACAGGAGATACATGCCCATGCTGGCTCTTATGGTGGTGATGTCATAGGTTCCGAGAAGGTGGATGACATCGGGAAGTGCATTTATGACATCGTCCCTTGTTATGATCACTTCGGTATGATCTGCTCCGAGATAATCCGCTGTCTGTTTGGCATACTTAAGATCGATGGCATCCTCGTTCATTCCGATGGCGAAGGTACGGATGGGTGTACTGCTCCTTCGCTGTGCGATGCTGCAGACAAGTGATGAATCAAGGCCTCCGGATAGGAGGAATCCTACCTTGGCATCTGCTATAAGCCTCTTTTCAACACCGGCGATAAGCTTCTCGCGAATAGTGGCACACACCGTCTCAAGATCATCCTTTACGGTTTTTACAGGCTTTGATATGTCGTTGTAGCAGATAAACTGTCCGTCCTTATAGTAATGACCGGGAGGGAAGGGATAGATCTTATCATCGGAAAGCTCTGTAAGATTCTTGGGCTCGCTTGCAAATATCATGCTTCCGCCCTTATCGAATGTATAATATAGAGGTCTGATGCCGATGGGATCTCTTGCAGCGATCCACTCATCCCTGTCACCGTCATAGATCACACAGGCGAATTCCGCATCGAACTTCTTGAAGCACTCTGCTCCGTATTCCTTATACATCGGGAGGATGATCTCGCAGTCACTGTCACTCCTGAACGTATATCCCTTAGCTTTCAATTCATCTCTTAAAGGTAAGAATCCGTATATCTCTCCGTTACACACCACGGCGGAATTATTCAGCTCAAAAGGCTGCATTCCCTCCGGGGTAAGTCCCATGATGGAAAGCCGCCTGAATCCAAGCAGTCCGCCCTTTGTCTTAATAATCCGTGCATCATCGGGGCCTCTTGATGTCGTCTTATCCAAAGCCTTTGCAAAGGCTTCTTCATCGGTGCCCCTTCCGCACCACGCCATGATAGAACACATTTATTCATCCTCCGTATATGGTTCACTTAATTCCTGTTAAAAAGGATATGGGCCGGGAAGGCAGTAACGGCTTCCCGGCCGCATATTATGAAGAAAACTGTCACATTACCTTACACTGAAGAGCATGTCACCGTATGAAGGATAAGGCCAGTACTCTGATGAAACCAGTGTCTCTGCCTCATCTGCAGCTGCTCTGAGCTCACCCATCTTGGGAAGAAGCGTATCCCTGATGGCAGCGCTCTCTGCGATGATATCCTCCACGCTTCCGAGAGAGATGATCGCCTTTTCGAGTTCTCCGCTGCGTGTATAGATCTGATCTGCAAGAACAGAAAGTTTGGAGATGACATCGGTCTCATATGAACATGCAAGCGATGCATTGACTGACTTCTTGGAGGATACTGTCTCGGAAAGCTTATCCGCATATCCTGTAATGGCGGGAAGGATCTGCCTCAGTGCCATATCCATCATGGTATTGGCTTCGATGCGGACCTGCTTGCAATAGTTCTCGAGCATGATCTCGCAGCGGGATTCGATCTCCTTCTCGGTAAATACCTTGTGTCCGGTGAGAAGCTTAACATTCTTCTCATCCAGGATATGAGGCATGCAGTCAGGAGTGGTCCTGTAATTGCACAGGCCTCTGACCTCGGTAGCTTCCTTGACCCACGCATCATCGTAGCCGTTACCGTTGAACAGGATCCTCTTGTGGTCCTTGATTGTCTTCTTTATCATCTCGTGAAGAGTCTTTTCAAAGTCCTCGGCTCCTTCAAGTCTGTCCGCGTAGATCTTGAGAGATTCCGCAACGACCGAGTTGAGCATGATGTTCGCACATGCGATGGAGTTGGATGATCCGAGGCTTCTGAATTCGAACTTGTTGCCGGTGAAGGCGAAGGGCGAGGTTCTGTTTCTGTCGGTGGTATCTCTGGGGAATGCGGGAAGGATATCCACACCCAGCTTCATTATCTTCTTCTCGGTACCTGCATAGGGAGTATCGTTCTCGATGGCATCGAGTATCGCAGAGAGCTCATCACCGAGGAATACGGAGATGATAGCGGGAGGTGCCTCGTTAGCTCCGAGTCTATGATCGTTACCTGCAGTTGCAACAGAGAGTCTGAGAAGATCCTGATAATCATCAACAGCCTTGATCACTGCGCAGAGGAAGAGAAGGAACTGTGCATTCTCATAAGGTGTCTCACCGGGTGAAAGAAGGTTGATGCCGGTATCTGTCGCCATGGACCAGTTATTGTGCTTGCCGCTTCCGTTTACTCCTGCGAAGGGCTTCTCATGAAGGAGACATACAAGTCCGTGCTTTGCGGCTACTTTTTGCATGATCTCCATCATCAGCTGGTTCTGGTCTGTAGCTATGTTGGTAGTTGAATAGATGGGAGCAAGCTCATGCTGGGCGGGAGCAACTTCATTGTGCTCTGTCTTGGCAAGGATTCCCAGCCTCCAGAGTTCCCTGTTGAGATCGTTCATGAACTCCTGAACACGGGGCTTGATGACTCCGAAGTAATGGTCATCCATCTCCTGTCCCTTGGGAGGTCTTGATCCGAAAAGAGTTCTTCCGGTGTATCTGAGGTCGGGACGCTGGTCATACATCTCCTTGGTGATAAGGAAGTATTCCTGCTCGGGACCTACGGAAGTCCTGACATATTTTGCCGTATCGTTTCCGAACAGCTTAAGGATACGGAGTGCCTGCTTATTGAGTGCCTCCATGGAACGAAGGAGGGGTGTCTTCTTATCGAGAGCCTCACCGCTGTATGAACAGAATGCAGTGGGGATGCAAAGAGTCTTATCCTTGATGAACGCATATGAGGTAGGATCCCATGCCGTATATCCTCTTGCTTCGAATGTAGCTCTGATACCGCCTGAAGGGAATGAAGATGCATCGGGCTCACCCTGGATGAGCTCCTTGCCTGAAAACTCCATTATGACACTTCCGTCAGGTGACGGAGTGATGAATGAATCGTGCTTTTCTGCAGTGATTCCGGTAAGGGGCTGGAACCAGTGGGTAAAGTGTGTAGCTCCCTTTTCAAGAGCCCACTCCTTCATTGCTCCCGCAACCGCCTCAGCGATCTTGGAATCCAGCTTCTTGCCCTCATCGATGGTCTTTCTGAGGGATGCATAAACCTTGGATGAAAGTCTTGCTCTCATCTGACGATCGTCAAATACAAGTTCTCCGAAATACTCAGGTACTGAATGTGCTTCCATAAAATGTTCCTCCTTATTTTGGAAAAACAGAAAAAGACAAAGACGCCTTTTCTGCAAGTTTACAGACAGAAAAGACGCCTTTGCCTTTTCAAGTGATAAATTACTACCCTGTGGGAAAGTTGTCAATCACTTTTTGAAAAGTGAAACAATGCAATCAGCATATCTATATAGTAATAATATCCATCAATCTCATGCAATTAATGAGAAAACACTTCCACCCCTTCCAAATCCGGCCAAATCTCGTACCAATTAATCTCCTGTTCTTTGGCTTTTTCGTTCATGCGATCATCTACCCGAAAATACTTTATACCTTCTGCACCTGTAAACGCAGAGGGTTCACGTGCATCCGACGTAGTAAGATCCTGCCAAAGAACTGTATATACACATAGATCAGGATACACATAATATGTACCATCCGCCATTTGGTAATAATTTGAGATCGAACACAAACCTCCTATACCTCCAGGTATCCAGGTTTCTACATTAATACACACTTTCTCATCATATTTCGCAGAAATCGAACTTGCACTGTTTATTATCAGAGCAATATTCTCTTCGTTTATCTCTCCATCAATATAATAAGAATATACCAAGGCATTTTCATAATTCTTTTCACTCCCTAAAAAAGTAAATAATCCATCCGTGTTCTTACATATATTTTCAGACAGTTCATCATTTGGCTTCACTCCATCAACC
>CACWJQ010000003.1:86924-124456 GCA_902761225.1 uncultured Lachnospiraceae bacterium | reverse complement strand
TCATCTTTGATCTTAGCCTGTCTGCAGGTTCATTCAGGAATATGTACTCTGAATCCTATTCCTCTCAAACGGAAGCTGCAGGTGATGCATTTGAAGGCCAGGATATAGTTTATGACGGTGCCTATGCAGCTGCTTATGAAGAGGTGACGGTTCCTTCGGTTGACGGACAGGGTGCGGATCATATGCTTTCCGAAAACAGAATTTCTGTTTCGGACCGCATTTCGGCATTTTTATCCGTACTGGCCTCACTTCTTTCTCCGGGACTGTTCTTTGTATGGATCATAGGCTTTGCGGTTATGATCGTCGCGGGATATATCAGATATCTGAAGCTGTTAAAGAAGATAAAAGCTTCGGTCAGGATCGGAAGCAGGCTGTATTCATGTGATTATATCGATTCTCCCATTGCCGTCGGATTCATCAGACCCGGTGTATATGTTCCTTCGGGATATGACACCGAATTCTTACGTCCTTCAATAGAGCATGAAATGATACATATCAAAAGGAAGGATACGTTGTTTAAGCTGTTCGCGTATATCCTTCTTGCCGTTTACTGGATGAATCCGCTTGCCTGGATCTCGTTTAAACTTTTCAGCCTTGATATGGAGATAAGCTGCGATGAAATGGTTCTTAAGAGTGCAGAGGATTCCAAGATCAAGAAATATGCCGAACTATTACTTTATTTTGCCTCGGGCGGCAAGGCCTTTGACCCTGTCAGCGCCGCTTTTGGCACTACCGATATTGAAAAGAGGGTAAAGAATATGAAGAATAAAAAATTGATAGGGGCAGTTTCCGCTTTTGCTCTGATAGTTATACTTGCCACCACGGTTCTGAGTTTTGTAAAGCTTCCCGGAACGGATGTCCGGGCTGCACAGACTTCATCAACAGATCAGGAAGAGATCGCATCCGGTGAAGAGATTGCTGCAGCAGGTAATGCGGAAGAAGAGCTTTTGACCGTAACGGAGGATTCCGCGGATAATACTGCAGTAAATACAGAAGCTTCAGATACTTTGCAGAATGAAGCTGTATCGGCAGCTGCTGATACGCTAAGTGACGACGCTTCGGATGACGCAAATGTAAATACCCCTGAGGTTACAGACACTGAAGCTCCTGAAGGATCCGAAGTGGGGATATCTGTCATTACAGGTAAAGACGGCTGGGTATGGCCTGTTCAGGGCGAATCATTCATAACGGCAGGTTTTGGAGAACGTACAAGGGAGACCGAAAATGGAGTGGAGACGGTCATTCATCCTGAAGTGGATATCGCGGCTGAACCTGAAAGAACCATTGTATGTGCTAAGGACGGTATTGTCTCGGATGCCGGCTTTAATGAAGATCTCGGCAATTATATAGTTGTAAAGGTAAGTGATGAACTCTCCGTTACATATACCCATTTGTCATCGACTTCCGTATCCGTCGGAAATGTTGTTTCTGCAGGAAGTGTGATCGGTACGCTCGGTTCCACCGGAAGATCCACAGGACCGCATCTCGGATTTATGGTAACTGTTGATTCTGTGCCTGTGGATCCCATGACGTATTACAACTGATCTGCTGATCACAGTCCCTGAACCTATTGTCTTAAGTTTTCATGATCGTTATGGAGGCGGGTTTGTTGACGTAAATTGGTCGTTAATATATAATTAACAGGTATTTATGTACACTACTAAGGAGAAGACTGATGGCAAACGAAAAAGAAAACGAAACCCAATATGAATTACAGCCTATCGCTTATGAGGAGATCCGTAAGATCCCGGATAATACCCTTGCAATAATGTATCTTGTGATCGGTGCAGTGGTGATGGTGATAAGTCCGCTGATCATTCCCGGTCTTATAGGATGGGCGCTTTCTGTTATGGGACTTATATTTGTATTCTTAGGTCTCTGCGGTTTGGTGGCAGTTTCCCAGGAAAGCAAAAGAGCAGCACAAAAATAACCGATCCATTAAAAAAATATATTGACTTTCAAGGCACTTCCTATTATATTAAGTGAGTATGCCGCTTGAATAGGCTTTAAGTCTGTTGCCGAAAACCGGTAACGGCGCCGTATCAGCGTTTTAAAAGGACCATTTCGCATACTTCATGATGGTTCATGAAAAGGAGGTGCCTATTTATGTACGCAATTATCGCAACCGGAGGAAAGCAGTATAAGGTTTCCGAGGGAGATGAGATCAGAGTCGAGAAGCTTGATGCCGCTGAAGGTGACAAGGTTACATTCGACAATGTCATTGCCATCAGCGATGGTTCTCTTAAGGCAGGTAAGGATGTTGCTTCTGCTAAGGTTACCGGTACTGTTGTAAAGCAGGATCGTGCCAAGAAGGTCATTGTTTACCGTTATAAGAGAAAGTCCGGATATCACAAGAAGAACGGACACAGACAGCCTTTCACAGCTGTTAAGATCGATTCCATCGAAGGCTGATCATGACTACTATCGTGATCGAAAAGTCCCCTGATGGAGCTTATAAGGGCTTCACATGTATGGGACATGCAGGCTTTGCCCGAAAGGGTAAACCCGATATTTTATGTTCAGCTATTTCGGCTCTTTCCATTCATACCATAAACGGATTGGAAAAGGCAGCCGGGCAAAAGCTTGACGTAACCGATAATGAAAGCACTGGATTTATGCGATGCATTATCCTGGACGAACCCTGTGAGGGTGCGAGATGTTTAATGGATTCCTTTGTATATTCCATTGAAAAGCTTTCTGAAGAGTACGGAGACAGGTTTTTGCAGATACAATTCAAGGAGGTTAATGACAATGCTTAGAATGAATCTTCAGTTCTTCGCTCATAAAAAGGGTGTCGGTTCTACCAAGAACGGCAGAGATTCCGAAGCCAAGAGACTTGGTGCAAAGCGTGCTGACGGTCAGTTCGTTAAGGCCGGAAACATTCTCTACAGACAGCGCGGAACCAAGATCCACCCCGGTAATAATGTAGGTATCGGCGGAGATGATACTCTTTATGCGCTGGTTGACGGCGTTCTCAAGTTTGAGAGAAAGGGTAAGGACAGAACTCAGGCTTCTGTTTATCCTAGAGAAGAGCAGTAATTATCAGGACTCTGGCGGATACGTCAGAGTCCGTTTTTTTATTATATCTGTACACTGTTTATATTTTGAGGTGAATGTATGTATTGTGACAAGGCCCGCGTATTCCTTATCAGCGGTAAGGGCGGAGACGGACATGTCTCATTCAGAAGAGAAAAATACGTAACTAACGGCGGACCTGACGGCGGAGACGGCGGCAGGGGCGGTGATGTCATACTTAAAGTGGATGAAGGCCTTAATACACTCATTGACTTCAGAAATGTAAGAAAGTACAAGGCCGGTAACGGGGAGAACGGCGGCAAGAAAAACTGCCGTGGCAAGGATGGAGAGGATATCATCCTTAAGGTTCCCGAGGGAACGGTTGTAAGAGAGGCGGAGTCCGGCAAGGTCATCATCGACATGTCCGGAGACTGCAGGGAATATACGATACTTAAGGGCGGTAAAGGCGGATGCGGTAACCAGCATTATGCAACATCAACCATGCAGGCTCCCAAGTATGCGCAGCCCGGTCAGCCGGCACTTGAGCTTGAAGCCATTTTTGAACTTAAGGTTGTAGCCGATGTCGGTCTGGTTGGATTTCCGAATGCCGGTAAGTCCTCGCTTCTTGCATCCTGTACAAATGCCAAACCCAAGATTGCGGGATATCAGTTCACTACACTGCAGCCCAATCTCGGTGTTGTCAATCTCGGAGGATACGGATTCGTTATAAGCGACATTCCGGGACTTATAGAAGGTGCCAGTGACGGACTGGGCCTCGGTCATGAATTCCTCAGACATGTGGAAAGGACCAAGGTGCTGATACATGTGGTGGATGCTGCGGGTACCGAAGGAAGGAATCCTCTGGAGGATGTAAAGCTTATCAATTCAGAGCTTGAGAAATACGATCCCGAGCTCATAAAAAAGCCACAGATAATCGCTGCCAATAAATCGGATCTGTTCTCCTCGTACGAGGACGCGGAAGAGAACCTGAAGGCTCTCAAGGATGAGTTCGAGCCTAAGGGCATCAGGGTAATGACTATCTCTGCGGCAACAGGTGACGGTGTCAGAGAGCTTTTGAAGGAAGCATCGGATCTCCTTAAGACTCTTCCCGATAAGGTTATCACCTATGAACAGGAATACGATCCCCAGATCAGCCTTAAGATTACTGATGATCCTTATACCGTTTACTATGATGATGAAGAGGAAGAGTACGTCATCGAAGGTCCGAAAATCGAGAAGATGCTTGGCTATACCAATCTGGATTCCGAGAAGGGTTTTGCTTTCTTCCAGAATTTCCTCAAGGATAACGGAATGCTTGAGCAGCTGGAAGAGCTGGGCATCAAGGACGGAGATACCGTAAGACTTTACGGACACTCTTTTGAATATTACAAATAAAAGATCTGGATGTGTATACATCCTTATGGAGAGATAAAATGGAACTTACAAGCAAACAGAGAGCATATTTAAAGGGGCTTGCAATGGATCTTGATGCTGCATTCAATCTCGGAAAGGCTTCCGTAACTCCCGAGACCATCACAGCTCTTGATGAGTTTTTTGCCAAGAATGAACTGCTCAAGATATCGGTTCTTAAGAACTGCGAGGATGATGCAAGATCACTTGCCGAGATAATAGCAGGAAGGACCAGATCTACAGTTGTCCAGGTCATTGGACGCAAGATCGTTCTGTATAAGCCCAATAAGGATAATCCGAAGATAGTACTTCCCAAGGCACCTAAGAAATCTTCTAATGCCGAGTGAAAACCTTGGTAAAAAGGAGGGTGGAACATGAAGGAAGATATTATCAAACTGCGAAAGAAGCTTGAAAAGGCGCTGGATCAGGAACGTTTCGAGCATTCACTGGGTGTTGAGTATACCGCGGCGTGTCTGGCTTTCATACACGGAGCCAATGTTATGGATGCGCGTATTGCCGGACTTCTTCATGACTGTGCCAAGTGCCTTTCCGATGAAAAGAAGATCAGTATAATGGAAGAGGCCGGAGAGCGTCCGCTTCTTGAAGAGCTGGAGAATCACGCGCTGCTTCATTCAAAAGCCGGCGCTATCATTGCCAAGGATGAGTATGGTATCAAAAATGAGGATATTCTAAATGCCATAAAATACCACACATTGGGAAGACCCGGAATGTCACTGCTCGAGAAGATCGTATTTGTTGCCGATTTCATAGAGCCCGGCAGAAAGGATCTTGTCATAATGAGTGGCGTAAGAAAAGCCGCTTTTATAGATATCGATCAGGCGCTTTTATGGATAATGGAATCTGTCAGGAAATATGTGGAATCCAAGGGACATCGTGTTGCTCCTTCCTCGGTCAGGGCTTATGAATTCTATAAGAACCAGATAGAGCCTGATAAATCCCTGAGGATATTGTAAAGCGGTTCTTAGCGGCGCTGATGTAAGGAATGTAAAACCAATAGATATTAAAAGAGGTATATATTTGAACAGAGAATTGATCGAAAAGGTTAAGACAGTTACGGATGCACTTGAAGACAAGAAAGGAGTCAATATAACAGTTCTTGATCTTAGCAGTGTATCGGATATCACTGACTGTTTTGTTATCTGCTCCGGAACCAACAGGTCCCAGATACAGGCTCTTAGCGACGGGGCAGAAGAAGCTCTTGCGAAGAAGCGTATAATGCATAAGGGTATCGAAGGATATGATACGGCTAACTGGATACTTATGGATTACGGTGATCTGGTGGTACATGTCTTCGATAAAGACTCGCGTGAACTGTATGATCTCGAAAGAGTCTGGGCAGATGCGGAGAAGGTAGAGATCTGAAATATGGGATGATAAAAGGATCGGTACGAGGGTACCGATCCTTTATTGTTCAGCAGTATATGCGGCCGGAATTGATATGGCTGTTTACGGTGCCGGGAGTTTATATCATCTGAATATCCTGATGACTCCGTAGACCTTGCCCAGGATTGTACAGCTGTCAACGATTATGGGATCCATGGTATCATTCTCCGGCTGTAGACGGATATGATCCTTCTCTTTATAGTATGTCTTGACCGTTGCGGAATCATCTATGAGAGCAACAACCATTTCGCCGTTCTCTGCAGTGCTCTGCTGGCGGACAATGATGCGGTCGCCGCTGAAAATGCCGGCATTTATCATGGAATCTCCCTTGACATTGAGCATAAAGCTCTGTCCCTTTGAAAGTTCGGATGCGGGAAGAGGGAAGTACTCGATTATATTATCGTCGGCGAGGAGAGGCTGACCGGCTGCAACATTACCATATACGGGAATGCTGGTCATCTCGGTTCTTACCATCTGGAAGGAATCATCACATATCTCTATTGCCCTTGGCTTTGAAGGATCTCTCTTGATATATCCCTTGCGCTCAAGCGCTTCAAGATGCGAGAATACGGAAGATGTGGACTTGAGCGATACTTTCTCTCCGATCTCCCTTACAGTAGGCGGATATCCCTTGGCAAGTATGGTCTCCTTGAGGTATTCGAGGATCTGTTCCTGCTTGGATGTAAGCTTGTTGAAATCCCGCATATAGACTCCTTTCAAACATTTGTTTGCATAAAGTATAGCACATTTGTTCTGTCATGCAAACATATTTTCGAATAAAATCCCTACCTTTTTAATCATTAAACCTGATAACAGGTTGCAATGATCTAAGTATTATCAAAGTGAACACGGGATTTGACACTGCTTTGGAGCGATGGTACTATTTATATATCTCTTTGCGCTGCACAACACTTATATGTCTACAGTACAAACTGAGCAGGCAGTATTTTCGCAGGAAGATATGTAGCCGGGTCGAACAGCATATTCCTTAGGGATGATGCTGAATGAGACAGCAGAATCAAAGCCATTTTCAACTGGCACATCTGCGGGACAGTAGGGTTCCGGGGTGTGTTTTTTTATACCCTGATATGTAGATCAAACTGAAAGGGGTATTAAATGGATGAGAAGAAGATCATAAAGAAACTGTCGGGTGTGGGAATATTCGGTAATGTATTCCTTGCTGCCTTCAAGCTTTTTGCCGGAATATACGGAAGATCCGGAGCCATGGTATCGGATGCTGTTCATTCGCTTTCCGATGTTTTTGCCACATTCATAGCGTATATAGGTGTCAGGCTTTCACAGCAGAAAGAAGATGCGGAGCACCCGTACGGCCATGAAAGGCTTGAATGCGTGGCTTCTCTTACGTTGGGACTTATACTTGCCGGAACAGGTGTCGGTATCGGTATAAGCGGGATAAAGAATCTGTATTATAACAGTAATACCCTGGCGATTCCCACCTTTCTTCCGCTCGTTGCGGCTGTGGTATCTATTGTTGTGAAAGAGTCTATGTTCTGGTTCACAATGTATTATGCCAAAAAGTTGGATTCAGCAGCTTTTAAGGCAGATGCGTGGCACCACAGGTCTGATGCGATATCTTCAATAGGATCTTTTATAGGAATAGGTCTTGCAAAACTCGGTTTTCCATTTATGGACCCAATAGCAGCTTTGATCATATGCCTTCTAATACTCAAGGTTGCATACGATATAATCAAGGATGCCATAGCCAAGATGCTTGATACCTCCTGCGATAAGACCGTCGAAAACAGCATTAGGAGGTTCATAGAAGAACAGCCGGGAGTGATGGGGATAGACCTGCTAAGGACAAGACAGTTCGGAAATAAGATCTATATAGACCTGGAGATATCGGTAAGAAGGGACAGTTCCCTGCTGGAGGCACATGAGATAGCTGAAAATGTACACAGCAGGGTTGAAGACAAGTTCCAGGGTGTTAAACATATCATGATACATGTTAATCCTGCAGAAGAGTGAGTAGAAATCCAATAATAACAAGACGGGATAAGTGACAGACCGAAGAAGCGTATCATAAAGATAAGAGAGTGATAAAGCACAACTGAAAAATAAAAAAGAGTAACTGATAAGTATAAAAGAGAGAACCTTGATGGGTTCTCTCTTTTAACATATTGTTATCTTTTTTAAGATTGGTAACCGTACGGATATTCATCATCCGAACAGTACAAGTCCCCAGGAATCAGCGGGAACGATACCAATGTAGGTCTTGCCGGGATTGACTACAAGCGGAGTGCCGTCTGCGTTGAAGTACTGGGTATGTCCGATAACGTCCTTGTACCAGGTGATGGCTACAGCCTTGCCGTTTGTAAGATAGTAACCCATACCGGATCCGATGACACCATAGAGCATATATCCGTTGTTATCATACTCAACCATGGGTGCGCACTGGATGATCACATTCTTGAAGGTCACCTGCTGGAAGTCCTCGGCATCAACAACGGGAGAACCGATCTCGTTCCAGTCATATGTAGCGGTGAGAGGGTTATACAGAAGCATTGTTGAGTTATGAGGGAAGGGAAGTGAACATACATTGGCGGGTACGCCTGCTGCCATGTCGTTGATCCCGAAATTGAATCTGTTCTGTGCACAGGAGATATCGGTATAGAAAGGAGATATTCCGGCACCTGCGATCCTTCTTGCAGCTTCGCCTGCAAGGCAGTACTCTGTGTACCAGCTGGGCTTTCCGTTGGGGATCCTGCTGAATCCGCCGGACAGGTGAGGAAGCTGGTTGTAGATGGCCATCAGTCTGGTGACGCGGTTGTTCTTGGTGGAGTTGACCATCTGATAGATGATATCAGCTTCAGCAAGTCCGTAGTGAGGCGAGGCAATCTGATCGTCATCAACCATTACGGCAATGGGACGCTGAAGATTCGGAGCCGCAGTGGGAAGACCGGTGAGCTCATTGATGCCGCCGAGAGCCTTGGCATCTGTTGCGGGAGCAAGAGCAAGTGCAGCGGCCATTACAGCCGTGAGAACTACTGAAGATACTGTTTTAATGAATTTTTTTCCGGAAATCATTTTATCCTCCTGTGATATTACGGAAGTCTTACATACAACACTTAATTATAGATTAACGGACAGTAATAATCCATATTAAAATAATTATTGACATTCGAATATATGTTCGATATAATCCAAAACAGAACAAATGTTCAGAACATATATTCGGAGGCCTGTATGAGATCATATATCAATATAAATAAAAAGAAGATGTTCATCGCAGCAGCTGCTTTTATCCTGATCCTTTGTGTCATGACCGTTTCATCCGTGATCAGGTCCCATGCCATGACAAGGAGCGATGCTGCGGAGCAGGAAGTATATTACAAGTACACCGCCATGTACAGGGTATGTGCCGGTGATACGCTTTCATCCATAGCGCATATGTATATGGATGATGTTCATTATGATTCTGAAGCTGAGTATATCAGTGAACTTCGCAAGATGAACCAGATGTATTTCGGGGATGATCTTAAGAGCGGAGAGCTGATCACTGTATGTTATTATTCTACCGAATACCGATGATCATAAGAGATATCATTTAACGGCTATACAGATCATATAGAACAGTTAACGCCGGCATGTATTGAAGTTGTTATTCATTGCCATCGGAGCTGTTCTTTTTATTTTCATCGGTTTTCTTTTCAGGGGTCTTTTCCCTGAGAGTCACCACATTGGCCGCATGCTTTCTGCTGTCTTCAAACTGTGCGGCATAGTGCTTTCTGGTAGTGTTGACATCCTTATGTCCCAGGACATCGGCAACAAGATAAATATCCCCTGTCTCACGGTAGAGGGCAGTTCCGTAAGTGCTCCTGAGCTTATGGGGAGTTATTTTTTTAAGGGAAGTAAGCCTGGATGAATACTTCTTTACAAGCTTCTCTACGGCACGGACACTGATCCTTTTATTCTGGAGCGAGAGAAACAGAGCGTTCTCGGAACCGCTTTCTGCATTGATCCGTTCTCTTTCGTCAAGATAATCATGAAGGGCGGCATCTACTTCGTCACCGAAATAGACAATGGCTTCGTTACCTCCCTTGCGGGTGACCTTGATGCCACCGTTATTAAAATCGATATCCTTAAGATCGATACCCACACATTCGGATACACGGATTCCGGTACCCAGCAGAAGAGTAAGGATTGCCACATCTCTTATCTTTGTTCTGGAATGATATACCAGTTCCTTATCGGTAAGCCCCTCACCGGATTCCACCATATCAAGAAGCCTGGCCACTTCATCCGCATCAAGTCTGATGATCTCTTTTTCATGGATCTTGGGAGGTATGACAAGCTCTGCAGTGTTTTTCGAAACTCTTTCTGTTTCGAAGAAATATTTATACATGCTTCTTAAAGCGGAGAGCTTTCTTGCCTTTCCGCGTTCACCGTTTATCACGGTCCTTCCGTCCTTCTCGTACAGAGTCACATTCTCAAGATATTCCTCGATGTCGGTCCTGCCTATGCTTTCGAGAATGGAGATATTAAAATCAGGTATCTCGGTATTTTTCAGTGATGAATTGTTTTCCTTGAGGAATTCGAAGAACATACGGATATCGTATGCATAGGCAAGACGGGTCCTGGCTGAAGTGCCGGTCTCTATGGACCTGAAGTATTCTCTGAGCCAGGACGGGAGAGTATCAAGGACAAGTCTCATCTTGCGGATATTGTCCCTGATCTGGGCATCATGATAATTTTCATTATTTACAACTGCCATTTTCCTGCCTTTATTCCCGGTAGATCATATTGGATCCTTACAATGGATCACCCCTGTGATTATATCATAATATGCCCTTCAAATACCTTGAAAAATAGTGATATTTGGTATGTTTGGTGTTATACTGAACTAGTTGTGGGGGCACATTTATGAGCGATTATTCAAAAGACGAAAGAGATATTTTTACAACCAATTCTGAGGGACGTATCAGGAATCAGAAGAAAGATCCCAGATTTGACAATAATTATTTTAAATGGGGCCTTACCATATTCTTAACGTTCTTCTGCTGTATCCTGGCAGTATATATACTTTTCTACAATGAGAAATTTAGCGCCGTTATCGGCAGGATCAACCATATACTCGCACCGGTTTATGTCGGACTGATCATTGCATATCTGTACAGTCCGCTGCTGAATATGCTGGAATCCAAGGTGATGCAGCCCATATTCAGGAAGATGAAGTTTATCAATGGATCGGCACAGAGATCGCTTGCACGTGTAATGGCGATAGTGGTGATCATCATCTTCTCGGTGGTAATGATCTATGTAGTGATACAGGTTGCGATAAAGCATGTATTTCCTTCAATCATCAGTATTGTCAGTAACCTGAGCATTTATCTCAGCAATATAAACGCGTGGGCGGATAAGCTTCTTAAGAATAACCCGATGCTCAATTCGTATATATCCAACGACCTGAACAGATATGCCGCTGATATTACCGAATGGGTCAATGAGAACTTCAAGACATTCTCCACTGCAGTGATCAAGTCCGTTTCGCAGGGCTTTTTGGCATTCCTCGGAAAACTCTGGAACTTTATAATCGGATTCATAATCTCCATATATGTTCTTTGGAGCAAGGAAGAGCATGTTGCAAGATCCAAGAAGCTCATCTATGCATTTTTCTCAAGAGAGGCAGCAAATGCTTTTGTTGAGGCCTTCAGATATACACACAGAACATTTATCGGATTCTTTTTCGGCAAGATAGTTGATTCCGTCATTATCGGTCTTATCTGTTTTATGGGATGCACCATAATGCAGATACCTTATACGGTTCTTGTAAGCATAATCGTGGGCGTGACGAATATCATACCTTTCTTCGGACCATACTTCGGTGCCATCCCCAGTGCGATACTGATATTCGCATATGATCCGCTTCATCCCGGATATGCCATAGTATTCCTGATATTTATCGTAATACTGCAGCAGGTTGACGGCAATGTACTCGGTCCCAGGATTCTCTCGACATCAACAGGTCTTACCGGATTCTGGATCATATTCTCGATCACGCTCTTTGGCGGATTGTGGGGACTGTTCGGAATGGTAATAGGTGTTCCCGTATTTGCGGTCATCTATGCCGGCATCAGACAGCTGAGCAGGAATAAGCTCAAGAAGAAGGGATATCCATATAAGACCAAGGATTATCTGGTGGTCGGCACAATTGCTGAAGACGGCTCTGTTATCCCGATACCTCCGATAGAAAAGAAGAATAATAACAGATCGATCTTCACTGTCATTAAGGAATCCAAAGCTGCAAAGAAGAATAAGGAAAAGAAAGACTGATCCATGAGATTCGTTATTCAAAGAGTACTTGAGGCGACTACCACCATAATAGAAACGGACGAAAGCGGAAATAAGAAAGAATATATTTCCGGTAAAATCGGTCATGGATTCATGGTGCTCTGCGGCATTATGGAGTCAGATACTGTTGAGACCGCCGACAAAATGGTAGCAAAGCTTCTTTCAATGAGGATCTTTGAAGATGAAGGCGGCAAGACGAATCTTGACCTGAGTACCGTGGGTGGGGAGCTTATGATAGTATCCCAGTTTACGCTGTGTGCGGATGTAAGCCACGGTAACAGACCTTCATTCATAAAGGCTGCAAGACCTGAGCAGGCGATCCCTTTATATGAGCATATTATCGATAAGTGCCGGAATGCCGGATTTAAGACTGAAACCGGAGTGTTCGGAGCCGATATGAAGGTGAGCCTTGTTAATGACGGTCCATTTACCATAATCCTGGATTCTGAAGATCTGAAGTGACCGATATGGATTTTTATGACAGGTTTTTGATGTGATCGATCTGCATGAACTTAGAAACACATTCAATAAATTATTCATGTTAGGTGATGAACGTACGTGAGTACGTAAGAGGTAGTGAAAGCAGAGATGAAGTGTCACCGGCTGAAAGCACTTCACACGTTCCTTACGGAAATTTCAGTACGGGAGCCTTCCGGCGAAAGACATATGTATTAAACCGGATGCATGTGTAGCAATCATATTACACGATAAAGAGCATGGCCGAAAGGCAATGAAATAGGGTGGTACCGCGGTTTATGATCGTCCCTTGTTTTTACAGGGGACTTTTTTTATTGTCATCAGAACAGTCCTGAAAAAGTCTTCGATATAACATGACCGATGAAAGGAGTCATTATGAAAGATAAGATTGAAAAGATTTTATCGGAAGCAAAAGCCAAGATAATGGAAGCTAATGCCGAGAGTGAGCTGCAGAAGGTACGCAGCGACTTTTTAGGCAAGCAGGGTGCACTTGCACTTCTTCTTAAAGAACTGCCCACGGTTGAGGTGTCATTAAGACCTGAAATGGGCAAGATCCTCAATCAGGCAAAGGGCAAGGTCACTGAACTGATCGAAGAAAAGAAGACAGAGCTGAAGCTTAAGGCATCGGAAGTATCTCCCGATTTTGACTGCAGCGTTCCTGGAACCATGCCTTCAGGCGGCGGACTTCATCCCATAACTCAGATGTGCTATGACCTGAACGATGCATTCCGTTCCATGGGATTCGAAGTATTCCAGGAAGATGATATAACAAGTGAGCTCTATGCATTTGATAAGCTCAACTTCCCTCCTAACCATCCTGCGCGTGAGAGCATGGATACGTACTGGCTTGAGGGACATGACAGCGGAGCAACCAATGAAAAGCTCTGCTTAAGACCTCATCTTACAGGCGGAAGTGTCCGTTATATGCAGACACATAAGCCTCCCTACAGATTCGTTTATCCCGGACGTGTATATCGTAACGAGACTACCGATGCACATCATGAGAGAGCCTTCTTCCAGTATGAGGCTCTTATAGTAGACAAGGATATTACATTCACATCAGGTAAGGTTCTGATACAGAGCATTCTGAGCAAGGTATTCGGCAGAGAAGTGCCTGTTCGTATGCGTTCCGGTTTCTTCCCCTTCGTTGAGCCCGGATTCGAGATTGACATGCAGTGTCAGGTATGCGGCGGTAAAGGCTGCAGCGTGTGCAAACATGTCGGCTGGATAGAGGTAATGCCCGGAGGATCTCCTCATCCCAATGTGCTCAGAGCAGCCGGACTTGATCCCGATGAATACACAGGATTCTACGTTAACATAGGTCTCGACAGACTGGTCATGATGCGTTACGGCGTGGATGATGTCCGTCTGTTCCACAGTGCGGATCTCAGATTCCTGTCACAGTTCAGATAAGGAGGATTAAGATGAAACTTTCATTATCATGGATAAAAGATTATGTAAGTCTTCCCGATGATACGGATCTTAAAAAGCTGGCATACGACCTGACCATGGATACCGTTGAGGTTGAAGACGTTGAATATCTCGGCAAGCGTTTTGATAATATGCTTGTCGGTGTAATAAAAGAGGTTAATCCCCATCCCGATGCAGACAAGCTGAGAGTTTGTACTGTTGATATAGGAGACGGCGAGGATAAGACCATTGTTTGCGGCGGCATCAATCTCGAAGTCGGTATGAGAGTTGCCGTATCCGTTCCCGGTGCGGTAGTGCGCTGGCACGGAGAGGGCGAGCCTGTTGTGATCAAGAAGTCCAAGCTCAGAGGCGTTGAGTCCTACGGCATGATCTGTGCTTCCGATGAGATAGGTCTCGGAGACCTGTTCCATTCATCACAGGAAGCTGAGATTCTCGACCTTTCCGCTTTTGATGTGCCCGCAGGAACTCCCATCGCCAAAGCACTCGGACTTGATGATGTGCTTCTGGAGATTGACAACAAGTCCATGACCAACCGCCCCGATCTGTGGGGACATTACGGCATCGCCCGTGAGATAGCTGCTCTCTACAAGCTTCCTCTTAAGAAGTTCGAGCCTGCCCAGATAGATGCACCCTCCGATTTCAAGGTTGAGATATTGGATACAGACCGCTGTCCCCGTTACATAGGCGTTGAGATGAGCGGAGTAGAGGTTAAGCCCTCACCCTTCGAGATGCAGAGCCGTATCTGGAGAGTGGGAATGCGTCCCATCAATGCACTGGTTGATATCACCAACTATGTAATGCTCGCAACAGGTAATCCTACCCACGCCTTTGATGCTGATAATATCAAGGATCACATAAGAGTAAGACGCGCTGAAAAGAATGAGAAGCTCCTTCTTTTAAACGGTAAGGACCTTGAACTTAATGAGGACGACCTTGTCATAGCCGATGGAGAAGGCGCTGTTGCTCTTGCAGGTGTCATGGGAGGAGCAAAGGATTCAATCCTTCCAAAGACTACAAGAGTCATCCTTGAGGTTGCTAACTTTGAGTCAACAGGTATAAGAAGAACCGCGCTCCGTTACGATAACCGTACCGAAGCTTCCTCACGTTATGAGAAGGCTGTTGATCCCGAGAGATGCGATCAGGCTCTTGCACTTTCGCTTCAGTATTTTAAGGAGCTGTATCCTGAGCTTAAGATCACCGGATACTGCGATAAATATGAGAAGAAGCTTCAGCGTGCAGAGATAGATGTAAATCTCACGTGGCTTGCCAAGAGACTCGGAAAGGATCTTACAAATGATGAGATCCGCGAAAAGCTTGAGATCCTTGGATTTGATGTAGCTATTGACGGCGACAATATGCATGTCATAGCTCCTACATGGCGTTCCACCGGTGATATCTCCATTAAGGATGATGTCATGGAAGAAGTTGCCAGAATGTACGGATATGATAATTTCGAGGCAACATCCTTCAACACAAGCTTCGATCATGCCATAAACCAGAAGGATATCTCCCTTGTAAGGAATATCAAGGAATATCTTGCTATCCGCTGCGGAATGCAGGAGGTATATACATATCCCTGGATGAATGATGTATTTGTAAACGCTGTTATCGGTGATACGAAGGGAGTTCTCAGGCTTTCAACACCTCCCGCACCGGATCTTAGCTATCTCCGCAGCACCCTGCTTCCCAATCTCTGTGAAGCGGTTGTTAAGAATGAGCGCTATTTCGATGATTTCTCCATCTTTGAAGAGGCTCAGGTATTCTTCGATGAAGATTACACTTCACCCTATGATGAGACAGAAAAGCTTCCCAAGCAGAGAAGAAATATCGCAGCAGCATTTGCGACAGGAACAAAGAAGCTGAACGATCTCTTCCGTGAGGTTAAGGGTGTTCTTGAGTATATGCCCCGCTTCACACATATGGAGGGATTCACCTTCCGTAAGGAAAATAAGCCTGTGTGGGCAGACAACGTTGTATGGCAGAATATCTATGTAGGCGACGTAAAGGTCGGTGACATGGGACTTCTGGATAAGAAGGTGTCCATGGAATGCGGCATCAAGAATCTGTCAGTAATGCTCTTCGAGATCGACAGCACACTTCTTAAGCCTCTGATCTCACGTACCAATAAGTTCACACACCTTGCAGAGTATCCTGAGACAGATTACGATATCTCAATGCTCTTTGATTCTTCCGCAACCTGGGAGGAGATAAGGGATGTGATCGTAGGTAAGGGATCGGGTCTTGTCAAGAATGCATCCTTTGTTGACGAGTACCGCGGCAAGCAGATACCTGCGGGCAAGAAGTCCGTTACCATCCGCCTGACCATCGGCTCGAAGGAGAAGACTCTTACTTCCGAAGAGATAGAAAATGCAGCCGGCTCTGTAATGAAGCAGCTTAATAAAAAAATGGGAGCTGAGCTCAGAGCACAGTAATAAGTAAAGATTATGAAAGACCGGGAGTAAAATCCCGGTCTTTTGCGAACCGGACACAATTGTCCTGTCCGAAAATACCATATTCTCACCCTCTGACGTGTTGTTTCTGAGGATCATATCGTACCATCAGCAGTGAAAGGAGGATAATCCCGTGATAGACCAGGTTAAGATTGGGATGTTTTTAAAGGAACTGAGAAAGTCAAAAGAAAAGACCCAGGAGGAGATCGCTGAAATGTTCGGCGTCTCATCCAGAAGCGTATCCCGCTGGGAAAACGGAAATACAATGCCGGATCTGGGAATCCTGGTAGAACTGTCTGATTATTATGGAGTTGATATCAGAGAAATGATCGATGGAGAAAGGAAAAGTGAGAATATGGACAACGAAGAAAAAGATACTTTATTGAAAATAGCAGAATATACCAATAAAGAGAAAAAACAGGCTATAATAAGAGCTGTAATACTTCTTTCACTGGAAATGGTATGCGCAGGTTACACCATTGCCATGGGAATCATGGTGCTTAAGGGTGATGGACAGATCAGCGCAGGGTATGCCGTCATTCCGGCTTTTATTACAGCTGTATTTTCAGCGATGCTGTGTATAAATGCTAAGGGATATTTAAAAACATTAACCGCAAGGAAATAAAATGCAATTGATTCAGAAAAAGGAAAAACTGAAAATGTGGATAGTGGCTCTTGCTGCACTTTTGATACTTCTTTTTATAGGAGGATGCTCTTTAAGAGGACAGGTTCTTGACGGGGACGGGATGGTTAACAGTTATAAGCAGATCTCTCAGGAAGAAGCTGCGCAGATGATGGAAGAAGATGACGGGCATGTGATCGTGGATGTCCGTACACAGGAAGAATATGATGAAGGTCATATTCCGGGGGCTATCTGTATCCCGAATGAAGAGATAACAGATACCAAACCGGAACTTCTTCCCGACGTGGATCAGGTGATCCTTATATACTGCAGAAGCGGGAGACGCAGCAAGGAAGCAGCGGAAAAGCTTTTTAATATGGGATATACTCACATATATGAATTCGGCGGTATTATCGACTGGACAGGTGAGATAGAAAAGGAAGAAGAATAGGGTTTATATGATCAAAAAGGGTCTGACTTACTCAGATAAATTTAAGGTTAGTTCCATGCAGGACCTCATCGATCTGATCAGTGAGGTCGGTTTTGTTCCATTCTTTGCAAATGAGATCGAAGGCTTTTCGATAGAGGAGCATATCGGTAAGGGATGCTGGTACTCGGATGGGGATGACGGGTTCTGGCCCGCATGGGAATGGAAGGGGCCTGTTATAGGTAAGACTAAGTGTGCTTACGGGAAATTCCTCAACGGGAAGGCAATGTACATAAGCCCTAAGTTCTTCCCGGATTTTGCCAATTACCGCAGGGACGGATATGATTTTGATGCGAGGTATGATGACGGCCTTGCATCCTTCTATGATAAGGAACTCTATGAACTGCTTGATAGCAATGCACCTGTCATGTCGAAGAAGCTTAAGTCTCTCGGAGGATATGGCAAAGGCGGCAGGAAGGGATTTGATTCTTCCATCACAAGGCTTCAGAAGCAGTGCTATGTGATCACATCGGATTTCAGGTATGAGACAGACCGTTTCGGCAATACATACGGATGGGGTGTTGCGGAATATTCAACACCTGAGAAATTCATGGGAAAGAAGTTTGCAGATGCCGTTTATAAACATACTCCTGAGGAATCCCATGACAGACTTATAAAGCATTTGACCAAGATCATTCCGGATGCGGATCTTCAGCAGATTGAACGTGTCCTTGGGAAAAAAGTATGATTAAAAAGAGATATATCTTAATATCAATTCTTATCATATGTATTCTGTCAAACCTGTCGGGCTGTGTTCCGGGAGATGTAAAACGTCAGGCGGAAGAAAACAGGAAACAGCATGAAGGAGAGTTTGCAGAAGCTGTTGAAACGCAGCTTGGGAATGATTATGTTCTTTCAAACGTAGAGGGATATATTAAGACTCATGTTTCGGATTACAGCATTTTTTCAGAGTATACTGCCGAGCCTTGTCTATCCGGAACAGTGGAACATGACGGAACACAGTATGGATGTATATATGATTTTGAAACAGGTATTTTGAGCGGCAATGTTTACGGTAGTGAGATTGCGGCTACATGTGCGGAACTCATGGGAATGGACAGATCACTTATAACCTATGGGTTTATCATTGACCAGAACAGAAGTCTTGAGCAGGTTTCATATCTGCCCTTGAGTATCCGCGATATCAATGGTCTGATGGAAGCTTACAGGGGTAAAAGAAATGCCATAGAAATATACATCGTTACGACTGAGGATATAGATGATCTTGATCTGACCGGGTTCCTGAATTCATATAAATATATGAAAGCAGATTTTGAGGTTTTCCTGTTCGAATCTGATGAACTTGCAAATGCAGATCATTTTATGAGTAATATCTATCATGTGCAAAACTGGGAAGTGAGCAGACCTGTAGTGGAGTTCGGTAAGAGCAGGGAAGATAAGGATATATTCCTGTTATACAACCTTAACAGAGTAATACGTGTTGAAGACGGATATGATGACAAGTTCGGTGATTACGAGATAAGAACATATTGATCACCACCGTACCTGCCATCTTTTCCTTAAGACTTCGATCGGTTCGGGATCTTTTTGCACATTCTTTTTAAAACGCAGGTTTACTGCGTTTTT
Source organism: uncultured Lachnospiraceae bacterium (assembly GCA_902761225.1). Classification (GTDB taxonomy): domain Bacteria; phylum Bacillota; class Clostridia; order Lachnospirales; family Lachnospiraceae; genus AC2028. The sequence goes on along the minus strand of CACWJQ010000003.1, from coordinate 105,261 downwards.
TTTTCGTTGTTTCTTAGTTCGTTAAGATACTTTTCAAATGATTCCTCATCTACCGGGATATCAGCCCAGTCATCGGTCCATGCTGAAAGGTATGCGGCATTTGAGATGGAAAGGGAATTGATTCCTTCATAACCCGGTGCAAGGAGAGGAGTTCCGTCCAATATGGCATTTGCGAAATCATTCAAAAGTATTGGGTGTCCGTCAGGTTCTTTTGCAGTGAATTCTTCGTATTCGGTTTCAGGACATGCAAATCCGGACTCACTGGTAAAGCAGAATTCTCTCTCCGGAGTCTTTAGTTTAGTCCACTTGAGAGTTCCGTTTTCAAGTACGATCTTTCCTCTGTCACCGGATATCTCAAGTCTGTTGGTGCCGGGAGCTTCTCCTGTTGTAGTTATGAAGGTAGCGGTAGCACCGTTATCATATTCACCGTAGATGGTTACATCATCCTCTATGGCGACATTATGGTATTTTCCAAAGGAGCAGAATGCTCTGACTCTCTTGGGCATTCCGAAGATCCACTGCCACAGGTCGAGATTGTGAGGAGCTTGGTTTAAGAGAACTCCGCCTCCCTCACCATCCCAGGTTGCACGCCAGCTTCCGGAATCATAGTAGCTCTGTGTCCTGTACCAGTTGGTGATTATCCATACCATTCGTTTGAGTTCACCAAGCTGTCCGCTCTTAACGATCTCTCTGGCTCTGGCAAAAAGAGGGTTGGAGCGCTGGTTGAACATAATGCCAAATGTGACGCCTGCTTTTTCGGCAGCTTCATTCATCTCACGAACCTGTCTTGTGTAGACGCCTGCAGGCTTTTCCGTGATCACATGTAATCCCCGTTCAAAGCTCTTTATTGCATAAGTGGGATGGTCATAGTGGGGGACAGCGATAAGAACTGCATCTATAAGTCCGCTGTCAAGCATTGCATCCGTATCACTGCGATATTCTGAAGATGTCCCGTCCCCATATTTCCTACACCGATGATTCCGAGTCTTATCTTGTCCATAACATTTCTCCTGTAAATGTAATTAAATATGTCCGGTTGATAATGATTTCAGATTGACCGATCCGTTAATGCAGCTGTCTGATCATTGCTGTTTAATAAGGTCTTTTAACGCATCGGAAGCTGCTTTAAAAGCGGTAAGCGGATCTGGGTAAGAGTATATTCCGACCTTGCTCTTATCATCCTGTTCAAGCATTTCAAGTCCCTGAAAAACTGTTAAATGGGGTTCTATGGTAAGAACTTCACCTGAATATTCATTAAGCAGATAAGGAAGGTTTCCGGATCCTTTTCCTGCTGGTACTACAGCTCCGTCAGGAAGGGCATCTTTTATATGCATGTATTCTACATAAGGATTCAGAAGCTTCCATGCCTCGAGGGTATCCTGACCTGACTGAATGAAATTGGCAGGATCGAATACTGCCTTGATCTCAGGAAATTCTCTGTGGATCTCAAGACATCTTGGTGCGACATCTCCATAGATACCTTTTTCATTTTCATGGCACAGGATAATATCAGTACCTTTTGCGGCTTCCGTGAATTTGGATAGTCTGTCCGCCACATCATCAAATCGGCCTTCCGCATCATAAAAACTAAAAAGTCTGATGTGCTTAGTCCCCAGTATGTCGCAAAGTTCAATACCATGTTTGAACAGATCCAAATGCTTATCAAAATCGTCGGAAAGGGATATCTTGCCATAGGGTGATCCCAGAGACCATACTGACAGGCCGGCATCATCCAGTCTGGATCTTACTTCCTTTGCCTTAGAGATGGTGATATCTGCGATATTGGTCCCGTCCACACCTCTTATCTCCAAAAGCTCAATGCCATTATTCTTCATGGTCTTTATCTGTTCATCTATATTTTGCGAAGCTTCATCGGCAAATGCAGCCAGTCTGAATTTCATTTAGTATTCCTCCTTTTTGTGCATGCAGTCTTTGTATCTGTTTTCTTTGTTGAGAGGATATTAGCATGAAAGAATATGCATTAAAATTGCAAATATATTAACAATTATTGCAAATTAACGCATGCAATGATAACTTCTATACTATGAGGCCTGAAAATCCGAGATGCATGTATATAAAGCGTGTTTCCGGGACATACAATGAAAATATCAATCCAGAATACAAACGATGATGTTCATCAATTGAAGATATCATGCACAAAATCTAAAGACAGGAGTTTTATATATGGAATTTTTTTATGAGCATGAAGCTGATGAGATATATACGAGACATGTAAGAGAAGAGCATGCAGACGGAAGCGGATATAAGATGCACATTCATGAGAGATGTGAGCTTTATTATTTTATCGATGGAAAAGCGGATTATCTGGTTGAAGGAACCGAATATCACATGAAGCAGGGAAGTCTTCTCGCAATGGGGCCCGGAGAGGTTCACAGGGCGAAGCTTCTCAGTAACGGCATATACGAAAGATATGCTGTTAATTTTCCCATAAGTCTCTTTGATGACATAGATCCGGAAAGGCGATTGATGCGGCTTTATACTGAGAGATCACTGGGACAGATGAACCTGTATGAAAAACCGGGGTTTGAAGAACTCTTCGAACGATTATGCAGAGAATATGATGACGATTATGACAGAAAGCTTATAGCATATCGTCTGATAATGGAGATATTGTCAGGACTGGATGATGAATTTGATGATGCAGGTGAAGTAAAGACAGGAGGCAAGCGAAGAAAGAAGAGTACCTTGTCAGAGAGGATACTGAGATATGTGAACAGTCATATATCGGATGAGCTATCCATTCCCCATCTTGCAGACAAATTCTATGTAAGTCAGTCCCAGATAGGAAGGATATTCAAACAGTCGACCGGTGCATCGCCCTGGGAGTACATAACCGCCAAGAGACTTGTTACGGCAAGAAAGATGCTTGAAGACGGAAAAACAGCCGGTGAAGCGGCAGAAAAATGCGGCTTTGGGGATTATTCAGCTTTCTATAGGGCATATGTCAAGAGATATGGTGAAAGTCCAAGGGGAAAACATGGATAAATCAGCTTGTTTTGACCTGTTTTTAAGTACTTTTTAAGGAATATTTGTTAAAATAGTATCTGGTGTGAATGTAGCTTTACAGGCAATGGTTCTCGCAGAGAAAGGGTCAATATGAAAGGTACGTTTCTTGATGAAAAATGGACTTACAGAAAAGGATATCTTGATTCCATAACGATGCTGGATTCAGATCCCGGCGAAACAGTAAATCTTCCTCACGACGGCATGATCGGAACAGAGGTTTCAAAGGATGCACCTGCGGGTTCGGATTCAGGATTTTTCACAGGAGGATTGTCCAATTATACGAAGAATATTTACTTTCCGGAAGAATGGAAAGAGGGATATACGGGACTCAGGTTTGACGGTGTAATGATGAATGCAACCCTTGATGTTAACGGAAGCAGGGTAGCACAGTGCCATTACGGATATGCTCCGTTTTTTGTTGATCTCAGTGACCATGTTACCTTTGGCAAGGAAAACCGTATCACAGTTAATGTAAACACAAGCATGCAGCCTGCATCCAGATGGTATACAGGTTCCGGCATCTACCGTAGTGTAAGTCTTATGCACGGTCCGAGAGTGCATATAGTTCCTGACGGAATATTTGTATATACCAAAGATATCGCTGACGGATATGCATTTCTTGAAGCTGTGATAGATGTGGAAAATACCGGTAATTCCAACCGTATGGCAGAGGTTGTGATATCACTTTACCCCGAGGGAAGCAGTAATGCTTCAGCGGAGACAAAACGGGTTATAAAGGTAAGTCACGGCAAGACAGTACAGGCAAGAATGCAGATCATAGTAAAGGATCCTTTGCTGTGGGATGCGGATCATCCTCAGCTTTATACTGCAAAGGCAGTAGTGACTGATATCGGTGAATACAGGACTCATTTTGAAGAGGATGAAAAAAAGACAACGGATGAAGCTTCGGTGCTGTTTGGCATAAGAACAGTTTCAGCAGATTCTGTCAGGGGACTTCTGATAAATGGAAAGAGTGTCAAGCTGAAGGGCGGATGTCTCCATCATGACAACGGACTTCTAGGCTCTGTAACCATGACTTCATGCGAAGAACGCAAGATAAGAAAGCTTAAGGAAGCGGGATTTAATGCTGTCCGTACTGCCCATAATCCTCCATCGGCTGCTCTTATCGAATGCTGTGACAGGCTTGGAATGTATGTATTTGATGAGGCCTTTGATGCATGGTTCATCGGAAAAAGAGGCGGTGACTACCATCAGTTTTTCGAAGCTGACTGGAAAAAGGATCTTACTGCATTTGTAAGAAGAGACAGGTCTCATCCTTCTGTCATCATGTGGTCTACGGGAAATGAGATTCCTGAAAGGGGAGGACTGGGAAGCGGATATGAGCGAGCTACGGAACTTGCGGAGACTATAAGATCTCTCGACGGAACAAGGCCTGTGAGCAATGGCATATGCTCATTCTGGAGCGGACTTGATGACAGTCTTGCTGTGGGATGGAATCATGCACAGAATTCAGGTGACGGTTTTAAGACAACTCTTTGGGAGACGGCAAGCGAACCCTTTACCAACGGACTTGATGTTGTGGGATATAACTACATGGAAGAGATCTATGAGAGAGATCATGAGATGTATCCCGAAAGAGTCATCCTCGGTTCGGAGAATTTCCCCAAGGAGATTGGGTTCCGCTGGCCCATGGTGGAGAAACTCTCTTATGTCATCGGAGATTTCACCTGGACAGCATGGGATTACATAGGCGAAGCAGGTATAGGAAAGGCAGCATATGTTGATCCTGAAGATCCCAAAGCACCGAAGAATCCCTGGGATCTTATGCCCCCTGCAACTTCACCTTATCCCTGGAGACTTGCAAATGATGCCGATTTCGATATAACCGGCAATATCATGCCACAGGGTGAGTACAGGAGTATCGTATGGGGAAGCGGCAAGACTAAGCTGTATTCAATGCATCCTGATACCTATGGTAAAAAAGAGATAGTGAGCATGTGGGGATTTCCCTACGTACTCAGCAATTGGACTTATCCCGGATATGAAGGGAAGAATATTGAACTGGTAGTATTTTCAGCTGCTGAAGAGGTTGAAGTTCTTGTTAACGGAAAGAGTATCGGCAGGAAGAATATCTGCATGGAAAAGCCGATGCCTTATACTGCAAGGTTTGAGACAGTATATGAAAGCGGTGAAGTCATTGCCATTGGTTTTAAGGATGGAAAAGAGATCAGCAGAGACACGCTTATTACTGCCGGAGCACCTGCGTTCCTTAAGATCACACCGGATAAGACAGAGATGCGTGCTGACGGACATGATCTGATATATGCACAGATAGATGTGTGTGATAAGGACGGACATACGGTACCTGATGCAGAGATAGCGCTTAAGGCATCTGTAAACGGTGCGGGTATCCTTGCAGGCTTTGGATCATCAGCACCTGTAACAGATGAAAACTATACAGATGATGATGCTGTAACTTATCGCGGACGTGCCATGCTGATAATAAGATCTGGCTACGATGCAGGTGATTGTGAGGTCACTGTTAGCACCAAGGATATAGATGATGCGAAGCTGAAGATACTAATGATCAGTTAAATGTGATCATGATATTGGTTTATATTACAGGAGGTAACAAAATGCAGTTTTCAACTTTACAGAAGGATATGATCCAGGCTATGAAGGATCACGATAAGGTCAGAAAGGATGCTATATCGACACTTGTGTCAGCTACAAAGAAGCTTGCCATAGATGCAGGATGCCGTGATGATATTCCCGATGATATGACCGATCAGGCTATCCTCAAGGAGATAAAGAGTGTAAGAGAGCAGATAGATACCTGTCCCGATTCAAGAGCAGAACTCAAGGCAGAGTATGAAGCAAGACTTAAGGTATTTGAAGAATATGCTCCCAAAATGCTTTCTGCTGAAGAGATAGAAGCTGTACTTAAAGAGAAGTTCGCTGAAGTTATCGCTACCGGCAACAAGGGACAGATCATGAAGGCTGTCATGCCTGAACTTAAAGGAAAAGCTGACGGCAAAGTCATAAATGAAGTCATAGCAAAAATGCTTGGATAAGCTGCACACCTGATCAGTTTGAGGGTACCTGATGTGTTATGAGGGAGGATCGTTCATGGATATAAAATACAGAGATATTCGTGATGAAGACGGGTACGAATGGTATACGCTTTTGGACTCGGTATGGCGTGTGGCATACGGACACATACTGCCTGCCAAGGTGTTTGATGCAAGGGATGAACACAGACAGGAAAGAGCTGCGGGATTTACAAAAGAGAAATTCGTTGGTGACAGAAAAATCGCTTATGTAGCTGAGAGCGAGGGTAAAATAGTTGGTCTGATGTTCGGAACACTGGATTCAGATTATGAATTCTTCAAAAATGACTACGCCGATCTGGTAGCTCTCTATGTTTATCCTGAATATCAGGGAATGAGAATTGGAACGGGACTGAGAGATCTGTTCGTCGATTGGGCGAAAAGTAAAAGCTACGATAAGTATGTCATAGGTGTGCTGAAGGATAATGCAAAAGCAAGAAAAGTATATGAGTCCTGGGGCGGCAGATTATCTGACTGGGAACATGATTTTGTTGTTATGAATGAAGGTTATCCTGAAGTTTTTTATACTTATGAGATATGATCACTGTGAGCCTCGTGAACGATACATTAGTTGTATATTAAAGCTTTGAAGCCGGTTCTGCCTCACAAGGATACAGGGATGATAATAAAAGTAAATCAAAAAAGCATAGGAAAAAATAAGCGGATCAAAACCGTGCCGCTGGAGTATGCAACTGTTCCTTCGAATGTATATGAGCTCATTGAAGAGACTGTCAGGATAATGGTTAATGATTTTATCAGGAGAGCTGAAAATAAGATCACTCCCCTAAGTGATGAGCAGATCAGCGACCTTGCAGAGATAGGAAGGGTATCCTTCGGTATCATCTACAATGATAAAATACCGGACTTAAATGAGGCAGTTGCAACTGCGATACTCGCATACCGTGACGGACTTGTTGCAATCTTCATCAATGATGAGATCGTGGATGTTGAATCTGCAGATCCCACACCAACAGAAGAGGAACTCAGAAATCATAAACTTACGCTGCACGAAAATGACACGATAAGTTTTATAAGACTTACGATGCTGTCAGGGCGGATGTGGTGAGCCCCTAAGGAGGATAATATGGATCGGTATTTGGAGTTCACAAAACGTATAAACAGTGATATGGATGAGCGTATCGGTAAGACCGGTGCCGAGTTTAAGACGCTTGTTAAGGATATCCTCCACGGTGCATCAGTTACGGGAACGGGACTGGAGAAGGTGTATAGGAAGGCGCTGGGTGAGGATGTGCCTTCTGCTTTCTGGAAGAAATACGAAAAGGATCTGAAGAAAGTATTAAAGCCTGAGCTTCTTCATTATTTTTATTATGAGATAGACAATGTAAGGGCTTATCAGTTTGATACTACCGTCTACAGACGGAATTTCAGAAGCCGTGATTACCGGGACTATGTAAAGGTGATCAATAATATATTTCGTGATTTTGCACGCTTTTCCGTGTTGGATGTCGACATGTGTGATTACCTTCTGGAGAAGGTTTCAGAGGATCATACAACATATAAAAACCGCAATAACATGAACTTTCCCTATGTCATAGGAGCAATGATCGATTCCGGCGATGAGAGGATCATCGAGACTCTCACGGACATAGTGATGAATTCCGCAGGAAGTGTTAACTATGGCATGATCCGGGGTATTTACTTAAGTCAGAATGAAAATATGTACATTCTGATGGAAAAGCTTCTTCTTGCCGCACGTCTTCAGGAAGGTCTCCGCCAGTCCATCTGTGAAAATATGGACTTCGGTACCATTGAGGCCTTTCGTCACATGTTTAAGGTCATACTAGATAATGACCTTCTGAGATTTTCTTCGATACAGAGAGCTGTTGAGACCTGTGTGGGTCTGCTTGCCTATGAGGAAAAGGGCGGTGACAGACTTGGAAAGAAACAGGCTGCTCTTATAGAGGAGCTTCTTAATGATCCCGCTTCCCGGGAAAAGTATCTGAGCAGTAATGATCACATGGAGATATATCTTGCTCTCTGGGCTATTGCCTCAACTGATGTGGATACTGCTTTTTCCGTTGCAGAGCGTTATATCATGAATGGAACCCGGGAGCAGAGCCTTACCAGTACTTTTTTCCTTGCCAGGGTAAGCTACGATTCATCGGTCTATCTTAAGATCCTCAGAGAGAAAAAAGATCAGCCGGATATTGTCGCACAGATAATCCCTAATTTCATGGAAAGAGTCGATGCACCCATCACAAAGACTCTGAAAAAAGAAGACGGCGGATACCGTGAATATGTATTTAACAGGGTTTATGTTGATCCCGGATATTATTTTAACGACGAAAAAGAAGCCCGTGAGGCCTACTTGATCCTTAAGGATATACATGATGGTCTTCCGGCTAAAAAGGTTGAGTTCACAGGACTTGTATTCCCCTGGAATGATCTGTCCCTCACAAGGACCGATCTGATGACCAGAATGGTTTTCTGTGCAAGTGCGGCCCGCGACAGAGATATGATGCTTGAGGTTGCAAGGCAGCTTTCTTCAGTTGAAAAATGGACAAGAGAAAGAGCTCTTGCCCTGCTTCTTAATGAGCCTGAAAATAAAGAAGAGTATGAGCTTCTTACAAAGGCTGCTGCAGACGGTGAGGAATTCACCAGGAATCGTGCCGGACTTATGCTTAACCATGAACTTGAGAGAGACACCACAAGTCTTGAGCCTGACATACGCGCACCAAAAGGAAAACTTCCTGACTTCTGTTACTCAATACTTGAAGATCAGCTCAAGTCCAAGAGATCCGACATCAGACAGAACGCCATCACTCTGCTCCTGACCATGGATGATGATAAGAGACTTGCACTTATAGAGAGGCTTCTTTCCGATAAGACAGAGGAGAGACATACTGCCGGTCTTGATATAATCTTAAGCATTAAAAAAGATAATCCTTCCGCCTTCGCAGATGCTGCAAAGAAGACCTCCATCCTTACATCTCCGTCAACAAAGGAGCAGGTGCTGATCGATGAGATAGTTGGATCTGCAGATAGCCCGTCTTTGGAACCTGTCGATTCACTGTTTGATACGGAAGCGGACTATGAGCCGGTTTATGATCCGGAATTTCTTGCTGAAGCAAATGCAGTATGGGACAGGCTGTTTCCAAACAAGACAGATGGAAGTTCCGGGATCAAACGTGCTCTGTCCAAGATCAAACCTGCTTTATCAAAGAAGTCTGCTGAGTCTTCAGAGGAACTCCGTATTCTTCAGGCACTTGATGATTATATATACGAAAACAAAGATGTTGAATTCACCAGACTTGGAGAAAAGTGTCTTGTAGGTAACGGCGTCGGAACATATTTTGAAAACGGAAAGAGAATGTTCCCCTGTGAAGAGCTCTGGGATTCTTTTTATAAAAAAGAGATAAAGACAGAAGATGAACTTCTGAGGGTAACATGCCTTCTTTCATATAACCACTTTGATCACCGCATAAACCAGGTCAGGGGTTACAAGGAATTCTGTAATATCTATATTGATAAATATCTCGGATCTGAATTCTGCTTAAAGGATCTTCCGCAGTACAGGTATATGAGATTCCTTAACGGGATACTGGCCAACATCATAGAAAGACATGATCTTAGTGATGCCATATCCAAAACAGGCTGTGCCATCACATATGTAATGGTCACATCGGATGATCCGATGATCTATTCCTTTACCAAGGATGATGTAGTACTGAATGACCGGGACAGGCTGATAAATGAGAAATTCGAAAGAACGCCTTTCCTGGCCGCTCAGCTGCGTCGTTTTATCGCCGGTATGAAAAATACTGCGGAGACATTCCCCTTCAAATATGCACTCAACAGGAAGTTTGACGGAGATCTTATGAAGGACGCGACTCTCCGCATGAAAAACTTTTACTATCCGTCCGGTAATGATCTGATCCTTCCGACAGTTGGTGAGTATATCCATGCCTGCGCTGCCGGGATCATATCGAAGGATCTTCTATACAAGCGGATCTTCGACGGATGCGTTGGTGAGGCCTTCAGCCTGCTGTCATCGCTGATCGTCTACATCAGGGAAAACGGTGACACCAAATCCACAAGAGTACGCAGGTATGGTGCCAGCGACAGACGTATTGTTGCCGAGTTCTTCGGAAGAAGGGATATATATACAAAGATAGAGCCTGAGTCTCTTACCGATCTGGAGAAAAAGGAGCTCTCCCTTTCTGAGGAGCTATATGACACACTTGTAAGAGTCTGCGTAGGCAAGGAGTTAAGACGCGGTGATACGGCGACCGAATACACGGATGCCATGAAAAATGTGGGGAGACTCTACGGGCTTGATAACTTCGTGAACATCCTCAAGGCCTTCGGAAAGAGCACATTCAACCGCTCTCTTTATATGGCCTATGGATCTGTTAATTCCAAGGAGGACGTTCTGTCACATCTGCTGGCGGTCTGTGTTCCCGATGAAAGGGAAGGAAATGACGTACAGCAGGCAGCAAAGCTTGGCGAGCTGATAATGGGTACTGACATCAAAGAGAAGAGACTTATCGAAGCTGCTCTGTTTTCTCCTGAATGGCTTGATATCATTGGCGAGTATTTGAAGATTGACGGCTTCCGCTCGGGATGCTATTACTTCATGGCGCACATGAATGAACGTTTTGATGATAAGAGAAAAGCATCCATTGCTAAATTCTCTCCCATATCCGAAGAAGAATTCAGAGAAGGAGCTTTTGACAAGACATGGTTTGATGAAGTCTATTCTGTGCTTGGAGAGAAGACATTCAATGTGATATATGATGCTGCCAAGTATATCTCAGACGGTGCAAAGCATGCGCGTGCAAGGAAATATGCGGATGCAGCAACAGGCAGGCTTGATCCTGCAAAGACTCTGGATGAGATCATAAAGAAGCGCAACAAGGATCTTCTCATGGCTTATGCGATAATGCCTGGGACCGATAAGGAAATACGGGACAGATATTCCTATATCAGACAGTATATAAAGGAAAGCAAACAGTTCGGTGCCCAGCGAAGGGCAAGTGAGAAGCTTGCAGGTGAGATGGCCATAAAGAACATGGCCACTTCGCAGGGATATACAGATGAGACCAGATTTATCCTGAAGATGGAAAATGAGATAGCCTCTGAACTTGCGGGATTCTGGAATATGCATTCCGTAGGAGATTATGATCTGGGCCTTTCAGTGGATTCAGGAAAGATCGATATAGTTATACAAAAAGACGGGAAGGTTCTTAAATCACTTCCTGCATCTATCAAGAAGGATGAGTATGTGCTGGATATACAGGAGGCAAAGAAGACCTTTACAGAACAGTATCGGCGTACAAGGCTGATGTTTGAAGAGGCTATGGAGAGCAGGAGTGCTTTTTCAAAAGCTGAGATAGATGCTCTGAAGGCAAATCCTGTTCTGACTGATATGATAGATACACTTATCTTCGAAGCTAATGGAAGGTTCGGGCTCTGGAAGGATCTGAATGCAGATAAGAATGATGAAGTATATGTTGCTCATTCTTATTCGATGTTCAAGGCAGGTGTATGGAAGGATATACAGGCACTGATATACGAAAATGAGATCATACAGCCGTTTAAACAGGTATTCCGCGAGCTGTATGTTAAGACAGATGAGGAGATGGAGTGCTACGACTCAAGGCGCTATGCAGGTAATCAGATACAGACCAAGATGACCATGGCAGTGCTTAAAGGAAGACGCTGGATCGCTGATATCGAAGAGGGACTTCAGAAGGTTTATTACAAAGAAAATATCATTGCAACCATATACGCTCTTGCTGACTGGTTCTCACCTTCCGATATAGAGGCGCCTACTCTTGAATGGGTAGCCTTCTATGACAGAAAGAGCGGTCAGGCAATGAAGATTGCGGATGTGCCTGATATACTTTTCTCTGAAGTGATGCGCGATGTGGATCTTGCAGTGAGCGTTGCCCATGCGGGTGAAGTTGATCCTGAGATGTCTCATTCGACTATTGAAATGCGACATGTTATCGCTGAATTTGCTGTAAAGAGCTTCAGGCTAAAGAATGTAAGCTTTACCGATTCACACGCTCTTATAAAGGGTACAAGAGGGAATTATACTGTTCATCTGGGAAGCGGTATAATACATATGGAAGCCGGACCGATGATAAATGTCCTCCCGGTACATTCACAAAAGAGGGGCCGCATATTCCTTCCCTTTGTTGACGACGATCCAAAGACTGCTGAGATCATCACCAAGATACTTATGTTTGCGGAGGATAGTAAGATCAAGGATCCGCTTATACTTAACCAGATGTAATGTGGTCACTGTTTAACTTAATAAGTATATGAACATGTGACCAAATGGATCTGTCTCTTAATATATATAAAATTTCGGAAGGATAAAATATATGATCACCAGAGATGAAGCATTTGATTTACTTAAAAAATATAACAAGGACCCATTTCATATCCAGCATGCTCTTACTGTTGAGGCTGTGATGAAATGGTATGCAGAGCAGCTTGGCTATAAAGATGAAGCTGAATACTGGGGGATCATAGGTCTTCTTCATGATATAGACTTTGAACTGTATCCTGAGGAGCATTGCCTTAAAGCACCTGAGCTGCTCAGGGAAGGCGGAGTCTCAGACGATATCATCCATTCAGTATGTTCCCATGGTTATGGTATAACGGTCGGATGCGGTGTCACCATAGATGTTGAACCTGTACACGAGATGGAAAAGGTTCTCTTTGCTGCCGATGAGCTTACAGGACTCATCTGGGCAGCCGCTCTTATGAGACCTTCCAGAAGTACCAAAGATATGGAGCTTAAGAGTCTTAAAAAGAAATATAAGAGCAAAGGTTTTGCCGCCGGATGTTCCAGAGAAGTCATTGAACGCGGAGCACAGCAGCTTGGCTGGGAACTTGATAAACTGCTTGATATGACACTTCAGGCAATGGCTGCAAGCGAAGATATCATCAATGCTGAAATGGACAGCCAATCAGGGAATTTATGCTGATAAGAAAGAATATTATGCCAATCATCCCGATCGAAGGAAACGGTGAAATAAGTATATCCTGTATTATTCAGTGATAAACGGAGGGGAGGAAAAATGCAGTTCATACAAGGGACTAAGGAGTATGCCGAGAATCTAAAAAAATATAGTGATCTGGATGATGTTCCTCACTAAAGTCAGGGAGGAAGTCAATTATCATATATATACGGGATCGATGAAGTGGAAGGTTGTGAAATAATTAACAGGATATGAGAGAGTATAAAAATATAGTTTTAATAGGAATGCCCGGTGTTGGAAAAAGCACAGCCGGAGTTATTGCAGCCAAGAATCTGGGGCTCAGGTTCGTTGACACGGATCTGCTTATCCAGACAAAAGAAAAAAGGCTGCTCAAACAGATAATTGCCGATGAAGGTATTGATGGGTTCCTGAGCATCGAAAATGATGTGATCAGAGGGCTGGATGAAACCGGATGTGTGATAGCGACAGGCGGCAGCGCGATTTATGGTAAGGATGCAATGGAACATTTAAGGGAAAACTCCTTTATAATCTATCTGCATCTGAATTATGATGATCTTGCCAAGCGACTTGGTGATCTTGATAATCGCGGCGTTGTCTTAAGACCCGGACAAAACCTTAAGGATATTTTCTATGAGCGTCTGAATCTTTACAACGAGTATGCCGATGAAGAAATCGATGAAACCGGACTGACTATTGAACAGACAGTAACCAAAATATGCAAGAGGGCATCCATATACAACTATTCGCAAAATGCGGATTTAACGAATAGTTAGGGGCTTATTTTCGCAGGTTTATAGTGATATGCCATTTTACGCCCCTAACTAATTCGTTAAATCCGGGGTTAATATAAATAGTTAGTGCATATTTATAAAGGGATTATTAGATTATAGTCTTTATGGGCACTAACTGATTCGTTAAATCCCGGGTTGATTATATTATTATTTTTTGCATTAACTGATCCGGTAATCCTGATATAGTTATATGAACGGTACGGGATTTAAAAGGTAACAGAATCTTGCATAAACAAAAATCAGAAAATGATATATAATATATTAAGTTTCGGGCGTGAGCTTTATTCAAAAGCATCACGCCTGATAATTTTGATTAAGGAGTTTTCATATCATGAAATTTGCAGACAGACTTGATAAGTTCGGTGCAGAGATATTTGCGGCACTCAATGAGAAAAAAATACAATGTGAAGCCAAGGGTCAGAAAATCTATAATTTTTCCGTAGGTACACCTGATTTTCCTGTGCCTGATCATATTAAGAATGCACTTGTTGAAGCGGCTAAGGATCCTGTCAATTGGAAATATTCATTAAGAGACATGCCCGAAATGCTTCAGGCAGTCTGTGATTATTTTAAAAAGCGTTATGATGTGGACGGAATAACCCAGGATATGGTCATGAGCTGTTATGGGACCCAGGAAGGCTGCGGTCATCTGTGCCTTGCTCTCCTTAATAAGGGCGACACTATCCTGCTCCCCGACCCCTGCTATCCTGTCTTTCAGGCAGGCGCTTTTCTGGCTGAGGCGAACACCTTTTATTATCCTCTGACAAAGGATAATGGTTTCCTTCCTGATGTGGCCTCGATTCCTGAGGATGTGGCAAGAAAAGCTAAGGTGATCATCGTATCTCTTCCGGCTAATCCTGTTGGAAGCGTTGCCAGAGAAGGAATCTACGATGAAATAGTTGCCTGGGCGAAAAAATATGATGTTATCGTAGTACATGACAATGCATACAGCGATATCATTTATGACGGAAATGTCGGAAACAGCTTTCTTAAGACTGAAGGAGCCCTTGATGTTGGTGTGGAGTTTTTCTCACTTTCCAAGTCCTTCGATGTTACCGGAGCAAGGATAAGCTTTCTTGTAGGAAGAAAAGATATAGTTGCAGCTGTAAAGAAGCTCAGAAGCCAGATCGATTTCGGTATGTTCATACCAATACAGAAGGCTGCGATTGCTGCACTTACCGGTCCTTCAGATTCTGTAAAAGCTCAGAATAAAGAATATCAGGCAAGGCGCGATGCACTTTGCGGGGGGGCGAGAAAGATCGGATGGAATATTCCAGATGCAAAAGGTTCCATGTTCGTATGGGCACCTGTACCCGAGGGTCACGGAACGTCCATGGAATTCTGTATGGAGCTTCTTGAAAAGACCGGTGTTCTCTGTACTCCCGGTTCATCCTTTGGTCCTTCCGGCGAAGGATATGTTAGAATGGCTCTTGTTGCAACCGTTCCTGTCATTGAAGAAGCCTTAAAGGCCGTAGATGAAAGCGGAATACTTAAGTAAATAATGAATTAAAATATGGCCCGGTCTGAATCTTCAGACCGGGCTCATGTTTATATGGGACTTATACAGATCCGAGAATAATAGGTACAATTACCGGCAGATCGTTAAAAGAATCAATAAAAGGAACGTCTGTGTTAATGGTTCCGAATCCGTATCTTGCATGGATGAATGGGTAACCTGCTTTTACAGTGGCGTCGTAGTCGCTTTGAATATCACCCACATAACAGGCCTGAGTAAGTTTATTTCGCTCAGCCAGTAACCTGATATTTTCATCCTTTTGATGCAGGTTATTGCCGTAGCATTCAATGTCTTCGATGAGATCGCCGGGATTTCCGAACGGTATATTGTAATGGTTCAGAAAAGCCTCAATATATCCGGCCTGACAATTACTTACAATGTAATTGTGATACCCCATATCCTTGAGTGTTTTTAACGTATCAAACACTCCGTCATAAAGAATCCCGCCATGTTCCAGCAGATATTCATTTTCATACTTTTCACACAAAGCCCTGAGCAGATCGCGCTCAGGGCCTTTTTCCGTATAAGTGAAAAGTGTATCTGCAATAACATCCATGGGCTTTCCCATAACGCTCTGGATATCCTTGCGTGTTACTTCTTTATCAGTATATCCGGCTTCATGGACCTTGACTGTCCAGGCTCTTGCGACATTTTCCGAAGAGTCCCAGACAGTTCCGTCCATGTCTAAAATAATACCTTTTTTCATTAACTGAAGATCCATCTTATATCGTTCTCACCGCTTATCATGCTTATTTCCCATTCAGAAGTTCTGCCGTCAGGCGTTTCAGCAAATAGTGTAAGTCTGGGAGCACCTTCGGGGATTGTAAGTGAATAAGCGGCAACCTGCCCCTTATCCAGGAATTCATAGTCCCCGTTGCTGAATTCTATTCTGGTCTCATCCTGAAGAGCAATCACATAGATAATATCGCTTCCGTCTTTTTCAAGTTCCTGAGGCATATGATAGAGCCATGCTTCATCTTCGGGCGGATTGACCATAACCATAAATAAGTCGTCGGAAGTTCCGTATTTTCTGAAATAAGACCATGTAAGGGCAGTTTGATGATGCTTGAATTCTGCAAAATAATAAATTGGCGAATTTAGACATGCAGGTTTTTCAATCTCTTCTTCGTAGACTGTTTCGTAGTCGTCCTTCCAGTATTCTATCTTTATGTTTTCACCTTCAAATGACAGTCCGCAGATCTCTGTACAATCATCAACGGTATGGATCAGATGACCTTCATAATCGTAAACGGCATTCATATCGGAATAGAAGGAATCCCAAATATTATTACCATGAATGAAATTGCATCCATAAAGGGTTGTAACAGGCCATGCCACGCGCATATCAAAGATCAGATACTCACTTCTGTGCGGATTTACATGGGATTCAAGAATGAGATAATCACCCATCTGTTCATAATCAGTGATTAGATCACCTATACATCCGTAACTTTCTATATCGAATACATAGTCATTGATCTCAAAGGATGTACCATCTACAGATACAGACTGAGAAAGGGGATATTCTTCATAATCTCCGTAAGCAGCATGATCAAGTTCACTCATGGAGATTATATCGCCTGAAGAGTCGGTCATAACTTCATATATTGTTGAAGGATATTTTTCATTTAAGGCAGATTCATCAAGAACAAGAGAAAGATCGGGATGGGAACTGTAGTCATACCATACAGCCTGTTCGTCCGGGAAAACATAAAACTGGGCAGCCATAAATCTGAATCCGGTATATTCAGTTACTGATTCTGATTCTGCCCCGGCAAGACGCTGCAATAATAATCCATCGTCTCCCGATTCAACAACCATGGCTGTAAAACTGTCAAAATCATTGCTGGTAAACGGAGATTCCTTAATGGTAATATCATTATCACGTATGAACATCCAGTTCATATCATTATAAAAATCTTCTTCATCTGAGAGCAGATAATATGCAACATTGGATCCGCCGTTGCCGATCTCTTCAAGATACATGTAATCCGTTCCGGCACTCTGACACAATCTGAACAGACCTCCTGATGTATCAGTATCGATCCAGCAGTCATACGCATCCTTAAGTCCGCTGAATGTAAGTTCATATCCGGTGATGCCGGATATAAATGCACCGGGTCTTGCCATAAATGATAATGTCCCGGTCAGAGTCTTTCGGTCAGCCATCTTGTAGAAATCACAGGTTCCGTCCTCGTAAACATTCAGTTCACCATAGGCGGTACCTGTTTTATCATCAACAAGAGTCCATGTTCCCACGGTAAAATCAAGAACAGATTCAGGAGAGTTATAATTTATCTCTCTTACCTTCTCTTCTATCACCGGGTCCGGTTCGATGGGGTCCATTGTATTGTGTGAATCTACATGAAGTTCAACGTCATGATCAGGCATTTTAAATTTGATGATATATCCCTTCTTATCACTGTAATCGATAGAAAGATCTACGTCATCGCTGTCTGTATAGAATCTGTAATCCGTATCGGTGGCGATAATGTTATAGTAAACTTTAACCTTTTCACCTTCTGCATAGAATGTTTCATCTGCTTCAAAGCCGCGATCAAGGATCAGTTCATACTTTTCTTCATCATCCTTATCATCATCTGGTTCCGGTGTTTTACCGCATCCTATCATACTCATCACAAGTATGATGACGAGTAAGGGTGCGACAAATAGTTTTGATAATTTACGCTGTGTCATTATTGTTCTCCTTGAATTATTGCAATTATCTGTTTATTTAATGATCACAAAACTATTGTATTATATCAGTATTTTTTTCAGATAATCCATATACCTTATATATTCTTCGTCACTGCTTAAATGCTCGAGGATTATTGGCATATCGCTGTCAATCTCATTCATTTTATCAACATAGTATTTTAACGGAAATTCACCTTCACCGGGTGCACATTCTTCAAGTCTGATCGTATAACGGGGATCATAGTGAATGTCCTTTAT
>CACWJQ010000003.1:0-86899 GCA_902761225.1 uncultured Lachnospiraceae bacterium | reverse complement strand
ACAGCAAATCTGTCACGGTCTACAGCATCGATGAGATCAAGATATTCCCTGGGACTTGTGGGAATCATCCAGGGCATGGGTTCAAGAGTGAAGAATGTATTGTGAACATCAGCAGTATCTATGATCTCCTGTACCATTGAAACAGTTTTATTCCAGGCATCCTTAGTGAAGTTCTCTCTGTATCCTCCATCCCACACAGGGCCAAATGATCCTGCTACATTTACACAGCATCTTGCTCCCAGAAGATCGGCAAGACGGAGCTGCTGTACACAGTAATCCATATTAGCCTTGCGCTCATCCGGATCTGCAGCGAGGGCATTTCTCCATATCCCTACCTCTGCTATCATCAGTCCGGCTTTTTCTGCAGCATCCTTATAGGCTATTATCTTCTCCTCGGGCTCATTACTCTGAACAGGAAAGACAACGGATGAACATCCAAGCTTCACCTGATTCTCCGCCCATTCCTTCGGCGAGTTATGTGCAAGCGGTGATGAAGTTCCAAGTCTCATATTTACTCCTTTATGGTGCCTGACACCATTAAATTTTCTTTATGGTGCCAGGCACCATTAAATTTTTATAAACTTTAGAGGTAATGGAGAACTGAGTCGTTGATCTCGTCAACTTTTGAAAATCCGGTGAAGCTCATGATGTATCTGAGTTCGTTAGCGGTGTATCTGATGAATTCGGTAACTCCCTCGCTGCCGTTTTTCTCAAGGGACGGAAGCATGGATCTTCCTACAGCGGCTGCATCCGCACCGAGAGCGAGAGCCTTGAAAACGTCTGCACCTGTTGCGATGCCGCAGTCAACGATTATCTTAACATCAGTATCCTTAAGGGCGTCTTTGATCTCGGGAAGTATCATCATGGGAGGTACTGCATATGGAAGTCTTCCGTGGTGATGGCTGATAATGATGGCCTTTGCACCGATCTCGGCGCATTTAACGGCATCAAGAACGCTGAGAACACCTTTGACTACAAAGGGGAGTTTGGTAAGTTCTACATATGATCTGAGCATATCCATTGTCTGCTCAGCCATCTTCTCTCCCACTACCACGTCGAGACCTTCATGTCCGAATATATGGTCTATATCCATTCCTATACCGAAGGCACCGACACTTTCTGCATATTGCATCTGATCCTTTACCTTGCCGTTATCTGCATAAGGCTTAACTATCCTTACAGTTTTTGCACCGGTGTCAGCGATCTTCTTAAACTGGTCGTTCTCCATCATTCCGCAGAAATTAAGAATATTGCATTCCTTGGCTGCAATGGAGTATTCCTCAAGACCTGTATGTTCCCTTCCGTTATAATTGCCAAGGTGTGAAAATGCCGGAGTCATTATTGGGGAAGCAAATTTCTCTCCCAGGAATTCTATGGAAGTATCGGCAACTACAGAATCGATGAGCCTTTCCTCGATAAGGATGGAATCCATGTACTGTTCGGTAATGATATTGGCATCTGATGATCTTGTATATTCCATGATCGTTCTCCTGTTTTATCTGTATCTATAAGTCAGTGTTCATTTCGCTTTCCGGCATCAGTAGAGCTATGTTTATTTCCCAAGTATCTCATCATATAACTCGAGTCCGAAGCTGGTCATCTCGGGTGCGTGAGGTATTATCTTAAAGGTTCTCCTGCCGTTATCGAGATGCTCTGCACTTAGGAATATGACACTTTCGTCATCTGCAGATTCTTCGTACATCTGCTGGGCAAAGGATAATAGATGTGTTACTGTAAGAACCTTTATACCTTCTTCCTTGAGAGCCTTAACTATACCGTAGGCGATTGATGAACCATCCTTCTCGGTAGTGGTGGCAAAAGATTCATTCAATAATATCAGCGGATCTTTTCCCAGATTACTGATGATCCTGTCCATTCTTCTTAACTCTTCATCAAGACGTCCGCTGTTCATGGCACTGTCCTCACGTCTTGTAAAATGCGTAAAGACTGAGACATGGATGGAACTCTTATACTGTTTTGCTGCAACCATCATTCCGCATTGCATCATGATCTGTGCAGTGCCGATACTTCTGAGGAAAGTTGATTTGCCTCCCTGATTGGCACCTGTTATGATCACAAGCTGCTTTCCGTCAAGCTTTCCGCTGTTTGCAACTGTTTTCCCTCTTGTCTCCAGTGAAAGGATCATCTCCTTGAGGTCGGTGAATTGAAATACGGATTCATCTGAAACCCGGGGAAAACAGTAATCTATCTTATATTGCATCATCTGTGATCTGATATTGATGACGCCAAGGTAAAACGCAGTCTGAAAGTGAAGCTGGTCAAAAAACTGTCCAATGGAATTGACCAGATTGCCGCAGTAGGAATACACATAGCTGACGGTATGGAATTCGATATCCTCAGCATCTTCCTGGATAGCCTGATCCCTGTAGAGAGATACTACCCCCGGATTTATGGATGATATCCTGCCTCTGATCTTGGAGCCTATACCGTGTTGTTTGTTATATGAGACTGTAAGAGTTTCAAGATCAACGACCTTCACATCTCCTATCTTGAGTCCGTCCTGAAGACCGCATTCAAGTCTGATCCTGGGCACCTTTACAATATAGCTGTTTCTATCCTTTTCATCGGAAAGCCCTGCAAAAAAAGCCATACTGTCTACAAGTGTTTCAAGCTGCTCTGCCCTCTCGTCGGACAGCTCATTCTGAAGTCTGTCATAGAGCGCAAGAAATCCCTCAGAATTAAGACCTTCTTTATTCTTCTCAAACAGAGTCCGTACTTCAAGAATGCCGTCTGTAAGGAGTTTCAGTACCTTGATATCAGTGATCAGTTTTGGTTTTGTATTGGTCTCTCCTGCGGAGTTGTTTTTTCTGCCCAGCTTTTCCCATTCATCAAGTACATGGTTGGATACAGAATACAGCCTGTCAACAAAGGCCTGCTTTGTAAAACAGTCCGTGATGATATCCTGTCTGTATTTGATCTCCTCAGCGGTCTGAAGAGGAACTCCCATTACCCTTTTGACGGAATGTGATATATAAGGATCCTCACCGGGTGCTGCACCCTGGCTGCCGGTTCTGGTAATGCTGTCGACACCTGCGGCTTTGAACAGAGCATTGAGTCCCAGATCCCTGGTTATGTTATTCCAGTCGAAATAGGGACCCGTGGATGCCCATTCCCTGTCGGGAAAAAGAAGGTATACATTCATGAGAATCTCTCCTTTATCTGTTCATAGGTAAGTCTGTATTTAAGGACCTGACTGTTTATCCCCTTAAGTTCTGCAGGTTCATTCCTCTCTATGATAAAGGTCTGTTTGTTTTCATCATCTACCATCGCTCTGAGACTTATTATCCCGGAACACGCCCCGGTGAGTTCACCAAGATGGGTTACATATATGCCCTTACACTTTTTATCAATGAGATATTGAAGGACTCTCTTTCCCATCTCAATAGCGTCATAATTGGCTGCAGTGGTAAAAAGTTCATTGATCACAACAAAGGCCCTCTCCTGACTTTCATGCATAATGGGCTTCAGTCTTTCAAGCTCATCCATCAGCTTGCCTCTTCCTGATTCGAGACTTTCTTCAACAGAAAAATGTGTCCACAGATTGGTAAAGTATGGAACCTCAGCGGATGCTGCAGGAACATCGAATCCCATTTTTGCAAGATAGACAAGCTGTCCAAGGCTTCTTCCGTATGTTGTCTTTCCGCCTTGGTTGGGACCTGTGAGTACGAAGAAGCTCTCATCATCAGACAGATAAAGCTCATTGGGAACTACCTTTTTCCCTGTTTCCATATTTGTAAGTGCAAGAGCCAGATCATACAGACCGCTTGCGGAAAGTACACCTGATGATGCTTTGGGGGGACACATATCATATCCGTGTGTGTGCATCATCTTCTGGAATCTTGCAAATGCAAGATAATATATCATCTCTTTTTCAATGCGGGCTATGTCTTCGTTGAAGCATGTGGGATATTTCTTACAGAATTCTTCAAGTCTTTTGAAGAAGGACTTGTTCTTCTTCATAAAAAGCTTGACGATTGAGTCTTCAAGATTTGAGAAATATTCTTCGTCAGAAAATGGTACGCCGTAATCATTCTTCTGACCGGGGAAAAGATCGGAGAGAAAATTCTCGAATTGTGCTTCAGTCGTTCCGCACTTCAGAGTGAACTGATCCTTTTCATATGTCAGGATAACGCGGAATTCTGACAGCTCTTTCCAGAGGCCTGTGACATCATCATTCAGCGTACGGAAATCTTCTTTTGAGATGGTATCTGAGAGAAAATCAGACAGTGCCTTAAGTCCCGCAGAACCAAGGCTTGATCTTAACAAGGCATCATTCAGAGCAGTTATGGAGGAGACATAAGTGAAGATCTCACGAAGATACCATACCCTTTTCTGAACAAGCTCATATGCTTTTTCTTTTTTTTCTGAATAAGTATTACGCGCAAGAATCTTATAGTAGAACTCGGTAAGTGCTGAATATACTTCTTCATTCCTTACATCTTGGTAAATTGCCCTTCTGTATTCTTCGTCCTCAGCGGATGCCGGGAAAACTTCGAACATCTTACGGCATTCGGGATCCCAGCCTTCAGTTATGTGGTCAAGGATCTGATCTATATTAAGATCCTGCAAAAAAGAACACGAAGTATCCCAGTCTTGAATTCCGGATGCTTCCCCGGTTTTGGATAATAAACTGAACATATCTAATATATCTCCCCCGAAATATATCTTAGGTACCTTAAGATCGCAATATGCCTGACGGTGCTTACTGCTTCTTTATCTGTTCATACAGAGAAGGAAGCTCTTTCTTTCTCGTTATCTCAACGAGTCCAAGTGCGGTAATGTCAACAATACTTACCGGTAGCGGGTCTTTTGCAGATTCATCTTTTAAAAGCTTTAATAATATCTCCTGATCTTTTTTATCATTGAGATTGATGAAATCCACTACTATTATACCTGACAGATTTCTTAATCTGAGCTGTCTGCAGATCTCAGCAGCAGCCTCCATATTTACTGTAAGATATGCAGATTCCTTATCGGTATTTCTGGATGGTGTATATTTACCGCTGTTGACATCTATTACTGTCATTGCTTCAGTATGATCAAATACAAGATATCCTCCGGATTTAAGCCATACCTGTCTTGATAATGCTTCAGAAATACCTGACTCAAGACTGTAAAGTTTGGCAAGAGGAAAGGCAGTATCCGTATATTCTCTTACTGTGCCAAAGTCTTTTTTAAGCAGCTCACATATGTCATGATCGTCTGTTACTATTTCGGAATACTCGTTTTTTTTGATGTTTTTATTAATTATATCCCGAAGGCGACTTTCCCGCCTGTACAGATAATTAAACTTCGCAAGATGGGCTGATCTTTCTTTGAGCTCATCTCCTCCGGGGATTTTTGAATAGTTAATGAGTGCCGTAAATCGTGCTCTTTTTCCCTTCTGGGCCTGAGCGGTTATGGATACGGGGATCAGATCTCCCTGCTTGATGTTTATACCACCCGGGATCTTATCGAGAGGAAGATATCCGTCACAGCCTTCGGCATATTCGATAAAGCATGCACCTATGTCCTTCTTCACATCCCTGATAAGGGCTATGACCACATCCCCGGGATTTATGGATCCATCATCTATCAGAGTACAGCTCTTAAGCTTTCCGTCACAGACAAGGAAGAGAAATTTTGAATCCTTTAAAGTGGTTATGATCAGCCTGCCTTTTTCGGATGTTCTGAGCTCTTCAAGCTGCATGGCCTTATTTTTTTCGGCGGACTGAAGCTTATGTCTGCTCATGATGTAACACCTATATCTCCAAGGGATACAAGATCTCCTGAATCACTTTGCGTATACATATCAAGTCTGGTGATCATAAGAGAATTGTCAGGAAGCTTTATATCTTCAAGGCTGCACAGGTATTCCATTACAAAACCGGGTTTTATGGAATCTGAACTTGATGAATTGATGGTCATACAAACAGTCGGTTTGTCTTCATCGTCATCCTTCAGATATAAACTGTATATAAAGCTTTTAAGATCTATGTCTCTGGATGTTTTCTTTGTTTCCTTATGGTAGATCATGGATTCAAGAAGACTGCATCTTTCCAGTAACCTTTTTATCGTGTTTTTATCCGGACACAGGACTTTTTTATCATCGTAGAATGTGATCTCGTATGCTGAGGCAAATACGGATGCCATTGCATTTCCTGCATCCTCCGGAAGTATCCTTACTGACAGTATCCTTATCTCCGGTACGGAAGCTTTATTAAGCGCATCCATTATGGCTGTCGTATCCGGTGCAGTATCTTCCAGGCCAAGATCCATGTATTCTCCGTCACTTTCCAGTCCAACTCCTAAGGGGGCTGCGAATGTCATTATCTGATGTGGAGAAAAGCCTCCTGAATAGGCGACATTAATGCCTGCTCTTCTTATGGCCTTCTGGAAATATCTCATTACATCAAGATGTCCTATATAACGGATCGCACCGTGTTTTGTAAATCTTACTCTGATCTTTGTCATATTCTTAATCCATGGTCATTATCCATCTGTCATATTTGTTGCAGCATCCTCTTTATTCATCAGCTGCAATATGTCTTACGGTATTTCCTTCACTGAGTGCTGTTTCGATCACGATCTTCTTATCGGATACTGAGCCCGGGGATTCTATAAGCATTATCAGATTCTCTGCTGCGGCTTTTCCTATCCCGTCCATATCCTGTTTTATTGTTGTGATCCTTGGATCGTATCTTGAAGGGATATCGATGCCGTCATATCCTGCTATTGAGATATCTTCAGGTATCATAAGTCCGTAAGCCTTGATTATATTGATGCCGCCTATGGCTGCATAATCATCCGGGTAAATTATGCATGTGGGCGGATCGGGCAGTCTTAAGAGAGCTTCGGTTTCAAAAGAGGCTTTTTTGATATCCCTGTATTTGCATTCTCTGATATATTCTTCGGGAATATCGATACCCAAGTTGCGGCAGGCTTCCCTGAATCCGGATAATCTTATGTCCGTAACACTTCCCGCATCGCCGTGGATATAAGCGATCTTCTTGTGTCCCATTCCGGCGATATGATATACAAGATTTCTGATGCCCTGTTCATTATCGGAAAGTATGGATATCACTCCGTCGTAGGTCTCATCTATGGATACGATAGGTATATTGCTTCCCAACAGTGCAGCAACATCCGGGGAACCCGGTTCGGTACATATGATGCCGACGCCTTCAATACCTTTATCCTTTATATGATCCGGAAGTGATCTGCCTCCATGTATCTTATCCGGGTTGATGAAGGTTATCTCATATCCCAGCTCTTCTGCCTTATTCTTAAAGCTGTTAAGTATGCCGGCAAAATAGTCATGTGTAAGACCGCTTGCGGCATTATCCTTAAATAGTATTCCGAGAGAATATGTTCTGCTCATTTTATACACCTCCCTGAATAAGGGCTTTCCATTCATCAACTATCTGGTCGCATTTATCGATATCGATATTGGCAACTTCGGTTCTGAGCCTGTTAAGCAGTGCATTCTGTTCTTCGTCAAACCTGTATTTATCAAGTTCTGCGACAACATTTTCCATCCGGTCGACATCAAGATCTCCGAGAGCTTCATTCATTGAATCGAAAAGCTTCATCATCACGGAAGCTTCAGCCAGGGATTTATTCTTTTCGTCCACTGCATTATCTTCGGGTTGTCCGTTATGAAGAGCTCTTTCAAGAAGTGTCTCATACTGTCTGTACTTTGAAAGCATAGGCTCTGTATACTCTCTGAGAAAAGCGGTATTTCTGTCATTGCCGGCCTTTTCCAGTTCAGATGCCATGATCCCGAGTTCAGCTGCGCCTATCTGTTTGGACAGGCTCTTAAGAGTATGAACTTCAACCGTATATGCGGGCCAGTCGGATGAATCAAGAGCTTTTTGTATTGAGGCGGCTCTTGAAGGTATGGATTTCAGATAGTCTTCAAGTAATTTTCTGTAAAGGCTGACACTGCCGAGAAGCTTGACAGCTGCATGCGTATCCAGGTCTCCCAGATCATCGATATCAAGCTCATCATCGGATTCTATCATTTCCTCGACATCGAAGGCCTTTTGTATCTTCTCAATGGGAAGCCATTTTTTTACCATATTAACGAGGGTTTGAACTTCAATGGGCTTTGGCACATAATCGTTCATTCCCTCCGAGAGGAACATTTCCCTGGTACCTTCAACAACATTTGCAGTAAGAGCTATTATGGGAACCTCATAGTAATTCTTGTACATCCTTCTGATGACTCTTGTGGTCTCCACGCCATCGATCTCAGGCATCATATGATCCATGAAGATAAGATCATACATATTATTGTTGATAAGATCCAATGCTTCCTTACCGCCGGATGCCCTTGTTATCTGCATCTTAAGGGGTTCAAGAAGTCCTTCCGCAATATTCAGATTAACTTCATTGTCATCAACAATAAGTACATGTGCATCGGGAGCGATAAAATCAAATTCAAATGACTCATCCGATATATTGTTATGAAGATCTTCTTTGTTGAGAGCCATGCTGATAAGAGCTGATGACAGCGGTTTTTTAAGGAGACGAAGATTCTTCTTTTTGCTTTTTGCTGATGAACCAAAGTCGGTAAATTCAATAAAATTTATGGAGGGGTTATCTGCTATAACCCGGTCCAGAAGCGCGGATTTATGTGACGTATCGTAGAAAAAATAAAGCTGCCTTGTGCTGATGATGTCGGAATAATTATCCAGCATATCTTCGAAATCGGAAATATGTGCAAGCGCACATGAAAACACACCTAGTCTTGAGGTGTCCTTAAAGAACTGTCTTGCGATATATCTGTTTCCGAAGAAACCTGCCGCCATGACATTGTCCGGTTCGTGGACCGATATTGCAGGAGTGCGGTCAACGGTTTTCTGTGGAAGGGTAAATGAAAAAACACTTCCCTTTCCATATTCGCTCTCAACGGTAAGAGTCCCGTTCATAAGTGCCACAAGTCTCTTGCATATCGCAAGCCCAAGACCTGTTCCTTCAACATTTCTGTTTCTCTTGGAATCCACCTGCTGGAAGGATTCGAATATCTTACCAAGATCTTCTTTTTTGATTCCTATTCCCGTATCACGTACGCTTACCTTAAAGTTGATATTATCGGCATCAAGGTCTTCGTATCCCACGCTGATAAGAACCTGGCCCTTGTTGGTGAATTTGGCTGCATTGCCGGCAAGGTTGATCAGCACCTGTCTTATACGTTTTGCATCGCCTGACAGTCTGCAGGGAAGATCCGGAACTATATCGAGAACAAGTTCTATATTCTTATCGCCTATTCTTGTTGATATTATTCCTGCTGTATCATAGAAGATCGACAGAGGTCCATACTCTGCATCAATGATATCCATCTTGCCTGAATCGATCTTGCTGAAATCAAGAACATCGTTAATGATACCAAGAAGTGCAGATCCGCTTGATTTTATCTGGTGCAGATACTGTCTTACGGAAGGAGTCACCTCTTCTCTCATGGCCATCTCTGTCATGCCAAGGATGGCATTCATAGGTGTCCTTATCTCATGGCTCATGTTGGCAAGAAAGTCTGATCTGAGGTTGATGGTCTTTTTAAGCTGATCTGCCTTATTTTCAAGCTTACCTGCGTTAATGAAGGAATCCATTTCGGACTTAAGAGCCCTGTATCTGCTGATCGCGATTCTGGTAAGGATATCGCTCATTGAATTTAAGAATACAGTATATTTAAAAATACTTACCGAAGGAAAAACAAGCTTTCCCGGGTCTTCAAATATATTGCTGAAGAAATCCCTTGCGGATCTGTCCTTTATCTCTTCGGAAATAAACGCTCCTATGAGCACACCGGAAGCATATTTTTCGGCAATAAAGGGAACGATAAAAAAGACAAGACCATGGTCTGATTCAAAGTTGCGAAGACGCCTTTTGGTAAGTACTTCATCCGCGCATTTTCTCAGATTTCTGATGCTCTCATCTTTGGAAGCCTCTGTGGATATTTTATTCACGAATTCACCTTTGAATCCGCTTGGAACTGTAACCGGATTAAGAACATCGTCAAGGATCACGGATGCCATTCCGGTGTATCCGGTTATGGAATCCTGATAATCCTTCAGCATATCCGAAGAGATAAGATCGGTTAGATAAATGTGATGTTCCATAGACTTATGCCTTTTTATCCGATAAATTTTTCTATCGTACCTAATAGTCTTTCTTTATCTATAGGCTTGAGAAGATATCCCTGAGGCTTAAGGGTAAGTGCTGCTGTTATCTTGGTCTTGTCAGACACACCTGTGAGAAATACGATGGGAATATTGGCAAGCTCAGGTCTCTGTCTCAGATTGCCGTATACCATGGGACCGTCTTCACCAGGCATTGCATAATCCAGCAGTATCATATCGGTTTTCTTTGATTCAAGGAACTTATATGCCACCTTGGCATTTATCGCGGTTGCAACATCATACTTATCATGAAGGTGTTCCTTGACGACTTTGAGCATTATGGGATCGTCATCGATAATGAGAATATGCTTGCGCCGTTCGCTTTCCTTGACATGGTCAAGAGCTTTCTGCAGATCTGCCTCTTCCGCGAGTTTGTTTTCCCTGTTTCTCATATATTTCAGAATGCCCTGCTTTATCCTGTCTATGGAAATGGGCTTTTCGAAGGATTCTTCAGCAAGATAGATCACGGTATCATTGAAGAGCTGGCAGTCTTCATGGGACCCGACGATAAAAACAGTTACCGCTTCCCTTGTGAGCATTCTCTTAAGCTCAGTCAGGATGTTAAGCTCATCACTCTTCTCACCGTTCAGACAGATGATAAATATATCCGGATGAAACAGTTCGATATGCTTGACTATGTCAGCATAAATAAAGGACGTGGTGAGCATGTCAAAATCGTCGGAAAGATGTGTAAAGAAATCATTTATTATGACATTGTGTTTGCCGGTAAGAAGTATCTTGATCTTGTCGTCCATTTTAACCTCCGTCATCATATGGCTGCATGTGGACAGATTCCCGCATCGAAAACCGCAGCACCGCATCCGTTACACTTTGCACGGCAGTTCTGGGTTATGATACCCTGCTTTGCCTTTGTATATTCGTTATAAAGGAATCTCTTGCTGACTCCGATATCTATGAAATCCCAGGGGAATATCTCACTTTCGCTTCTTTCCCTGTAAGCATAGAAATCAAGACTCAGTCCGCATTCATCAAGTGCTTCGATCCATCTTGCATGTGAATAATAATCGGACCATGCATCGTAGATACCGCCCTTTTCATATACACGCTTTATTACATCCGCAACCTTCCGGTCTCCTCTTGCAAGAAGAGCCTCAATGACACTTGTGTCAGCATCGTGCCAGTTGTAGTGGATACGCTTCTGGTTAAGCTGGGAAGAAATGCCTCCGCGGCATACATAGGCCTTTCTGATGAATTCATCCTGTGTACACTGTGGTGCCCACTGGAAAGCTGTAAATGGCTTGGGAACAAAAAACGATGTACTTACGGTTATGGATATGGGACCGTTCTTGCGCTGGTCTCTGGGAACAAGTTCGAAGAATTCAGCAGCAACCTTATTGGCGAGATCTCCTATCCCTTCTATATCCTCGTCTGTTTCAAAAGGATGTCCCAGCATAAAATAGAATTTGAACTTGGTCCATCCGCCCTTTATGGCCTGTGCCGAGCCTGACAGGATATCTTCTTCGGTAAGGCCCTTGTTTATAACGTCCCTGAGTCTCTGGGAGCCCGCTTCCGGAGCAAAGGTAACCGATGTCTTCTTGATGTCTTCGACTTTGTTCATTACATCAAGGGAGAAAGCATCGATCCTGAGGGACGGTAAGGTGATATTGACTTTTCTCTTTTCACATTCAACTATCAGCTTATCAAGAAGCTCGGGAAGATGTGTATAATCGCTGGAAGAAAGTGATGAAAGAGATACCTCTTCATAACCTGTTGAATCAAGCATCTGATAAACTGTTTCAAGCAGCCTGTCAACGCTTCTTTCCCTAACCGGTCTGTAAAGCTCTCCTGCCTGACAGAATCTGCATCCTCTTATGCAGCCTCTCATTATCTCAAGAACCACTCTGTCCTGTACACAACGGATATAGGGGACTACAGGACTCTTGGGATAATATGTGTCATCAAGATCCTTTACCACTTCTTTTTTGATCTTAGCGGGTACTCCTTCACGTACAGGAGTAAAGCTTTTTATCGTAAGATCATCGTTATATTGGACATCATAAAGTGAAGGCACATAAAGTCCCGGAATCTGAGATACCTTATAGAGGAACTCTTCTCTTGAAATACCGGCATCTCTTGATTCTTCATAAAGGTCTAAAAGCTCTCTGTATCTTGTCTCTCCCTCGCCAATGTAAAAAATATCAAAAAACTCCGCTATGGGTTCGGGGTTGTAGGAGCATGGTCCCCCACCGATTACGATGGGATCGTCCCAGGTTCTTTCCGTGGCTGTAAGAGGTATGTGGGAAAGATCGAGTATCTGGAGAATGTTCGTATAGCACATCTCATACTGGATGGTTATACCTAAGAAATCGGCTTCACGCACAGGTCTCTGGGATTCAAGCGAGAATAGAGGGATGTTCTTCTCTCTCATTATCCTGTCCAGATCAACCCACGGAGAATATACTCGTTCACACCATACATCCGGGAATGAGTTGAACATATCGTAAAGGATCTGGATCCCCAGATGGCTCATACCTATCTCATATACATCAGGAAAACACATTACAAAGCGGACCCTGATATCTTCAGGGTCCTTTATGCATGAATTAACTTCGTGTCCGATATATCTTTCAGGTTTTTCCACCGACATCAGTATGTCGTTGGATAAAAATAATCCGTCCCGGTTCATTATCTGTCCGCCAGTTCTCTTGTGACTTCATCCCATGTGATATCCTTCTCAGCCATGAGAACCATCATATGGTAAAGAAGATCGCTTATCTCGTAAACTATCTCATGCTTATCGGAATTCTTGGAGGCAATGACGGTTTCAATAGCTTCCTCACCGAATTTCTTCAGTATCTTATCCAGGCCCTTGTCAAAGAGGTAATTGGTATAGGAGCCTTCCTTGGGATGCTGCTTTCTGTCCATGATCACACCATAGACTTTCTCGAATACCTGATTGGGGTTGGCATTTTGCTCTTCCTCTGTTCCGGTGATCTCGTTAAAGAAGCAGCTTCTTGCACCTGTGTGACAGGCAACTCCCACCTGTGATACTCTGGCAAGGATGGTATCCTTGTCACAATCGGCGGTAAGACTCTTAACATACTGATAATGTCCGCTTGTCTCACCCTTGACCCACTGCTCTTCACGGCTTCTTGAATAATAGGTCATCATGCCTGTGGAGATGGTGTTAAGGAATGCTTCCTCATTCATGTAAGCAAGCATCAGTACTTCATCATTCTTGTAATCCTGGACTATGACGGGAATAAGATCATTGGGGCCCTTTTTAAGTTCGGACCACTTTAACTTACTCTCAAGTTTTCTTACCGATATGCCATTTTCCGATGCGATCTTTTTGATGGATGAGATCTCCGCTGAATTAAGCGAGATCACATTGCCGGTGACACCGGAAACGGTATCCTTCTTGAGAAAATCGATGATCTTATTAAGAGCAAGATCCCCTGCACTTATAATGATGGGAAGCTTTATCTCGGCTTCGATAAGGTCAAGAGCATGAATGTTCTTAAGAAGTATCTCCGATACATATTCCTCTGCGATACCGCTGATCTTGCCGGTATCACGCTTATCGCCCGAATGGTAATTCGTATCAGTTCCTATAAGAAGGCTTCTGTCAAGGGATTCGATATTCCTTATAACGGTCTGGGGATATGATACGGCTGCAACTATCTTGTCCCTTCCGAACCTGCCTGAAGCTGCTGAGGTGAGCAGAATATTGACATCCTCGTCATAATCGAGGATGACCTTGGAACATCCCGCATATATCAGTTTCTTGACATCTTCAAGTCTCCTGATATTACCGCCTGCGTATACAGGCACCTCGCTGTCCCCGCATATCGCCCTGATGATCCTGAGCGCTTCTTCGTGGGCTATGTCCCCCATGCCGGCAGACAGGTCATATATAATGATGCCATCCGCTCCGTCCCTGCAGAATTTCATTGCAAGGGAATAGGCATCTGCTTCGATTATGGTCTCATCTTCTTCGGATGTTATTGCACTTCCGTTCTTAAGATATATGCAGGGTAAGAATTTTCTGGCGAACATCAAAGAGCTCCTTTCGTTGAAAGCACTCCGTCAATACGTCTGTCGGTACTTGTAGCCATATCCAGAGCCTTGGCAAAAGCCTTGAACATCGCTTCTGTGACATGGTGTGCATTGCCGTCTGAAAGTACCTTAAAGTGCAGGTTCATGCCGGCTGAGTAACTGACGGCATAGAAGAATTCCCTGACAAGTTCGGTATCGAGTTCTCCTATCATGGGAACCTTATATTCATATTCAAAACCGAGGAATGGTCTGTCGCAAAGATCAAGGCTGCAAAGGACAAGAACCTCATCCATGGGAAGGATAAAGTAACCGTATCTGTTTATGCCCTTCTTCTCTCCGACCGCCTTTTTAATGGCTTCTCCGAGAACTATCCCGCAGTCTTCAACGCTGTGATGTCCGTCAACATACAGATCTCCCTTTACTGCGCACTCAAGGTCGAAGAATCCGTGTTTGGAAAATGCTGAAAGCATGTGGTCGAAAAAGCCTATTCCGGTATTGATATTGCTTTTTCCGGTACCGTCTATATCCAGCCTGATCCTGATATCGGTCTCTCCGGTTTTTCTGGCAACCGCAGCGGTTCTTTTGCTGCCTGCAGCGCCGGTTGTTTTTTTCCTGGATACTGCCATTTTATGCTCCTTTATTCAAATCTGACGTGTATGCTGTTTGCGTGAGCGGTAAGTCCTTCGTTCTTCGCAAAAAGCTCGATTGCTTCGTGATCTCTTGTGAGAGCTTCCTTGGTATAGTATATAACAGAGCTCTTCTTAATGAAATCATCAACATTAACAGGACTGAAAAATCTTGCGGTTCCATTTGTGGGAAGAATGTGATTGGGGCCTGCAAAATAATCACCGAGAGGCTCTGATGAATACTCACCAAGGAAAATAGCTCCTGCATTTCTTACTCTGGACATGGTCTCAAAAGGATTCTTTGTAAGGATCTCAAGGTGTTCCGATGCTATGGAATTAACCGTATCTATTGCTTCATCAAGATCGGATGCGATAAGGATATATCCGTAATTATCAAGTGACTTACGGATTATCTCTGCACGTGAAAGTGTTTTAAGGAACTCCTCTATCTGTGCATTAACGGCATCTGCAAGCTTCTCATCCGTGGTGACGAGTATGGCACTTGCAAGTTCATCGTGTTCTGCCTGGCTTAAGAGATCGGCTGCAACATAACGGGGATTGGCGGTCTCGTCAGCAAGTACCATAACCTCGGAGGGACCTGCTATGGAATCGATGCTTACAAATCCGTAGACAGCCTTTTTGGCAAGAGCTACGAATATATTGCCGGGGCCTGTTATCTTATCTACCTTAGGGATGCTCTCCGTTCCAAAAGCCATCGATCCGATAGCCTGAGCTCCTCCTGCCCTGTAGATCTCATCGGCTCCTGCGATATCTGCTGCAACGAGGGTTCCCGGATCTATGACTCCTGTTTTGCCGGGAGGGGTGCACATGATTATGCGGTCAACTCCGGCAACCTTTGCGGGAATGATGTTCATGAGAACGGATGAAGGATATGCTGCCTTTCCGCCCGGGACATAGACACCCAGCTTTTCGATAGCAGTTATCTTCATTCCAAGAAGACTTCCGTCCGGCTTGGTCTCGAACCAGCTGTTGCGGAGCTGCTTTTTGTGGAAATCACTTATATTGGCGGCAGCTTTCCTGATAACCTCTATATACTCCGGATCAAGCTTTGTATAAGCTTCTTCGATCTCGGACTTTGTAACCCTGATATTATCGGGAGTAAGGGTGAATCCGTCGAATTTGGAGGTGTATTCAAAAAGTGCTTTATCACGGTTTTCTCTGATATTCTTAAGAATATCATTTACAGTATCTTCGTATTCGGTATACTGCGAAGGGGATCTCTTAAGCAGTGATCCGGTAATTTCCTGAATTGATTCAGGTGAAAGCTTTACTATTTTCATTTTCTATCCTTTCGCGTTTTTACGCTGATCTATAACATGTACTGTCAGATGAGTTCCTTGAGCTTAAGTACCAGTTCTCTGATACGTTCATTCTTAAGCTGCATGCTGACAGGGTTGACTATCATCCTTGCTGAAAGAGGTACGATCTCCTCTAAAACAGCCAGGCCGTTTTCCTTAAGGGTGGAGCCTGTTTCTACAATATCAACGATAACATCTGCAAGGCCGACTATGGGACCAAGCTCTACAGATCCGTTCAGCTTGATGATATCAACAGTCTGGTTCTTCTGGTTGTTAAAGTACTCCCTGGCAATGACGGGATATTTACTTGCCACTCTGATCCTCTCATGATGCAGGAGCTTTTCTGCGCTGCTTTGGGGACCGCATACACACATCCTGCATTTTCCGAATCCAAGATCCAGAACCTCGTATACATTCCTGTTCTCTTCAAGGATCGTATCCCTTCCTACCACACCGATATCGGCTGCACCGTATTCAACATAAGTCGGAACATCGGGACCCTTTGCAAGGAAGAATCTCATCTTATGCTCTTCATTGGTGAAGATAAGCTTTCTTGATGAGGGATCCTTCATCTCATCACAGGTGATACCGATCTGTTCGAGAAGATCCATTGTCTTATTGGAAAGTCTGCCCTTTCCGAGAGCAAACGTCAGATAATCATCATAGGTATTCATACTTCCTCCGCTTTGAGAACAGCTCTTCCACCACGTTTACGGATGTTATCGGCCATCTCAAGTGCCATTTCATATTTTCCGGGGTCATTGGGGTCAAAGAAGATCTCTGATATGGTCTCTTCTCCGGGGAATTCGATTCCCTGTCTTTCAAGGAGCTTCTCCACTTCGTCAGGCAGGATGACAAATCCTACAGCGGGAGCATTCTTGCCAAAATACGAAAGCAGTGTATCGTATCTTCCGCCGGTTGCGATGGATGATCCGCTGCCAAGGGCAAATGCCTTGAAGACGATCCCTGTATAATACTGATACTTTGAAAGCATTCCGAGATCAAATGCCACGTACTTATCATATCCTCTTATCTTGAGCAGATCGTACAGACGGCTTAGTCTTTCGATGGCCTTTGCAGAAAGTTCATTCCCTGCATTTGCTGCAATCTCGGAAAGCATACTGTGATCTGCAAAAGTATCCGTTATCATCAGCAGCTTATCCTTCATCTCCGAGCTTATGTCAAGTGATTCAAGGAGCTTGGATGCTGCGATGGGATTCTTGGATGATATGTAATCTCTCAGTTCATGCTCATCTTCAAAGGAAAGATCTGCTTCCCGGCAAAGGCCCTTGAAATAGTCAACCTCGCCAATGGAGATCCTGAAGTTCTCAAGCCCTGTTTTAAGCAGACATTCGATGAGGAGCGATACCATCTCTGCATCACCGTATACCGTCTCATCCCCTATCAGCTCTGCACCTTCCTGAGTGACTTCCGAGTATTTTCCCTGAAGTGATGAAATGTTCTGAAAGGTTGAACCGATGTAAGAGAACCTGAGAACATTGGTCTCATCCATAAAATACTTGGCTGCGCATCTTGCGATTGAAGGGGTGAAATCCGGTCTCAGTGCCAGGGTTTCATTCTCCTTGTCGAAGAATTTATATAGCTCTCTCGATGGGATCGTTCCCACTTCCTTGGAAAAGACATCAAAATATTCGAAGGAAGGTGTCTGGATATCGGTATATCCATATGAAGAGATCACATCAGCGATGGTCTTTCTTACATATTTGATATTCTCATACTCCCTACCGTATATGTCTCTTACTCCGTCCGGAGTATGAAGCAGATTGTTTCTGAATTTGTCCATGTGTTTCCTCTTAATAACTTATTTATGTTACAATACATTTTGGATTTTGATGTTTGTTTAACGCTTTACTATGCTAATGTGCTAATTTGCTAACATAGTGAATTATACAGACCAATGCATAAACTGTCAACAGTGTTATATTATACAGTATTTTGGGTTTCGGATATATATCTCAACGATAATAAGGGCAGATCATGGAATCAGTTTATTTTGGCAAAGAAGCATCACCGGGTATTTATACAGATGGTGAAGGCTCTGAAGAAAGCAAAGCAGTAAGAGAATATTATTTTCCTGATGAGGGGCATAGAAAATACAAAATGATCGCTTTTTTCTCTGCGCTTTTTCTTACGGCGATCATGGATGTTATTGTACTGATGGGCATCATCCCTCTGGTGATAGCCCTTCTTGGAGACCGGTATCCTTTGTTCGGTTTTATCGATGTCGGTATTTATCTGATGATGTTCGCAGACCTTATGGCTATTTATCTCCTGCTTAGTCTTATCCTTTGTATCCTCATCCGTAATACGGGCCGGAAGAAGGTATATGTCAGAGATAATGATAAATTCTATTTTGTAAAGCAGAAGGTCCGCGTAAAGACAACCAAAGCATATATATTCGAATCGGACACCCATCTGAATAAAAGAGTAAATGGCAGATACTCTAAAATCATTGCTAAGACAGATAAAATGATCGCAAAAGGAAGCGGCAGGGTCAGGAAAGTTCTGACAGGATGCAGAACTTCCGATTCCATTCACGAAAAAGGAACATTCTACACAGGCTACAATGAAAAAAGATCATGTGATGAGGAATTTACCATTCCTGAGTCTTACGCTAAATACGATGCAGCTTCCGCTCACCGGACTTCAAACGGATTTATATCTGTCATATTCATTGTCAAGATAGTCCTGTATCTGTGCGTATTCGCAAAGCTTTTTAACATCGGATCCGCAAGATACAATGTGTATCTGAATGATATTGATTCTTATGTTGCGAAAAAGGATGCTGTCTTATCTCCTATGGGATTCTATCAGGATACCTATGGGAATGAATATGATCATCTGGATTATTTTGTAGCAGATGACAGTTTCAGGAGTTCCAGGATAAGATACGGTTTTACCTGCTCTGATGCCGTAAAGCTTGAGGATGAGTTTATCTTTATGGACATGTCACTCTATAAGGATGACGATATTGAATTCATCAAAAAGATCATTAACGAAACCTACGAAGACGAAACTCTTGACCTGAGTGTGATCGACAGGACTATACAGGCCTATCTTGACAGCGGGGAAGAGGAAACAAAGGAAACCGTAAAAACGGAAAATACATATTTTACCGTAACCATAGCCAGTACAGATTTTTTGGGTTACGATTACACTATTTCTATCTACATAGTGAATCGTGAAAAGACTGCTCCACACTGGTCATGGCTGGAAAGCGCCTTGCTATCATCCTGAAGCACATGCTACTCATCCGGTCTGTCTGAGAGATCCTGATTGACTTTGTCCAGATACGGAACAGGGATCCCGGGATTTTCAGGGATTATATAATCGGGATTTAATTCATCATGTCTGAAGGACTTTCGTCCGCCGCTCCGGGCTCTGTCCCAGAAGAACTCCAGCATCTGAAGAGGAAGATAATACAGTTCATCCCTTCCGGTAAAATAGATCAGAAAGAATGCTATACCGCCCTGCTTTTCGAACTTTTTCATGAATTCCACCTGATGGGCATGAATGTTCTGAAGCGAGAAGGTGTCGGTTGCGCATTCCTTGGCATCAAAACAGATGGGGATGCCCTGTACCGCTCCTATATAGTCCACAGTACTCTTCTGGTCAAAATACGCCAGAGTGATATGCCTGGTAGCCTTGTCGATGGTGATGGGGGTTATGGGAGTAGGGATCTTCTGTACAAGGGCAAGTCCCGACTCTTCGTATTTTTCATTTGATCTGTTTATGAGATCCTCAAGTGTTGAGCCTCTGAGACCTCTTGATTTCCATGTGGTCATATCTTAAGCTCCCAATCCTCTCCGAATTCCCTTTTGCATATGGATGCCATGTCGGAAGGCACCTTAGCAGTGAAGATCATATCCTTATGATCGGGACTTCCTGTAAGCTGAAGGCTGTAAGCATGAAGCATCTGGCGTCCGGCTCTGTATTTTCCCTTATTTCCGCCGTACTTGGGGTCTCCTGTTATGGGAAATCCAAGCTGGGAAAGATGAGCCCTTATCTGGTGGCTCTTTCCCGTATAGAGGTGTACCTTCAGAAGCGAAAGGTTCTCTGTAGCTTCAATAACTTCAAACCCATTCTTTATCTCTGCCGAATTCTTATCATCCGTAAATATCAGTCTGTTATCCTTCTCATCCTTCCTGACATATGCTGTATGTATGCCTTCTTTATCGAACCTTCCGAGGCAAAGCGCAAGATAATATTTTGTGACATTCCTGTCATGGAAAAGATCATTTATAAGCCTTGCTCCCTTAAGATTCTTGGAACATATGATAAGACCGGATGTATTTCTGTCCAGTCTGTTACATATGGAGGGCTTTACTGTTTTGAGGCTTTCTTCGTTAACAGCACCGCTATTCAGGAGATAACCTATAAGATAATCATTAACTGAATATGCCCCGCTGTTATCACCCTGGGAGAGTATTCCTGCAGGCTTATTGAATACTATAAAGTCATCCTTTTCACTGACAACGTCCATATGCCCCAGAGTTTTATATGCATTCACGTAACGGGAAAGATTCTGATCTTCTGTCTGTGAAAACTTTTCAAATGTCTCATCCGAGAAAAATATCTCCACCGTGTCACCGGTTTTCAACGATTCACTTCCATCAGCTTTAGACCCGTTCAGTGTTATATTTTTCTTGCGAAGCTGCTTGTAGAGAAGGCTTCCGGGACATGCGGGAAGAAGCCTCTTAAGATACTTATCGAGGCGCTGGGAAGAATATTCTTCTGTAACGGTGATCTTCTTCATCAGAGTACTATCTGCTTGAGGACGGTCATTGCCGCCCGGTCTTTTTTGTCGGATGATACGAGGGACCTGATCCTTGAAATATATGAAGCCTTATCGGTAAAGATCTTGATGGTCATACCTTCTATCTTCTCGGCTGAAAGAATGGATGACACATGATCCTTGAATGAATTCTCATTGAAATCCTTTCTCTCCGAATAGCCTACTATACATCCTCCTGATACGCAGAGATGACCCACGGGATAATTGATCTTCTCGGAAGTAAATATCATGTCATAGGCATTAAGCACATCTGTTTCAAATTCCTCTCGGCAGCTTTTGTAGCGGCAGAACATGATGACGGAGACAAGGCTCTTTGATGCGGGAAGCATACCCAGTACGGCTACGACTGTAAGAAGATTGATCTTGGTGCCTGTTGCAAAGTATCCTGCGAAAAACATTCCGAATGAGAGCAGAAAATACAGCACCGTACGTGCAATCTCATATTTCCTCTGTGTATCAAGATACAGATATGTGCCTTTATATTGTTCGTATGAAAATAGTCTGGAAATCTTCATTTTATTTATAGATCATTGATGTAGCGGCGATTATTGCTTTATGAGGCAGCACCTTACACATGATGCGGAACATTTTCATTATGAATGTGGGAACGGATATCTCTTTTTTGTTATAAGAATCCCTTAATGCACACTTTACAACCTTCTGTGGTGTTGTCATGGCTATTTTCTTGAGGGATAAGGTCTTGCTGCCATTCTTCTCTGCGATCTCGAAGAATTCCGTCCTGACGGGGCCGGGGCAGACAGCGGTAACATATATGCCCTTTACTTTAAGCTCGGAATTAAGTGATCTTGAAAAGCTGAGTACATATGCCTTGGTCGCAGCATATACCGAGAATCCTGTTTGAGGTACAAATGCCGCACTTGAAGCAAGATTAATGATCCTGGAACCCTTGCTCATATAAGGGATGCACACATGGGTAAGGTCGGTAAGCGCTCTTACATTAATATCGCACATACCGGTCTCATCTCTCCTGTCCCCTTTATCGAAATCACCCAGTATTCCGTATCCTGCAGCGTTTACAAGGAATCTGACCCTGCATTTATCATTCTTAAGGTGTGCGGCAATACGGTTTACGGTGATCCTTCCTGCAAGGTCACCGCAGATTATCCTGGTATGGTGACGGAGTCTTTGGGATACCTCTTCAAGTCTGTCCTTTCTGCGGGCAACAAGCCAGATCTCATCAATGCTGTCCATGCTCTGATCTATGGCATATACGAATTCACGTCCGATGCCTGATGAAGCACCTGTAATGAGCGCAATGTATTTCATATTACCTCCAAAGGCTGCTGTGCAGCGGGTCCTGCAGACCGACTGAGCAATTGATTTATGCGGACTGTGACAGCTGTATGTTATGATGGGCTGTTAAGATCTTCAGACTCTGTATAATGGCATATCCTGCCCGTTAAATCTGTCTACGAATGTGATCTGGTTGGACTTAAGATAACCATCATATCTGTTATATCCCTTGATGACTATGGAAGGTCTGTCTCCGCTTTCGAAGGGGATCGTAAGGTCAAAGGAAGAGTCGTATGTCCCCGTAAGAGCATTAGCTGAAGGCCACACTTCAGGCGGTTCCCAGGTCCATCCTCCATCGGTTGAAAGAGCATAATACAGCATCATTCCGTCCGAATCGGAACCCTCAACGTGTATTGTGACACTGCATGAAACAGGATCTATGGAAACGAGGGAAACAGATACATTCTCCGGGTTCGTCCTGTCTTCGTAGGTCTGATCATTGAATGATGCAGGATCTGCATAGCAGAGATTATCCGAATACCCCGAATAATCGATACCCAGTACCGTACTCTTTAATCCGAAAAATTCTGCGATCGCATCGGCATCCGTTTCGCCGTATGATCTGAACTGGTCGTCGGACATTGTATGCTGCGCATCAACTACTCCGTCTGCAAAGCAATGTTCAATGATGACTGCCGGGATATCCCTGTATATATTAGCTGAGATGATCGTATAGTAATCTCCCTCTGTCCTCAGTCCCTTTCTTGTCTTGACCCCTCTGGGGAAAATGCCGTACTGACTCTCATATTTCTTCATGAGAAGATCACCGAACTGGTAACCGTAGGCATTGTAGGGTGAGATCCTTGATGTATAG
Organism: uncultured Lachnospiraceae bacterium; assembly: GCA_902761225.1. GTDB lineage: Bacteria > Bacillota > Clostridia > Lachnospirales > Lachnospiraceae > AC2028. The sequence goes on along the minus strand of CACWJQ010000003.1, from coordinate 63,809 downwards.
GTCTCTATGCCGAATCTGTCATGCAGAACGCAGGCATTATAATGAATGCTGAATACAAAATCCGCATCCACCGACTTGGCATATACAGCTCTTTCGGTAAGACTCAAAGTGGTATCGTTGTCGAACCTGGTCATGTATACCGTAACGCCTTCGTACTGATTGAGTCTGTTGACAAGAGCCTGGGCGGTTATAAGATTCATGAATCTTTCCTGTATCCTTCCGCCCTGGGTACCTGTATCGGTTCCGCCATGACCGGGATCGATGACTATGACAAGGTCGTTATCCTTGGGAAATACTCTCTCCTGTGCCCTGACATTTAATGATGGAACTATGATACAGAGTATCAGTAGAAATATTAATTTTTTGCCCCTGAATATTTTAGTTTTTTTCATATCATGTTTTGTATCTTGTGAAATGGAACTTATACAGGTGTATCCTTGCAATTCATCAAGAAAAAAACCGGCTTTATTCAAGCCGGCTTTTTATCATTCCTTGTCTGAATCAGGATAAACCGTACTTACATTCGGACCTGATGATTCTTCGGAAGTCTCCTGTGTCTTACCTGATCTTGATGCCCTGAGGGAATCATGATCGCTCTTTACAGCCTGGAGCTTGGAACTCAGAGCGTTAAGAAGCGAATCATACTGGTCTGAGACGGTTCTGCTGGATGATGAAAGAAGTCCCTCTACATAGTTCATGACATCTTCCATATATTCCATAGCGGCTTCTCTGCACGCATTGGCTTCATTGGTGGCATTATCAAGGATATTCTGAGCCTCTGCCATGGTCTGTCTGGTAACGGCTTCAGCCTGCTGATATGCCTTCTTCATGATCTCATTCTGGCTGAGCATTTCATCCGTCTGAGCAGTAGCCTTCTCAATGAGACCGTCAGCCATTTTTCTTGCATTATCGAGAATGCTGTCCTGATTGCTGATGATCTTCTGATATCTTGCGATCTCTTCGGGAGCTTTTCTTCTAAGCTCATCAATGTAATTCTGGATCACGTCCTTCTCACAGATGATATCTGTGCTTGAAAGAAGCTTTGGCTTACATTCAGAGATATAAGCTTCAAGTTCGTCGATAACACCGAAGATCTGGCTTTCCATTTTTCTTTCCATTGGTTTCCCTCAGCTTTATTTAGAATATTTTGCTCTGAGCGCTTCTTCAACATACGGAGTAACGGAATGACTTACATCCCCGCCATACTTGGCAATCTCCTTGACTGTTGAAGAACTCAGGTAAGAATACTGAAGATCTGTAGTCAGGAATACCGTATCAACACGATTATCGGAGATCTTCCTGTTGGTCTGAGCGATCTGAAGTTCATACTCAAAATCGGTGACAGCCCTCAGACCTCTTACCATTATGTGAAGGTTGTTCTGAAGACAGTAATCAACCGTCAGTCCCCTGAAATAATCGACCTTGACATTGGGCATATCCTTAGTCGCTTCCTGCAATATTTTAACACGTTCATCAGTTGAAAACAACGGAGTCTTTTGCGTGTTATCGAGTACCGCAACTATGAGTTCATCGAACATTAGAGATGCTCTTCTGATGATGTCAAGATGCCCCAAAGTCATGGGATCAAAGCTGCCGGGATATAATGCTCTGTTCATATGATCCACCTGTTTTAAACGTTAATCCGGTATCGTAATCCTTAAGTATCAGTTCTTATCGATCTTACGGAGAAACAGATGCATATTGCCCTTGTATTCCTTTCTCCTGATCACTTCAAAACCGACTTCTTCAGTATAACTGAAATCATCATTCTTGTCAGCCTCTATGATGATAAGGGTGTCGCTGTCACAGTACTTCATATAGGACAGCTGCTTGAGCACATTCTTCTCATACCCTTTCTTGTAGGGGGCATCCATATAGATGATGTCTATATGCTTCTCAAATACCGACTGAAGACCGGAAACCGCATCGGCTTTAAGGATGACTGACTTGTCCGTCATCTTAGTAAAAGCGACATTGTCAGTGATGCATTTGATGGGCTCCCTGCCGTTATCGATAAAATAGACCTTCCTGGCACCGCGGCTGAGAGCCTCTATGCCTATCTGTCCGCTTCCTGCAAAGAGATCGATCATCACAGATCCTGCAATATCACCCTGAAGGATATTAAACAAAGTCTCTTTGATTATATCCTGTGTGGGTCTTGTTATATCTTCACCTGCAGGAGTCTTGAGTGGCATTGACCTGCATTCGCCCGCGATAACTCTCATACGCGTCCTTTCTAACCCTTGATCCTGGTTCCCTTTGCCCCGCGTCCGAGCAGCTTGATGGAGTTAAGGGAAACGGTCCTCGTTCCGTATTCTATCACATTTTCTGACACAATATCGGTGATATATGCATTTTCAACCTTGTCGGTTCCGTCAAGCTTCATGCCCTTTACACCGGCCGCAGTCTTCTTCATCTCCGGTATCTCGGCAATATTGAACCTTATGAAGTAGCCGTTTGACGACTGAAGAATGACATTCTCTTCCGTCCTGACCTTGCGGATGGAGACTATCCTGTCGCCTTCGTTCAGTTTGGTGGCAGTGACGGTACGTCTTGAGCTGACATCAAATTCAGTTCCTCCCGTAACCTTGCACATTGCAGCTGCAGTTACGAAGAGATATCTTCCGAGAAGAACCGTGGAGAGATCCTCTGCATATATGATCATATCATTTGATGAGTCGTAATTGGTTATATTATCTACCGGAACTCCTTTGTCACGGAATTTGGACATGGGAAGATCCGTCATCTTAATGGTATGCATCTGCCCGTTTTCGGTAAATACAGCTATCCTTCCGTTGTTGCGGACAGGCAGGCAGAACTTCATCTCCTCGGCGATGGCATCCCTGTTCCTGTCGAATGTGGGAAGGTCGATCATCTTGCAGTATCCGAATCTGTCCATAATGAAATAGACATCCATTTCTTCGAATTCTTTTTCCTTATAGACGGCTTCTTCGGCATTTTCGATGCGTGTCTTTCTCTTGCTTCCGAATTCCTTCTTGAAGCTCTCAAGATCGGCGATGATGACCTGTGCCATGGACTCCCTGCGGTCGAGGATATCCTCGTACCTGTAGATATTGGCAAGGGTGTTCTCGTGATCCTTGTTGAGAGCCGCTATCTCGAGTCCGATGAGTCTGTACAGTCTCATATCGAGTATGGCTTTAGCCTGACGCTCGGTAAACATGAGCTGTGAAGCCATGATGGCCGATTCCTTGGTCTTGAACCTGATACCGTCTGTGATGCCCTTTACAAGGCAGTCCTCAGCCATTTTACGGTCGCTGGAGCCTCTGATTATCTCGATGATAAGGTCGATGAGATTGCAGGCTTTTATGAGACCTTCCTGTATCTCCTTCTTCTCCATCTCCTTGGAAAGGAGCGCATTATATTTTCTTGTATTGATCTGATACTGGAAATCGACAACAGCCTTAAGCACTGACCTGAGAGACATGGTCTCCGGTCTTCCGTCCTTGATCGCCAGCATGTTAACGCCGAAGGTATCTTCAAGATGGGTCTTCTTATAGAGAAGATTGATAAAGTTCTCGGCATCTGCATTTGCCTTGAGCTCGATCACTATACGTATTCCTTCCTTGGAAGACTGGTTGGAGATATCCACGATATCCTGGGTCTTCTTGGACTCGGAAAGCGCTGCCACTTCCTGAAGGAACTTGCCTATTCCCGCGCCGACCATCGTATAGGGAATCTCGGTTATGACAACATTCTGATGTCCGTTTTTGAGCTTTTCTACATTGGCAACGCCTCTGATCCTTATCTTGCCGTTACCGGTCTCATATATATCCTTGAGGTCATCCTTATTGATGATGATGCCGCCTGTAGGAAAATCCGGTCCCTTGATATATCTCATGAGTTCTCTGGTGGAGATCTCTTCATTCATGATAAATGCCTTCATGGCATCAATGGTCTCACCAAAGTTATGAGGGGGGATATTGGTAGCCATACCTACGGCTATACCCTCGGATCCGTTTATGAGAAGGTTGGGAATCCTGCAGGGAAGAACCTCGGGCTCGCGCTCGGTCTCATCGAAGTTAGGCACGAAGTCAACTGTATCCTTGTCCAGATCGTCAAGGAGGGCAAGCTGGGTGATCTTCTTAAGTCTTGCCTCCGTATAACGCATCGCAGCTGCACCGTCGCCTTCGATGGTTCCGAAGTTACCGTGTCCGTCTACAAGGGGAAGTCCCTTTTTGAAATCCTGGCTCATTACGACAAGAGCTTCATATATCGAAGAATCACCGTGGGGGTGATATTTACCCATTGTATCTCCGACGATACGGGCGCTCTTTCTGTAAGGCTTATCATATGTGATACCGAGTTCCCTCATATCGTAAAGGGTTCTTCTCTGAACGGGCTTGAGACCGTCCCTGACATCGGGAAGCGCACGTGATACGATAACGCTCATCGCATAGTCAACATATGACTTCTGCATCTCCTCGGAATATTCTGTTTTGATTATCTTCTCTTCTATCTTAGCCATAGATCAGACCTTCCAAATATCAAACATCAAGATTGGCATCGTTAGCATGCTCATAGATAAATGTCTTACGGGGCGGGACATCCGTTCCCATGAGCAGTTCCGTTGTCTCTGATGCCATTCTTGCATCTTCGATCTCTACCTGCTTGAGTCTTCTGGCCTTGGGATCCAGTGTTGTCTCCCAGAGCTGGGCTGCATCCATTTCGCCGAGACCCTTGTATCTCTGAAGGGTGAAAGGTCCCTTGTGGTTCTTCCTGTATTTTTCAAGTGCCTTGTCATCATACAGGTATTCCTCTTCACCCTTTGAAGGAAGAGCCTTATAGAGTGGAGGCATTGCGATATATACATGACCTTCGAAGATCAGTTCAGGCATGAATCTGTAGAAAAGAGTAAGGAGCAGCGTGGAGATATGCGCTCCGTCCACATCCGCATCGGCCATGATGATTATCTTGTCATAGCGCAGCTTCTTAATATCAAAATCGTTGCCGTATCCTTCCGAAAAACCGCATCCGAATGCATTGATCATTGTCTTGATCTCCGCATTTTCAAGGATCTTATTGATGGAGGCCTTCTCAACGTTGAGTATCTTACCTCTGATGGGAAGGATCGCCTGATACATACGGTCCCTTGCCATCTTGGCAGAACCGCCTGCGGAATCTCCCTCTACGATGAAAATCTCACATTTGTCGGCTTCTTTGGATACACAATTGGCCAGCTTTCCGTTTGAATCAAAGGAAAACTTCTGCTTTGTAAGGAGATTGGTCTTGGCCTTTTCCTCTGCCTTTCTGATCTTGGCAGCCTTGTCGGCACATTCTATGACAGCCTTCAGTACATCAAGGTGTCTGTCAAAATACCTTACCACCTCATCGCCTGTAACCTTTGCCACAGCCTTGGATGCATCCTGGTTATCAAGCTTGGTCTTGGTCTGTCCTTCAAAGGTGGGTGCAGGATGCTTTATGCTTATAACGGCAGTCATTCCGTTTCTGACTTCAGTGCCGGAGAAATTGACATCCTTATCCTTCAGGTTGCCCAGCTGCCTTGCATAGGAGTTGATAACAGTGGTGAACTGGGTCTTAAAGCCGGTAAGATGCGTTCCGCCTTCGGAATTGTAGATATTATTACAGAATCCCAGCACGTTCTCATGGAATTCATTAACATACTGGAACGCGATCTCAACCTGTATACCATCGGATTCGCCGGATATTGATACTATCTCGGTCACCGGATCCTTGAGCTTGTTGAGATCCTTGAGAAATCCCACTATTCCTTCCGGCTCATGGAAGGTTATGGTCTCAGGTTCGGAACCTCTGACATCCTTATACTCTATCGTAAGGCCGGGATTGAGATATGCCGTCTCATGAAGACGGCTCTTGACTTCATCCTCCTTGAACCTGGTCCTGTCAAAGATGGTGTCATCGGGAAGAAAGTTGATGGTGGTGCCGTGATCCCTGGTCTTGCCCTGGGAGGGGAGAAGTCCGTCCACAAGCTCCACAACAGGCTCACCCTTCTGATAGCTGTCCTTATAGATATTGCCCTCTCTCTTGATGGTGATATCAAATCTTGAGGAAAGAGCATTAACAACGGAGGAGCCTACGCCGTGGAGACCTCCGCTGGTCTTATATGCATTGTTGTCGAACTTGCCTCCGGCATGAAGGGTGGTAAGCACAAGTCTCTCCGCCGATATGCCCTTTTCGTGACGGCCTACGGGGATACCTCTTCCGTTATCGGATACGGTACATGATCCGTCCTTCTCCAGCGTAACCTTTATGGTGTCGCAGAAGCCTGCAAGATGCTCGTCAACTGAGTTATCGACTATCTCATATATAAGATGATTAAGTCCCTTGGTGGATACGGAACCTATATACATTCCGGGACGTACCCTTACCGCTTCGAGACCTTCCAGTACTGTTATACTGCGCTCATCATAATTGTCTTTCTTTGGTGCCATAAAAACTCCTTATGATCTGTTTCATGCAGGAAATATCGGGGCTTGGAGCAAATACCCCGAACAATCGTTTGCAACTTCTAAATTCTATCATATATCAATCACGATGACAACAAAAAATCCACTACATTTAGTGGATTTTAAGCTTATTCCGGTATTGATATACAAAATCTGATAACTTGTGTTCTTGAATATCCTGCAGCTGTTAATGCCCAGGGATCACAGTCAGATCTTCTTGGATACAGCCACGGCAAGAGCGCCGGGACCGATATGACAGGCAATGGAAAGAGAAAGGGGGCGCATACAGATCTCGTAACCCGGAAATGCTGCACTTAGCTCTTCCTTAAACTTCTCAGCCTCTTCAAGATCGTATGTATATGCCATTTCAAGGTGAACATTATGGAAATTCTCAGTACATCCGAATCTGGTCTCCATATCCTTCCTGATGGCGTTTATCATTATCTCCTTGCCGCCCTGAAGGGTTCTGGTCTTGGCAAATGAATCGAGCTTTTCACCCTGGATCTGAAGCACGGGCTTGATGCGGAGGATGGTTCCTATGGCTGCGGCAGCCGGCGTAAGTCTTCCGCCCTTCTTGAGGTATTCGAGAGTATTTATCATTATATAGATACTGCTTTCGAACTTGACTCTTTCAAGCTCATCCTTGATCTGACGTGCATTCATGCCTCTGCCTGCAAGTTCCAGGGCATCAAGGCAGGACTGTCTCAGGGTAACGGAGATCCTCTGATTATCAACCACCTGAACTTTGTCGTCATAGTGCTGGGCAAGAAGATAGGCTGAGCCTGTTGAACCGGAAAGCCCGCTGGACATGGGGATATGTACGATCTCATCGTATTCCTGAAGAAGTTCATCCCACAATTTCATGACCGAATCGGGTGAGGGCTGGCTTGTATGGATCTCATCTCCTCCTTTAAGCCTCTCATAGAACTCTTCATGAGTAAGCGTTACACCGTCGAGATACTCCTTTCCTCCGATGAAGAACGGCATCGGGAGCATATGGATTCCCAGTTCCTTTGCTTCTTCCATGCTCATGGAGCTGTTAGAATCTGTTACAACAGCGATCTTTAATGACATTTAATTCCCCTCCAAAATCATATAGTTCTGAAATCGAGATTGTTGCGGCCGAAATACTCGGTCTCCTCTCTTATCAGTTTATTTTTCTCTTCTTTGAGATGCCTGTCAGTCTTAAGTATCATGTCTGCGAATTCGGATGCACCCGTCAGAAGATCCGCGTCCGCAAAAACATCAGCTACCCTGAAGGCAAAATCACCGCTCTGTCTTAAACCGAACAGTTCTCCGGGGCCCCTTGTCTTAAGGTCATAGGATGCTATCTCAAATCCGTCACAGGTCTTAGCAAGTATATCGAGTCTTTCACTGATCCTGTCATTATCCTTACCGGTCATAAAGATGGCATATCCCTGCTTGTCACCTCTGCCAACTCTTCCTCTGAGCTGATGAAGCTGGGAAAGTCCGAATCTTTCGGAATTCTCAACCATCATGACGGTGGCGTTCGGTACATTTATGCCTACTTCGATAACCGTTGTCGATATGAGGATATCGATATTGCCTGCGGCATATTCCGATAAGATGTTATCCTTATCGGCGGGCTTCATCTTTCCGTGAAGATAGGTGATCCTGTATCTGTCTCCCAGTTCTTCCTTAAGCTTTTCGCTGTAGCTTACAACATTCTGGAGTTCGGGATCGGCATCTTCATCATCAGGTTCATCCACCATGGGGCAGATTATATATATCTGATGCCCCTTTGAGATCTCATCCCTGATGAACTTATATGCAGAGGGCCTGTAGCTTTCACCAACAACACAGCTTTTGATGGGACTTCTTCCCTCAGGCATTTCCTTTATGGTTGATACGCTCAGATCGCCGTAGAGGACTATCGCCAGGGTTCTTGGAATGGGAGTTGCACTCATTACCAGAATGTGGGGACCGATGCCCTTGCCTGCCAGGGTCTCACGCTGTCTTACTCCGAACCTGTGCTGTTCATCGGTTACCACCAATCCGAGGTTTTTGTATATTACCTTATCCTGAATAAGGGCGTGGGTTCCGATAACAAGATTGATCTCACCTGATGATAACCCATCGTATATCTTTCTCTTTGCCGCTGCACCCAGTGAACCGGTGAGCAGTGCAGGCTTAAAGGGAAGGCCGTACTTCCTTACAAGGTCACTGACAGTCTTAAAATGCTGGGCCGCAAGTACCTCGGTTGGAGCCATAAGCGCACCCTGATACCCGTTGGAGACTGCATTGAGAAGACCTATAAGAGCCACAATGGTCTTGCCGCTTCCAACATCTCCCTGGACCAGTCTGTTCATGACGGAAGGCCCTGTCATATCGCTGATCATGTCCTTTACAGCCTTGGACTGTCCCCTGGTAAGCTTATAGGGAAGCTTTTCAATGAACCTGGTAACCTCGGCAGATTCGATCATGGGACATGTATTAGGCGAATCGGTGAGAAGCTCTTTATTTTTCCGCAGGTACATGATGAAGAAGAAAAGCTCATCAAATGCGAGTCTTCTTCTTCCGAGCCCTGCTTCCTGCTCGCTTTCGGGATTATGTATATATCTGTAAGCCAAGCCGCTTTCGGGAAGAGAATATCTGTTTCTTATCTCTTCGGGCAGGTAATCTTCGGAAAAGCAGGCCTTGGAAAGCGCTGAACTGACTGCCTTTACTATCTGTGAATTCTTCAGTCCCTTTGTCAGGGGGTAAATGCTTTGAAAACGGCCTGAAAGATCGGTATATTCGTCATATGCATACTTTCTTGGCTGGACAAGAGTAAATTCCCGTCCGGCAGCCTTTACCCTGCCTCTGAAGACGTAATACCCGCCGTTTCTTACAGCCTTGGCCATAAAGGGCATATTGAAATATTTGATGGTCATCTTACCGGAATCATCACTGATCTCGATAGGAAGTATCGTCATATTGTTTTTGACGCGCCTGATATTTCCTACGCTGTCGACCCTTGCTCTTACGGCTGCGATCTCTCCGTCTTTAAGTTCGGATATCTTCTTCAGCCCGCCGAATACCAGATAAGTTCTGGGAAAATGCCTCAAGAGGTCTTCTAAGGAACGTATTCCCATACTATTAAAATATCCGGCAGTCTTCGGACCTACACCTTTAAGTTCCTCTATTGGGGTATTACCGTTTATCAGCATTTTTCATTATTCCCAAAATAAAAGAAGGTTCATATTGAACCTTCTTCAGAATTATAAAAGCCTCTATATAGAATAACAAACCACCTATTAAAACATTTGATATCTCAACACTTATTTCTAAAAAACAGATGTGCCGGGTATATCCGGCACATCCCATGAAATCTTTATTCTACTGAAGTTATGTAGTAATAGACAGGCTGTCCGCCCCTCTGAATATCAACATCAAGTCCGGGGAAGCGCTCTGCGATCTTGTCCTTGAGAGCACCTGCATCTCCGTCGGAAACATCAGCTCCGTAATAAAGGCTGATAAGCTCTGATGAATCATCTACCATTGCAGTGATCATCTCTATGACTACCTGATCCATATCAGTTCCGACCGAAAGGATCTTCTTGTCTCCGATACCCATGAAATCACCCTTGCGGATATCATGATCGTCGATATTGGTATCTCTTACGGCATATGTTATCTCACCGGTTTTGACTGTTCCGATGGCTTCGATCATGGTCTGCTCATTCTCGTCAGCGGATGAACCATCGCTGAAGTTGATCGCTGCCGTGATACCCTGGGGTATGGTCTTGGTGGGTATTACGAGGACCGTCTTTTCTGTGGTAAGATCTCTTGCCTGATTTGCAGCCATTATAATGTTCTTATTATTGGGAAGAACAAATACGGTCTTAGCGTTAACTTTCTCAATGGCATCGAGGATGTCGGCGGTCGAAGGGTTCATTGTCTGTCCGCCCTCGATAACATGATCAACGCCCAGGCTCCTGAATATATCGGCAAGTCCGTCACCTGCGCTTACAGCAACAAATCCGAACTCCGAAGGCTCACCCTTGGGCTCCTCGGGAGCAGGTGCGGATGCGGACTGATCTGCAGTCTTATTCTGAACCCTGCATGTGATCTTGACATCGGAAAGGATACCGAACTTGAGAGCTTTCTGAACAACGAGACCGGGATCGTCGGTATTCATCTCAAGGTATACTTCGTTATCATCAGCCTTAAATGCGATAAGCTCTCCTATTGATGCAAGATAGGATTTTACATCCGACTCAAGCTGTCTGTTTACGGGCTTTGAGATGCTCGTCTTCATCTGTGTATGATAGATATTCTTCTGAATATCCGCAGCCTTGCCGGGTCTTGAATCATCGGGCTTTGCGATGGGATCGTCGGAAATGGTAAGGTCAATCTCCTTGCCCTGGAACATATCGAGAGCACCCTGGATGACCTTCATAAGTCCCGCACCGCCGGAATCAACAACACCTGCCTGCTTCAGTACGGGAAGAAGCTCAGGAGTCTGTGCGAGTACAGCATTTCCGTGTTCGTAAAGAGCGGGGATGATGGTTTCAAAGTCATCTGCTCCGTCTTCAATAAGCTCTGCAGCCTTCTCTCCCATTCCTCTTGCAACAGTGAGAATGGTTCCCTCTGTGGGCTTCATAACTGCCTTATATGCAGTCTCGACAGCTTTTGTACAAGCAGCCCCGAAAAGAGGGACTGTTATAACCTGCTCATCCCTTACAGCCTTGGTAAATCCTCTTAAGAGCTGTGAAAGGATAACGCCGGAATTACCTCTTGCGCCTCTGAGCGAACCTCCGGACATTGCCTTGCAAAGTGACTTCATATCAGGATCTTCGCCAAGATCCCTTACTTCCTTGGCTGCCGATACGATAGTCATCGTCATGTTCGTGCCGGTGTCTCCGTCGGGAACGGGGAATACGTTCAGCTCGTTTATTTCTTCCTTACTATTGTCAAGATATTTGGCTCCCGCAAGAAACATTTTGGCGAAGAGCTTTACATCTATCTCCTTAACTGCCACTTAAAGATCCTCCTTAGTCGATCACTCTGACGCCTTCAACAAATATGTTGATCTTCTCTACGTCGAGTCCTGTGAATTCTTCAACCTTATATTTTACGCTCTCTATAAGATTATCCGATACGGTCATGATACTGACGCCATAAGCGACGATAACATGGAAATCAAGGATTAACTTGTGATCGGACGAGAGTTTAACACCTATTCCGCGAGAAAGGTTTTCAGTACGCAGTATCTTGGCAATACCGTCACGCATGCTTATTCCTGCCATTCCCACAATGCCAATGCATTCAATGGCTACGCTTCCGGCATACTGAGCAATAACATCATTGTCTACAACAATGTTACCCATATGTGTATTCATGGAAGAGCTCTTCATATAAATCCCTCCTTTGTGAAAGTAGTGTATCCGTAACATACCTTAAGGGTTCACAGGCATTTACGCGGGCACACGCAATAGATTATATCATAAATTTATTTTATGTTGAAAAATAATATAAAAAATATTTCTTGCATTATGTAAATGCCTTTGATATTATACATATGTTGCGTCTTTAAGTAGATCTGATAAATAAGATAATTACGCCGGGAGGTGAGAATATGGCAAAGTGTGATGTATGCGGCAAAGGAATCCATTTCGGAAACAATGTGAGTCACTCTCACAGAAGATCCAATGCGATTTGGAAGTCCAATGTGCTCAGCGTTAAGTGCAAGGTTGACGGACAGGCTAAGAGAATGCATGTCTGCTCAAGATGCCTTCGCAGCGGTGCCGTTGAGCGCGCTTGATCGGTTTTGAATATTTTAAAGGACAGGTTATGACCTGTCCTTTTTTATTTCACTTTTTCATCTGATTATAATATCTGTTGATCGCACTGCTGAGTCTCGCATCTCCTCCCGGATTATCGGGATGGAATATCTTGACCAGATCCTTATATCTCTTCCTGAGCATGCCGGGACTTGTTATATCTGAAAAAAGGACACAGGCGATGGCGTCAAAATCCGATTCCGACAGATCCGAAAGATCCGGTGCACTGAAATCGGACATACCAAGCCTTCTGCCTGATTCAAATTCTTCCTTCTCTCTTTCGAACTTGCGTCTGTCCTCTTCGAGAGCCCTGAAACCATCCTTCAGAATATCCATCTTTTTATCGAAAAAAAGATTCTCCTGACGAAGTCTCTGTCTTTCCTGTGTGGTACGGCGGTTCAGTTCGTTAAGCTCGTCCCTCAGACTTACGCGGTCCTTCATAAAGGAATCCTGAAGCTTCTTAAGCTCTTCCTTTTCGGAAGCAAGCTTCTGCTTTTCGGAATCAAGTCGCAGATTTTCCTGAAAAAGAAATAATTTGAGTTTTTTTAACTCATCTTCATTTTCATTTTGAATGATATCTTCCCAGTCGATCATCATGACTCCCCGGAATACATTGCACAGGCATCATTCTTCATCAGGAAATGCAGCATCTCTTATCTCATCGTCATCGGGTCCGCCCTTCTTATCCTTGGATATTCGATGGATAACCTCGGGAACCATATCCATTATCTTGGTGATGGAATCCTGATTCTTCACGGAAAGAAGTCTTGTGGTCCCGTCCTTGATAACGATTATGGCATTGGGAGAGATCTTGCCTCCCATACCGCCGCCGGATGAATTCTTGGTAAAGTTTCTCTTCTCGTTGCCGCCTGCAGCCGCAAGACCAAACGAAACATCCACAAGGGGAATGATGGTGGTATCGCCTACCACAACCGGATTGCCGACCACGGTCTTTGATGACAGGATCGTATCCATGCCCTTCAGCAGTGAATCAACAACTTCTTTCTTATTTTCGATCTCGGACATGAGTAATACCTCCGGAATTGATTGTTATGCAGCTTTGCCACTTTCCATATCGGGTGTGCTGTCTTTCTTTTTCAGATGTCTCCTGACGGATCTGATAATTCTGATGGCATCTTTATTTATCACTATTGCAATAACATTGATCAGAATGCCCCAGATATTAAAATATCCTTTAGCCTTAACGGTACCCTCGAATACTTCCCGGTCAAAATCCGGTGTGACCACGGAATCTGCGGTGAATCTGTCTGCGATGATGCAGTATATGCCGTAGACTTTTCCGGTAAGGTCAGGCGACGAAAAACCGTAAGTGACTTTGGCGGTTATCTTTCTGGGCAGAAGCTTTCTGAAGATCTTCTTCAGGTGCTTTCCGGTCTTCTTCAGAGCATTTTTTCCTTCATTGGAATTATAGATATTATAGTAATATCTGATCTCCGACTTAACCTTATCTATTTTATCACAAATCTCTTCAAACTTGTATTTTAACTTGGCAAAGGGACCTTCCGGATCCCCGTCATCCTCATTATCTTCCGTCTCATCAACAGATTCAAATGTCAGTTCCTCATCGGTATCCGTTTCATCAGTGACTGCATCAGGATCTTCGTCATCCGGAGGAAGCGGCTGTACATATGCCGAACCTTCCGAAGAATTCCCTGTATCTGAGGTCATATCATCTTCTGTCTCATATGTGAATCCGTCTTCAGATGATCCATCCTCCGGAAATTCTTCATCCAGGGCATCATCCAGATCGTCAAGGCTTATGTCATCACTGTCATCTGCGTCCTTATCCGGTATCTTCATGGAAAAAATCTTAAACCATAAAACTTTGGCATTTACTTCAAATACTTCTTCGTATTCGGCAAGGGCCCTGACGATACCGAAAAAATATGTTACCTTAAGCTTTCCTTTCAGTTTATCTTCCGGCTTTTTTGATACATCAACCGAGTACCTGACAGGCATCACCAGGATAAGAATGAGCATAACAAGAATAAACCCCAGAATACTCAGGAGCACTATTCCTGTGATCTGTAAAATTTTAAGGATTACAGCGAGCATATGTATTCCTTGAGGTTAAGATCTCCTCTTTCGGTCAGACAATCTGTTATGATCTGTTCCACGAGAGCCGGGGCATCATCTTTCTTCCCCGCTATCCCCGCGACGACAGGTTTTTTATCCTTCCATACAGGGAGCTTTAACTGAAACGGAGTAACAATATCAAACTGGTCGTTCTCATTTTCGGATATGAGTATAACGGCACAGGACCCCTTTCCCTTTGATATATTCCTCTTAAGACGGGACAGGTCCTTTTCATCCAGACCATCCGAAAGATACAGTCTGGGACGATATTCAAGTTCGATATTTTTTCTGAAAAATTCCATGGAAATACTATATCATAAATTGACACTTTCCCTATAAATAATTAATATTTATTTCATGAAGATCATATCAAGAATGGAACTGAAGGAAGGCATGGAACTTGCCGAAGCTGTTGAAGCAGGCGGCAATGTTTTATTTGCTGCAGGCACAAAGGTCACTGCGCAGGTGATAGGAAAGCTGGAGCATTATGATATCATTGCGGTTTCCGTAAAGGAAGATGTCGACTTTGCAAAGAGTCATAACGAACGGATTCAGTTCGATCAGGATTTCAAGGATTTTCAGGTCAGATATTATGACTGCCTTACCAGATATAAAGGCATCATGCTATCCTATCTTGGAACAAAATTCGCAATTCCTTCCCGGAATCTTATAGATATATACAATGAATGTTATAAGTGCGTAAAGAATGAAAAGCAGCTTCTCGACTTTATCTATAATATGATGCCGAATGAAGATGAGCTGACCTACACACAGTCATTTAATTCGGCTCTTCTGTGCGGTGCATTTGCCGGCTGGCTCGGTCTTCCCGAAGAGAAAAAGCGGACTCTTATACTGTGCGGTTTCTACTATGACATAGGTAAATGGAAGCTTCCCACAGAAATCCTGTGGAAGCCGGGAAAGCTTACGGAACAGGAATTCGAACTGGTCAAGCAGCATACTCTGCTTGGCTACAAGATAGTAAAAAATGACACGGCACTGAGTGATGACATCAAGATGTGCATTCTGATGCACCACGAGAAAATGGACGGCTCAGGTTATCCCTGCAGACTTCAAGGTGAAAAGATCAATGAATATGCAAGATTCCTGTCGATAGTTGATACCTATATCGCCATGGCATCTCCCAGAACATTCCGTCCCGCCTTCACTCCTCTTCAGATAATCGGGAATTTCGAGAAGAACCTTGAAAAGTATGACATCAGCATCCTCATGCCTCTTATAGAGAGGATCTCAAATGCACAGATCGGTACAACGGTAATGCTGAGCGACGGTACAGAATGGGAAATAATGCTGATCAACAAGAATCCTTATTCCAGACCCACTCTCAGGAATTCTGCCGATATGATAATCAATCTTGCAGACAGACCTGATCTTGAGATCGTAAAGCTGACATAATAAAAATCCCGGGCTCAGACCCGGGATTTATTTATACTCCAAAATATGCATCGAATATCCTCTTGGCAAGGGGAACGGCATATTCCATTCCGGTACCCGCCTTTTCGATGATGATGGTTACACATATCTCGGGATCATCTGCGGGAGCAAAGGCTGTGAACCAAGCATGGGATTCATTGATATCCTCGGCAAATTCAGCGGTTCCGGTCTTGCCTGCACAGGTATATGCATCTGTGATCAGTGCCCTTCCCGTACCATATTCCACAACAGCCATCATCATATTCTTAAGATAATCCGCCTCATCCTCTGTCATAACCCTGCCGATGCTCTGAGGCTGGAAATCCCTGATGATATTGCCGTGTTCATCGACTATCTCATCTATGATGTAAGGCTTCATCATCACACCGTTATTGGCTATTGCCTGGGTGATCATATTCAGGTGCAAGGGAGTCATGACTGTTCTGCCCTGTCCTATGGAAGTCTGCATTATATCATAGTCTGTAGATCCGGCACCTACATATACAGAGCTGGAACCTGCCACCATATCAGTTGGAATGGGACGGTTAAAATACAGACTGTTCATGGTATTTTCCCAGCTGTTTCTGTTGAGGGATAATCCTATATTAACAAATGAAGAATTGCACGATCTGGCAAAGGAACTCTCAAGATCAAGTTCTCCGTGAACCGTACCATAGATACAGCTCACCCTGTAATCATCATGAGTTATGCTTCCGTTACAGGTATAGGAATAATCCTGCCAGGAATCCGGGTTTTCCCTGTAGTATTCAAGAGCCGTAATTATCTTGAATGTTGAACCCGGAGGATAGAGTCCCTGTGTCGCGCGATTCAGCAGCTGTGAATTACCCGGAACCGTTGTGATCGATTCCCAGTCCTCTTTGATGGTGCCGGGATTAAAATCGGGATGTGACAGAAGAACCAGGATACGACCTGTTTTTGCTTCACTGACTATAACAGCACCATTGTACATCCCCAGATAATCATCCGCAACCTTCTGAAGCTCCACGCTCAGGGTTGAGCCAACGTTATATCCGGGGTCCTTAACATTTTCAAGATCGTTGCTCACTCTCTCACTAAGGCTTGCGCCTGTATGCATGAGATAATAGTTAGCATAATCCTCTATGCCCATTCTTCCGTTAACCGCATATCCAACAGCGTGGGCGAACATGGATCCGTATGGGTAATACCTGATCTCATTGCCGTTTTCATCGATCCTGGTCTCAGCAAGAACCTCTCCGTCAGAGGAATAAATATTGCCCCTTATGACATATCTGTACTGAAGCTCCTGGCGGTTATTGTAGCTGTTATTGTACAGAGTTACACCGGAGGTGCTTACGAAGACCATGAGATATATGATCATGGCCAGAAAAAGGGTACAGAAAATGATCATGGTCATATTGATAAGGACCATGGACTTCGCACGGGGCGAACTGTTAATGTACCTTTGTATCATTTGCCGTAAGCGCTTCGGCTGCTTTTCTCTCTTCATTTCTGAATTCGTAATTCCTGGACTTTATAACTATTCCCTGAACAATATAAAACATTATATAGGTGCTCATGACAGAACTTCCGCCATAGCTTATAAAGGGAAGTGTCACACCGGTAAGAGGGATGAACTTGATCCCGCCGCCCACAGTAAGAAACACCTGGAAAATATACATGACACCGATGCCGTATACGATGATCTGATAGAACTTATCACCGATCCTGTATGACAGCATCATCATCCTGCAAAAACAGCACAAACTTATTACAAGGATACACACCCCGACAATAAGACCATATTCCTCACATACCGCAGAAAAAATAAAATCCTGATTGACGAATGGTATATCCGAGGGCCTGCCCTGCATTATGCCGGCGCCAAACCATCCTCCCGATGATATGGCAAACAGAGACTGGGTTATCTGATATCCCTGATCATCTATGTAATGCCATGGATCCAGAAATGCAACGACTCTCGTTCTTACATGATCGAAAAGATTATATGCCACTATACAGGCGGCCACTCCTCCCACAAGCCCCGAAGCCAGATAAATATAATTGTGGGTGGACATGATCACTATCATCACATAGGTGACGAAGAAAATAAGCGCACTGCCCAGATCTCTTGACATAACAAGTATCAGCACATAAAGTCCCGTGATCACCGCAGAAATAAAAACCCACTTAAAGGAATTGTACTTATACAGAAGAGCTGCGATAAAGAACAGATAAATTATCTTGACGATCTCCGAGGGCTGGAAAGTAAATCCCCTGATAGTAAAGTTGATATTGGCACCGTTTATCTTTCTTCCCGCAAACAGAACAATGGAAAGGGCGGTTATTCCCACAGCCGCATACAGCCATATAAGCTTTCTGAAGAATCTCAGCCTGTCAATGGCAAAAGGTATGACCAGACATATCGCGAAGGAAAGAAGTGTTATGATGTACTGCCTGAAGGCTTTATCAAAGGACAGTCTTGATACAACACACAGTCCGAAACCGGACAGAAGGCACATATTGTTCAGAAGTATACGATCCGATTTTTCATATATGATGGTCACTATGGTGATCATAAAGAAAAGGAACAGCGTTATAAAGGCAAACAGGTACAGGTACTCTTCTTTTCCGGATACAAATGTCAGATCAAGAAAGCACAGGAACATAAGTATGAGAAGCAGTCCGCTCTGCACTGATGTGCATACGGAAACAGGCTTTTTCTTACGCGACACGATACAGAACACTGAAAGTGACGTATACATCAGCATAAGAAAAGCAATTATGTATTTCGATAATTCGATTACATAGAACTTAAGAGCAATCTGCA
Source organism: uncultured Lachnospiraceae bacterium (assembly GCA_902761225.1). Taxonomy (GTDB): domain Bacteria; phylum Bacillota; class Clostridia; order Lachnospirales; family Lachnospiraceae; genus AC2028. Next base: position 45,240 of record CACWJQ010000003.1, on the reverse strand, counting down.
CCTGTTCCCACCTGTAAGCAGTTCATAATACCGGTCTGTTATACCATCCGCCGGTATGTCTTATGTTACCGGGATCGTTGATCCCGTAAAATACCCCGAGGATCCCTTCTGCCTCATCAGGACCTTCATCGGAAAATTCTATCCTTCCGGTTATATTCTCATTCCTGTCTTCCTCAATAAGAAGAGGAACAGAATTGTATATGATATTAAGACAGTGATGGCAGTCACATCTTACCGGAAATGATATTCCTTTCCTGTCTATTATAGTCTCAAAACCGTCCTTATGCGAACAGGATCTGAGGGTTTTGCGGATACAGCCTGCTGTGATCATAAGCGGAGCCCTGCCATAGATCACCCGTTCCTTCATTCCCGTGCCGCAGATAACATCTTCGGACTCTTTGCCCGACAGTTCCAGGGGAATGGTGTGTCCTGCGGCATATCTGTCAAGAAACGCGCCTGCATCACGGTTATACATATAGAGACTAAAGTCCGTAATGATCCGGTCTGCATATTTATCGGAAAACCCTGCAAGATCCTCCAGATTCCTGACAAGAAGTCCCTTGATCTTTTCGGAGTCCAGCAGCTTTTCGATAAAGGAGACATCATCATCTTTACGCCTTATAAATGAAAGTGCCGCAAAAACCGGCAGATCATCAGGAAGATCGTTAAGTATATCAGTACCCTGCCCTCCTGTAAGAAGAACTTCATCAATATAGATCCTGCATATACTGTCCCGGGAGCTGTTTTCCGCCCATTTTAGGGCAGCTTTGACCTGTCCGGCGCTTGTTGCCAGTATACTGAATCTTCCATGGATCATTTTTCCAGGGGCACTGTCATTATCCGCAAATAATGATCTGTTGTTACTTTCTTCTGCGGTATATATGCCTGAATCCTTCCGGAATGAATTCTCATCCTTTTTAGCCGGAATTTTTTCACCCGATAACTCATATGATGCGATGATATTCTTCTTCAGATCATCAAGAGCATCACGCCTCAGCTGGTTAAGACCTTTGAGTGAATAAAAGGCATTATCATCTATCTCCGCCTCTATATGATCATCATCTGTTATGAATACGGTATTTCCCAGTTTCTTCAGGGATTTCAGTACATTATCCCTTTCTATGGCTGACTTTTCGGCTTCAGCCACCGTATCACCTTCAGCGTATCCATAGATCATTTCACCATATGCATTTGAAGCCGATACGCTTATATATGCCCTGTTACCGGTTCTGAACGCAGCACTGAAGCTTACCGGAATGTGATCTGTAACCCCGGTGTATACGCTTTTATGTTCACTTCCTTTTGAACCATCTTCATTATCAGAAGATCCGTTATAACCATGTGTGGTTATGGTCACCATATCCCTGCTGTTATGTCTGTCATAATAGCCGTGTGAAAGACTCCCTCTGACATACAGTTCCGACAATCTGCGAAGATCACTGATATCCACATGGTATTCTTCACCTGAACAGATCATATCAAGATATTTTCTGTATATGGATATAACACCTTCAACATATTCGGGAGGCTTCATCCTTCCCTCAACCTTAAGGGAACATACACCCGCATCAAGGATCTGGGGAAGAATCTCAAGAGTACACATATCCTTAAGACTTAAGGGATATGTCTCATCCTTTGCAGCAGTCCCGGCCAGCCTGTAGGGCAGTCTGCAGGGCTGGGCACATCTTCCGCGGTTTCCGCTTCTTCCTCCAAGAACCGATGAGAAAAGACACTGACCGGAATACGAATAACACATGGCACCGTGAATGAAGCATTCGATCTCCATCCCTGTCTTATCATGGATATCCCTGATTTCATCCAGCATAAGCTCTCTTGCAGGAACGATCCTTGTAAATCCGTTCTCTTTAAGGAGTCCAGCCCCAAGGGGTCCCGTCACGGACATCTGAGTGCTTGCATGAAGCGGGATGTCCGGTTTTCTGTTCCTGAAAAAGGAAGCCACTCCAAGATCCTGGATTATAAGTCCATCACTTACATCGGGAATGCCGCTTTCACAGAATTCCTCAAGTTCGGCGAACTCTCTTTCCTTTACAAGGGTATTAACCGTCAGATATATCTTCCTGTCGTAAAGATGCGCTGTCTCGGCACATTCCATGATCTCATCATAAGTGAAATTGCCTGCATATGCTCTTGCACCGAATCTGGATGCAGCAAGGTAAACGGCATCTGCTCCCGCGTTGATGGCTGCATAAAAAGACTCCTTGCTGCCTGCAGGCGCAAGGAGCTCCGGTTTCATATGATTTTGGAAATCAGAATGGATCATAACCTTTTATTTCTTGTTAAAGGGGAAAGGAACAGGGCCACGGTTATCAGGCTTTCTGTCTCCATCCTTAACAAGTCTGGGTTCAGTAACAGGCTTGGGTGCATCATATTTAAACAGGGATTCCTGCTTGTAAACAAAATGAGTGGGCTTTGAATCTGAAGAACCTTCATCCGAACCGGACTTATCCTCCTCAGCAGGCTTAGCTGACGTTTCGGGCTTCTTATCCTCTGCAGGCTTTACTGCTGCTTCGGTTTTTTTATCCTCTGCGGGCTTTGCAACTGTCTCGTTCTTCTTTTCCTCGGAAGCTTTTACGGAAGATGCACTTTTTTCATCTTCGGAAACTGCTGCTGAAGCGGATCTTTTGGAAGAAGACTTTTCTGCTTTCTTTTCATCCGCATTTTTTGATTCGGACTTTGCTTCCTTTTCTTTTGAACGGAGTTTTGCATCAAGCTGGATGAGCTTCTTGGAACTTTCAGCCATCTTATCCTGAAGAGTTCTTACCTGTTCATCAGCCTTATCAAGTCTGCTCTGGGTGGTGACTATGTCATGCTTGAGATTATATATCTCCTTGTCCTTATCCTTGATGAGAGACTCAACTTCCGCATTTCTCTCATGGATCTTCATATAATCATCAGCAATATTAAGAGCAACAAGGAGCATCTGGGTCTCTTTGTTCTGTGATCTGAAGGATGCGGTGGCTTTGCATTCATCAAGCTTCTTATTGATATAATTAGCTACTTTCTGAGTGTATTCCGCAGTCTCGTAACCTGTCAGAGTAAGAACTTTACCGGCGATTATGACCTGTGTTTCGTTAATATCAGACATACAACCCCTCCGAAATCATTTAGATAAACCCTGACTTTAAGTATATACCAATCTGATGTTATTTTTCAATACATACAGACTGACACTGCAACCGGATCATGTCAGCCACATATCGAGATGTTCCCTTGCAAGATCTGTTATGACTCTTCCCTTTGGAGTGCGCATGAGCAGTCCGTTTTTGAGAAGGTAAGGTTCATATACATCCTCAAGTGTACCGGAATCTTCTCCCGTTGCAGCGGCGAGTGTATCCAGTCCCACCGGTCCTCCGTCGAACTTTTTTATGATTGTCTCGAGGATTTTTCTATCTGTATTATCAAGTCCGAGCTTATCTATGGACATAAGATCCATAGCCTCAATTGCAATCTCTCTTGTTATGATGCCGTCGTATCTTACAAGAGCATAATCCCTCACCCTCTTAAGCATACGGTTGGCAATCCTGGGGGTTCCGCGGCTTCTCTTTGCAAGTTCCAGAGCAGCGTCCGCCTCTATCTTTACATCAAGTTTATGTGAAGAGAAAAGAAGGACTTTCGACAGCTCTTCGGGAGTATAGAACTCCATATGGAACTGTTCACCGAAACGGTCTCTCAGAGGAGCCGTTAGCATATCCGCTCTGGTAGTAGCGCCTATAAGTGTAAAATGAGGAAGGGGAAGTCTTACGCTTCTTGCAGATGAGGATGAGTCCTTGCCGATCATTACATCGATGGCAAAATCCTCCATTGCAGGATACAGTACCTCTTCCACCTGACGGTTAAGCCTGTGGATCTCGTCTATAAAGAGCATATCCTTTTCCTGAAGTGAGTTGAGGATTGCCGCCATTTCCGAAGGCTTTTCTATTGCGGGTCCCGAAGTTATACGGATATGCGTCCCCATCTCATTTGAGATTATTCCGGCAAGAGTGGTCTTGCCGAGTCCGGGAGGTCCGTAGAGAAGCACATGATCCAGCGCCTCTCCCCTTGCCTTGGCGGCTTCGATCTGTATGATCAGCCTTTCCTTTATCGCTTCCTGCCCGATATATTCCTTCAGCCTCTGGGGTCTTAAGGAATGTTCTACAGGCTTGTCTTCTTTTGTCAGATTAGTTTCTATGCTTCTGGGCATGTCAATAAATGTATATGCTTAATCAATGTTTTGAAGATCACTTACCATAGAGCAGCTTAAGTGCCATGGAAAGAAGTGTGCCAGAATCATACGATCCGTGATCTTCGATGGAAAGAATGGCACGTGAGCTTTCAGCTTCCGAATATCCGAGGGAAACAAGTGCGGCAAGCGCATCGCTTTCTTCGCTTCCAAGCTCATTTTTAGGAGTTATGCTGACACTTCCGCCTCCGAATTTCTTCGCAATACTGTCATCGGAAAGATCCACCTTGCCCTTAAGTTCAATGATGATCTTACCCGCTGTCTTGGCGGAGATTCCCTTTGCTTTGGAAAGTGCCTTGATATCATCGCTTATAACGGCATACCTGACAGAATCGGCATCCATAACGGAAAGCAGCGACAATGCACTCTTGGGTCCGACTCCGGATACAGAGACCAGTTTTCTGAACATATCAAGATCATCTCTGTCATTAAAGCCGTAGAGCTGGAATGTATCCTCGGCAACCTGGGTATATGTATACAGTTTTACGTGATCTCCCACGGAACCTATCTGTGCAGCACATCTTGAAGTGATATTGACATTGATGCCAAGACCGCCTATATCCACAACACAGGTATCGGTATCAAGAAGATCCAGAACACCTTCTACGAATGCAAACATTATTTTGTCTCGTTGATAAAATTCACAAGTCCGCCGGCAGCGATGAGCTTCTGCATGAACTCAGGGAATGCCTGACCCTGGTAGGTGGTTCCCTTGGTGATATCGGTAATGATACCGGTATTGAAATCAATCTCAACCTCATCACCGTCATCGATCCCCTTTGATGCTTCGGGGCACTCGATTATGGGAAGTCCTATATTGATGGCATTGCGATAGAATATCCTGGCGAATGTCTCCGCGATAACACAGGAAATACCTGATGCCTTGATCGATATGGGAGCGTGCTCTCTTGAAGAACCGCATCCGAAATTCTTGGATGCAACAATGATATCTCCCTTTTTCATCCTCTTGGAAAAATCCTTGTCGATATCCTCCATGCAGTGCTGTGCAAGCTCTGCAGGATCGGATGAATTAAGATATCTTGCGGGAATTATTACATCGGTGTCTACATTATCACCGTATTTAAGTACATGACCTTTTGCGTTATCCATTACAGATCTCCATTTATAAAATTATAGTGTTTAATATAGATGAGCACATGCAGCTTCTGTGGTCTTAAGGCATTTTGAATGACTGCATGCAGGTATCATGTGTATTACAGATCCCCGGGGCAGGCGATGATACCCTTGACCGCACTTGCCGCAGCAACAGCCGGCGATGCAAGATAGATCTCGGAATCAACATGTCCCATACGGCCTACAAAGTTTCTGTTGGTAGTGGAGACGCATCTCTCACCCGCTGCCATAACTCCCATATATCCCCCAAGGCAGGGTCCACAGGTAGGTGTTGAAACAACGCATCCGGATTCGATAAAGATCTTAAGAAGTCCCTCTTCAAGGCACTGCATATATACAGCCTGGGTTGCAGGGATAACTATAACTCTGAGTCCCTTTGCAACATGCTTTCCCTTAAGGATCTCAGCTGCGATCCTCATATCGGAAATCCTGCCGTTAGTACATGATCCGATCACTACCTGATCTATCTTAATATCACCATCCTTATGTATCTCGTCGATGGTATGGGTATTCTCGGGAAGATGAGGGAATGAAATGGTTGGTCTGAGCTCTGAAAGATCGATATCTATCACTTCATCATACTCTGCATCAGCATCAGCCTCGAATACCGTATACTCTCTCTTTGTATGCTCATTCAGATATTCGATGGTCTTGTCATCTACAGGGAAAATACCGTTCTTACCGCCGGCTTCAATAGCCATATTGGCAATGGTGAACCTGTCATCCATTGAAAGTTCATGAACGCCGGGACCTGTAAATTCCATGGACTTATAAAGTGCACCGTCCACACCGATCTTACCGATGATATGAAGGATGAGATCCTTTCCGCTTATATCCTTTGAAAGCTTTCCTGTCAGGTTGAATCTGATCGCTGAAGGAACCTTGAACCATGCCTGTCCTGTTGCCATTCCTGCAGCCATATCCGTAGAACCGACGCCTGTGGAAAATGCACCCAGCGCTCCGTATGTACATGTATGTGAATCGGCTCCGATGATGACATCCCCGGGAACGGTAAGTCCTTTTTCGGGAAGAAGTGCATGCTCAATTCCCATCTCACCGACCTCAAAATAATTGGTTATGTCATTTCTTCTTGCAAATTCTCTTACACACTTACAGTGTTCGGCGGATTTGATATCCTTGTTGGGAACGAAATGATCGGGAACAAGTGCGATCTTGTCCTTATCAAATACCCCTTCCACTTTCATCTTCTCAATCTCGTGAATTGCAACAGGACTGGTAATATCATTACCAAGCACAAGATCAAGCTTTGCCATGATCAGATCGCCGGCTTTTACGGAATCAAGTCCCGCTGCTCTTGCCAGGATCTTCTGAGTCATTGTCATTCCCATATTTAAGCACCTCAAATCATCTAAATTTTTTAACAAAACATTGGTATTATACCATATTCCTGCGCTTATTTACAGATAAATCGGGTAATGTGGTTGAATATAACCTGTCAATAATGTAACTTAGAAAGTAAGGGTTAAGAATTACAGGTTACTTTATTGTGTGAGGTTTAACAGGGGGAGAATATGTCTGAAACATATTGCGGAAAATCGTGTGAAAGCTGCAGCTGGAAGTATAAGTTAAACTGTCCCGGATGTCAGAAGGGCCCCGGACGTCCGTTAAGCGGTGATTGTGAGATTGCCAAGTGTTGCAGAAATAAGAGTCACAATACCTGCGCAACCTGCAGTGACTCTTCCTACTGTGCTAAATGGAGGGGACGTGCGGATGAACCCAAGTACAGGATGGAAAGGATAGAACAGGAAAAAGAGGACGATACATATCTTCATAAGATGGCGCCGATGCTCGCTAAATGGCTTTGGATCATATTCTGCCTGAGCATCATTGCGGTGATAGCCAACCTTGCGACCAGTAGTGCGATCAAGGAAAGAGTACCGAATCTTTATATTGGCGGAACCGTTATAAGCACGGTCACGAAAATAGTCATTGCATTTATACTCATAAAGCTGTCACCTGTTTCTGGGACCTTTGTAAAAGCGGGTGTATATATGATGATCTCCTGTGTTCTCGGTTTTATTGATATTTTTATCCCCGATACCGAGTGGGCATTCGAATTGTTATCCGCACTTATTGCAATTCCAAATCTGATCTTTACACTAATGAGCGACTATAATCTGTATACCGGATATTCCGATATAATGCTGAATGCAGATGATACCCTTGCTGCAAAATGGGATGAGCTGTGGACCTGGACCAAGCGGGTCATGATAGGAATGATAATAGATATCATACTTATTATGCTGGCACCACTGCTTGGAACCATACTCCTTATCGTATGTGTGATCGGAATACTGATAATCTCCATCATAAGACTCGTATATCAATATCAGAGTGCAATGGTATACAAAAGCATAAAAGAAGAATCTGCCAAATGATATAACAGCCATACAGCTCAAAAATAAGTTGTTCGATAGAAAATAACAGCAGAAAAAAGAGAAGTCCGAACGGGCTTCTCTTTTTATAAATATTTAAATTGTTATCAGTTGTTGATGAACTTATCAGCTTCGTTGTTCCAGCTGTAAAGCTTTCTTACTTCCTCACCAACCTTCTCGGACTGATGCTCAGCAGCAAGCTTTCTCATAGCCTTGAAGTGTACCTGACGTCCTGCAGGACTCATCTCCTGAAGGAACTCTGATGCGAAGGTTCCGTCCTGGATGTCCTTGAGGATCTTCTTCATGGTAGCCTTGGTCTCAGCGGTAACGATCTTGGGTCCGGTGATATAATCGCCATACTCAGCGGTATTGGAGATTGAATATCTCATGCCTGCAAAGCCTGACTGATAGATGAGGTCAACGATCAGCTTCATCTCATGGATGCACTCGAAGTATGCGTTACGGGGATCGTATCCTGCCTCAACAAGAGTCTCAAAGCCTGCCTGCATAAGTGCACATACACCGCCGCAAAGAACAGCCTGCTCACCGAAGAGGTCAGTCTCGGTCTCGGTTCTGAAGGTGGTCTCAAGAAGTCCTGCACGAGCTCCGCCGATTCCGAGTCCGTATGCCTTAGCCATATCCCATGCCTTGCCTGAAGCATCCTGATATACAGCGATGAGGCAGGGAGTTCCCTTGCCGGCCTGATACTCACTTCTTACAGTGTGTCCGGGAGCCTTGGGAGCGATCATTGCAACATCAACATCAGCGGGAGGAACGATGCATCCGAAATGAATGTTGAAGCCGTGAGCGAACATGAGCATGTTGCCTGCTTCAAGGTTGGGAGCAATGTCCTTCTTGTACATGTCAGCCTGAAGCTCATCATTGATGAGGATCATGATAATATCAGCCTTCTTAGCAGCTTCAGCTGCGGTAAAAACCTGGAATCCCTGCTCTTCAGCTCTCTTCCAGCTCTTGGATCCCTCATAGAGACCGATAATGACGTTGCATCCGGACTCCTTAAGGTTAAGAGCGTGAGCATGACCCTGGCTGCCGTAACCGATAATGGCAATGGTCTTGCCCTCGAGAAGGGAAAGGTTACAATCTTCCTGATAAAAAATCTTGTTAGCCATAGTAAAAATACCTCCATAAAATTTTTGGCTTATTTAGAACCGTCAGCAGTTTAATAACCGCAAAGGCGGAAACTCTACAAAAGTCAGGGCAGATACGTTACATCCTCGGATCCTCTTGAAAGACCTGCGATGCCGGTCCTTGCAAGCTCGAGGATCTCATATCCGTCAAGAAGTCCGATAAACGCATCATTCTTGGACTGGGTTCCGATGACTTCGATAATAAGTGAATCGGGGCCTACATCAATGATATTACCCCTGAATATTCCGGAGAGAGCCACAACATTTTCCCTGTCTGAAGGAACGGCTCTGACCTTGATCAGGCAAAGCTCTCTGTAAACAGACGCATCGGGAACGAGCTTCTTAACCGCCTTTACATCTTCAAGCTTGGCTACCTGCTTCTCGATCTGCTCGATCACTTCCTCATCTCCGCAGGTTACAATGGTGATCCTTGAATACTTGGGATCTGCCGTAACACCTGCAGTGACGCTCTCGATATTATATCCTCTTCTTGAAAAAAGACCACAGATCCTGCTGAGTACGCCTGAATTATTGTCAGCAAGAAGTGAAAGTACAACTCTCTGCATATGAACACCTTCTAAATGAATGTAAAACCGTAACTTTTAATACTTTACCGCTTTAATATACTAATGTCAACGTTCTAAGTTAACTAATTCTGCTCATTTTCGGAGCATTTTGCGAGGGCCAGGGTTCCTGTGCGGGCAACCTCCACGATGGATATCGAACGGAACATTTCAAGAAGCAGTCTTATCTTCTCCGGACTTGCGCAGATCTGGATCATCATATAATGGAGGCTCATATCTACTATCTCCGCCTTCATCACCTCACATATCTCCATTATCTCCGCACGGTTGTTCTTATTGTACTTGATCTTCATCAGCATCAGTTCCCTGGATACACACTGGGATTCGCTGAAAGTCTTGACCTTAATGACATCAAGTTTTTTATTCAGCTGCTTTTCAATCTGTTCTAGAGTTCTCTCGTCCCCGCTTGAAACTATGGTCATGGAAGAAACGGTTGGATCATCCGTCTCTCCCACTGCAAGTGAATCGATATTAAAATTTCTGCGTGAAAACAGACCGCTTACCTTACTGAGTACTCCGGCCCTGTTTTCTACATTTACGGAATAAATTCTTTTTTCTTTCATGATGCACCCCGTTTTTTACATCTCAAATAAAATCACCGATCTTGAAAATGCATGCTTTGCCATGCCCTGTTATTCCAATGATATATTGCGACCTGATCACGCCGGATCACTCGGGCTTAACAACATCCTTGGGATCTACTATGCATTCAAGAAGCACATTCTTCTTATCGCTCAAAAACTTTTTGATGACTGCTTTTGAATCCTTCATGTTATCAAGTCTGAGATAATCAAAGCCATATGCTTCAGCGATATGCTCAAGATCAGGATCGCCGTCAAGCTTTACCATCGAATAGGCATCATCATATGTATAATGCTGGTACTCTCTTACCATTCCAAGATAACCGTTTCTGAGGACCACTATCTTGGCCTGTACATTATGCTGCACATAGGTGGCAAGTTCACACATGGACATCTGGAATCCGCCGTCTCCGCATACCGCAACGGTCTGTCTCTTCGGAGCAGCTATCTTGGCGCCGAGGGCTGCTGGAATGGCATATCCCATTGTGCCCATTCCTCCGCTTGTGAGCATCCTGCCTTTACCGATCACGATATTGGCACATGACCAGATCTGATTCTGACCGACATCCGCAACATAGATGCTTCCATCGATCATATCGGTGGTCAGCTGCTTTACAAATTCTGCGGGATCCACAAATTTGGATGAAGGCTTTCTCGCGGGCTTGAAAGCTTTTCTTGCAGCGGTAAGTTCCCTGACCCAGTCCGAATAATCGGCGTCTGTTTCCGAAGCCGTAAGCTCTTCGAGGATAGCTTCCGCATCGCCTACAAGGGGTATGGTGGAATAAGCATTCTTGCCAATCTCAGCAGGATCCACATCCATATGGATCAGAGTTTTGTTGCCGTTACTTATAAGCTCCGGTCTGTTAACGGCTCTGTCCGCAACACGGGCTCCTATCATGATGATCACATCGGCATCATTCATAGCCTTATTGGCATAGGGTTTTCCGTTGTTGCCTACCATTCCGAAATAAAGAGGATGAGCTGTGGGAAGGACACCTATTCCCATCATGGTAGAGACAACAGGGATTCCCTTTTTCTCTGCAAATCTCTGAAGTTCGTCATCGGCATTCGAAAGAAATACACCGCCGCCGGCACAGATAATGGGCTTTTTGGCGTTTTCAAGTTCACGGATAACCTTCTTGATCTGCTGTGCATTTCCTTTTACAGTTGGCTTGTATGTCCTGAGATTGACCTCTTCGGGATATCTGAAATTCTTAAGAGTCTGATTCTGAATATCGATGGGCACATCAATAAGGACAGGACCTTTTCTGCCTGTTGATGCTATATAGAAAGCTTCCTTCATGATACGGGGAAGATCGTTGGCATCCTTTACAAGGTATGAATACTTTACAAATGATTCAACAGCTCCTGTTATATCAGCCTCCTGGAACACATCGGATCCGAGAAGTTCTGAATTAACCTGGCCTGTTATGATGATCATGGGGATTGAATCAGCAAATGCGGTGGCTATTCCGGTGATCACATTGGTTGCTCCCGGACCGCTGGTAACTGCACATACACCGGGCTTTCCGGATATCCTTGCCTCTCCGCTTGCCATATGAGCTGCGTTCTGCTCTGTTCTTACAAGTATTGTCCTGATATCGGACTGAAGGATGCTGTTATAGAAAGGGCATATAGCCACACCGGGATATCCGTATACATTCTTAACACCTTCAAGTTCAAGACATTTAACTATTGCATCTGCACCTAACATTCAATTGCCTCCGTTTTATACATTCCCGGAATCCCGGGAACCATATTATCCCCGATCATTTCAAGTCTGATATCTATTCCTGCATTCCGAGAAGCTTCTTTGCGACCTTAACAGCCTCCGCCGCATCCCTGGAATAACCGTCTGCACCTATCTCGGCTGCGTATTCTTCGGTTACGCAGGCACCGCCCACCATAACCTTTATATCCAGTCCCCGCTGTTTGATGATCTCAATGGTCTCCTTCATGTGGATCATGGTGGTAGTCATAAGAGCTGACAGGCATATGATCTTAGAACCTGTTCTGACCGCTTCATCTATTATAACATCCGCCTTTATATCCTTGCCGAGATCATGAACATTGAATCCATAGTTACCAAGCATCATTGCGACAAGATTTTTACCGATGTCATGAATATCACCTTCAACGGTTGCTATGACAACCGATGGTGCATCATCCGATGAGCTTGATGCCTTGAGTTCAGGTTCTATGATACCGATGGCACCCTTCATGCTTTCTGCGGATGATATGAGCTGTGGAAGGAAGTATTTTCCCTTATCGAAATATACTCCCACCTGATTAATGGCCGGAATAAGAGCGTTGTTCAGTATCTCCGAAGCGCTGACACCTGCATCCATGGCCTTCTTTGCAGCTGCCGGTGCGGCATTTCTGTTGCCCTCAACAACCGCTTTGTATATAGCCTTAAGGTTTTCCGGAATATCGGGACCGTCATCCTTTTTTACTTTAGTCTCAGCCGTATTTACACCGCCGGTTGTACTCTGAGCGGACTTAAGAAGCTCTTCTCTTGCTTCCCTTGCCTCTTTAAGCTTACCTGCAGTTTCAATATATGCAAGGTCACTGCCATCTTTATTTAAGAGCAGATCCGTAGCCCTTGCTGCGGCAACAAGCAGTTCCTGTCCCGGATTGGATATTGCCATGGTAAGACCGTTAGCGATAGCCAGAGTCAGGAAAGTTGCATTAACATAGCTTCTTTCGGGAAGCCCAAAGGATATATTGGATAATCCGGTAATAGTGGCGAATCCGTTGTCGTGTGCATATCTGATGGTCTCAAGCGTCTTGACGCCCTGACTCTGATCTGCCCCCACCGTCTGAACAAGACCGTCTACCACTATATTTTCCTTCGATAGACCGAGTTCTACCGCCCTCCGGTAGATTATATCTATTATTTCCTTTTTTTCATCAAGATCCTTGGGAAGCCCTTTTTCCGATAAGGGCAAAAGAATAAATACGGCTCCGTACTTTGCAACCGTGGGAAGAAGTCTTTCGAACTTCGCAGGTTCAAGTGAAACCGAATTGACCAGTGCTCTTCCGGGATAATGTCTGAGCGCCGCTTCGAGTATCTCGGGGGAGCTTGAATCAAGGCTCAAGGGAAGTGAAGTAGCCTGAGTGACTTCATCAATCACCCGGAGCATCATGGCGCCCTCATCGATGCCTCCCATTCCAACATTTATATCAAGTACTCCGGCACCATTTTCTTCCTGTTCCTGTGCAAACTTGAGGATCCTGTCGGTATTGCCTTCACGAAGTTCAGCCTGCAGAGCCTTCTTGCCTGTAGGATTGATCCTCTCACCTACGATTATGAATCTTCCGTCAAGTCCGAATGAAAGAGTCTGTCTTTCGCTGGACAGGTATCTGACGCCTTCCTGTCTGAATGCATTTCTTTTGACAGGACCGCGTTCGAATTTCTTATTGATCGCAGATATAAATTCAGGTGTGGTTCCGCAGCATCCGCCTATAATCTGTGCTCCTGCCTCTACCAGCACTTCCATCTCTGATGCAAATGTATCTGCATCCATTGCATAGACCGTATTATTATTTTCATCAAGTTCGGGCAATCCCGCATTAGGCTTGGCGATTATCGGTATCAGCGTATTTGCTGCCATATCGGAAACTATCGAAACCATCTGTGCAGGGCCTGTTGAACAGTTGACTCCAATGGCATCGGCTCCAAGGCTCTCACATACAACTGCACCGGTGACCGCATCAGTACCGAAAAGAGTCCTTCCGCTTGCTTCGAATGTAAGAGTGACCATTACAGGAAGACTGCTTACTTCCTTCGCCGCGATAAGCGCTGCCCTTGTCTCGGCAAGGCTCATCATGGTCTCTACAACAAGCAGATCACAGCCATATTTTTCGAGAAGCTTTATCTGCTCCTTATATACATCTATCAGTTCTTCAAGCTCAAGATTACCGATGGGCTTAAGCTGACGTCCGGTCATGGTGATATCGCCTGCAACCAGTACTCTCCTGTCAGTACATTCGCATGCAGCCTGCTTTGAGATACCGACAAGAGTTTTGATCAGCTCTTCCTGTTCATTCTCAAGTCCGTATTCCGCAAGTTTTATCCTGTTGGCAGTAAAGGTAGGAGCATACAGTATATCAGAACCTGCTTTTATAAATCTTCTCTGCAGATCCAGCATAGCTTCAGGATGCTCAGATACCCACTTCTCGGTACATACACCGCCCGGCATTCCCGCCTTCGCGAGATTCGTTCCCGTACCTCCATCCAGGTACACCATCCTGCCTTCTATAAATTCTCTAAATTCCTGTTTAGTCATAATTTCTGTAAAATGATGATTTGTTTACCTTACCTCTTTCAGACGTAATAAAATATCAATCAGGTCTTTCTATCTCTTCGATTATTGAAAAATCTTCAGCATTATAAACAGATATATGAGTAAGCTCCGGCCATACAGCAAACCAATCAATTCCATCTCCGGAAGCCTTATCCTGTAGTTCCTTTGGAATCTCCAATTCTTTAATTCCTTCCATACATTCATAATACGTTGAACAGTCATTCCAGAAATTATAACTTAACCATCGTGGTGCAATAAAAAGTCTATAGAAACCATTATAATACTCCTCATGTGTCCCCGTTTTATAATAATTATATAAAAAAGGATGCTGCCGCAGTTCCCCCCACTATCAAGGATAATCACTTCCGTTTTTGGGTCAGCATACTGAATGTTTGTATTTAATGCTTTATATAATAATGTGATGGAATCTTTTGATTTTGAATTAATTATAAAACTATATCTTAATATATTCTCATTATTGATCTCACTTCCAATATATATATATATTGTCAATTTCCTCAACTATATTCTTTGAAAAAACATCATTTGGTTTTACATTTCTGAATGATCAATAAGGTTTAATGCATATTATTGATACAATGATTATAATAAGGATGAACAGAAATATAATGATCTCTATAATTTTCCTGTTAATTGCATACATCGGTCAGATATATCCGATATTTTAAAACCAACATTCTCATAATATACAAATACACTCTTTATTTCCGTATAGTTATTTACTCAATCCTGTTTCCATATTGGTCAGTCTCATAAACAACAACCTCTTCCAAGTCAGGCCATATTTCATACCAATCAATTTGATCCTCATCAGCTTGTTCCTGCATTTTATCAGATACTACTAATTTTCTTATACTCGATATTTGAGAATAAGTATATGGATCATATAGGAAAGATTTTGCCGGAGCAACTTCCCACGCAATTGTAAGGCAATAAAAACCCGAATAATCCGGACTATCCAATTTATCATCCGAAAAATTTGAAAGTGAAAATACTTTTAACGCTGCACCTGCTGACAAAGGAGTACATACATTTACTGCAATTTTCTTATCTTCTAAATTATCAATGCTATTTAGTAACAGAGCAAATTCAGTGATACTATCCTGATCGAGATTTCCATTTATGTATCGATAGTAAATAATATTATAAGCAATAATACGACTTTTTCCATCATAGATGAATTCATTATCATCGAAATGATTACATATTATCTCAGACACTTCATCATCCGGGAGCTTGGCCTCATATTCGTTGGCGGGAACAAGAGAACAACCTGTAATCATTAAAAACCAGAAAACATATGTAAGTAACAGACACGATTTATTCATGAGTAAATTTCAAAAATGAATTTCACAAATTCATTTTATGATTTCATTTCTGGTATCAGTTTCATATATTATAATTTGTTCAAGATTTGGCCATATTTCATGCCAATCAATTTTCTCCTCATCAGCTTTTTTTTGTAAAGTATCAGGTAATGCCAACCATTGTACGTCTTCAATGTTTGTATATGTCGAAGGTGTTTTCCAAAAATCATACAAATTTATCCAAACTATATCCAATCCATAAAATCCTTTTAAATCAAAATATTCAGAATCTGATATTGTAAAATTATTAAATGATAATACAACTCTCATGGAAGAGGCAGATCCATCCATAATAATAATTTGCGTTTTTTCATCCACCAAATCACAATACTGATTTATTGTTTTTGCGAAAATGTCAATGCTATCAGTATCGTGTATCCATATAAAGAATCTATATTGCTTTATATTATTATCATCCAATGAACTTCCACGATACAAAAATCTATCACCAACCACATTCATGATTTTTTCTGAAAAATCATCATCGGGAGTTGCAGATGAAAGTGTGCTATGGCTATATTCATTATATTTTCTATATTCTTTGTTCATTATATATACTCCAATCATCAGTATAATAACGAATATAGAAATGATTTTTATCTTTATTTTTTTCATGTTCATTTAAATATGATAAGTAAAAATATTGCAATTACTCCGATTCAAATTTTCAGCAATTTTATCATAGTTAATATAATATACAGAACCATTGGTTTCCACCACAAGAAGATACGTATTATAAGGACTGCTATCATTATATATCACATATCCAATGATAGTCATATAATGAGAAACCGCTGATCTCGAATATCTATTTTGATCATTACGTAATGCATTATAACCTTCATCATAAAATAGTAACTGCTCATTTTCTTCATCAGCGTTATATAAAAGTATAATTGGAAGATTGTTAGATATCATTGATATAATGAATGATATCACTTCATCCTTTTTACAACTCTCTGCCCATTTAGCATTAGGATAATCAACTCCATTAATCAATAAATAGTTGATTAAACCATTCAATAAATCTGTTGTATAAATTCCATGTACATATCCTTCATATGTAGATATACAATAAATATTATCTCTGTTATAGTCAGCATACGTCATATAATCATTTAGAGAAATACGTCCATCTGTACTATAATGGGGAAAACGATTCCCCATCATTGGCTGAAAACCATATGATTGTGCTAAAAATATTTCCAAATCACTCATTGCGATAATCCCGCAACCATGCATTGCCATTCTGTAATCTTCATTCATAACAAAATGCTGTAAATCATCTACATAGTTTGAAAAATCATCTCTGTTCAACCACCAATTCTGATCGCCTCCATCAAAAGAATCTATGCTCAAGTAATCAGCACCTGATAACGAGTTATGAATTCTAACAGTCTTTGTTAAACAGAATAACGGGTCTGTATCAACATTGTCATTCAAGCCATCCTCATCTGTATCCTCTTTAGACGGATCACTATGTTCTGTAAACAGATAAATGGTTCTATATGTGTCATTGCCAATGTATAGATTCTCCTTAAAAACCGCACTAATTTCAACTCCATCCAGCAGAGTATCCCCGTCCGTATCCTCTTTGTTAGGATCTGAATATAAACGTCTGCCGTTAGAGCACTGCATTCCTATTGTTTCGTATACATCCGGAAGACCATCCAGATCATTATCTGTAGTGTCTGTAATCGTATTGATGTCGCGATTAATCAGATTTATAAGAGTTGTAGGATCACTTAGAATAGCCCCATTATAATACCTAATATCCGGCATGGATTGATAATTTACAATCGACTCGTAAAGAAGATGATTTGACGTGTCTATAATATATATCCTGATTCCAGCGTCCCCGCATTTTTGCATTGTGAGTTCGCTAATATTTACATAGCTATCGACTATCCATATTATTGCTTTGTTTTTGCCTTCATAACTATCTGAATAATTATTCACAGTGTAAACTATACTCTCAACAATCTCATCAGTACTTGGTGTCATGTAAGGATGAAGCATATGATCAATGCCTTCTCCCGGTTCAAAAGTATATCCGAGAGAATAAAAATATTCTCGGGACGAAGTCATATATTCATATGATCCCGAAAACAATCCACCGTTACCGTTTTTATATTGAATATCACATTCAATAACACCGTCATTTGATGCCACATAGTCATTAAGAGCTTCAACAATACGACTGGGAGTAGAATCCGATACAGATAATGTATAAGATGAGACATTCTTGAAGAGAAAATAATCCGTAGGACGCAGTAAATCTGCTAACGGTGAAGGTAGAAGGCTTGGATAATCAGGAACTGTGTTCCAAGCGTGACACCATTGTTCTATATCTTCAAGATGATATTTAGAAAAATGCGTTGTTGTATAAGATACAGTATTGTTTACTGCATCCACAACGCTTTCACGGTCCAGAATCTGATACCAGTCATTCTCTTCGTCATACCACATCAGAGCCAGATTCTCTTCCGGCGTATCTCCAAGCATTGATTCGTCATATGTAAAGGTGATGACAGCTGAATCAAACTCAACATCCGACTTTATCTCCATGGGGACACCAATCAGCCCCACAACCTCTCTGGATCTGACATCAAAATCATAGGTATTAATTATCTCGACTTCCTTGTCTATGTTTCCGCTGACGCTCATTGACACACTGACACTGATTATCCCTCTTCCATCTCCGAGAGGAAAATCATTAGATGTTGTCTGGAATACTTTTTCATCTGCATCACTGATACCATTAAGATCTGTATCAGGAAGCAGTGGGCTGAATCCAAGAACGACATCATCTCCATCACAAAGTGTATCGCCATCCGTATCAGGATTTAACGGATCGGTATTATAAACATATACTTCATCATAGTCATTCAGGTCATCCCTGTCAGAATCGGGATGTCCGGTATCGGTGCCAAGTGCAAACTCTTCAAGATTTCCGAGACCGTCTCCGTCAAGGTCTTCATCAGCATCGCTTACACCGTTTCCATCTGTGTCATATAAAGTTGGGTCTGTCCATGTAAGATAAACCTCCTGATAGTCTGAAAGAAGGTCTCCGTCCGTATCCTCGAGATTAGGATTAGTTCCGATCATGACTTCAAATCCGTTAGTGAGCCCATCCCCGTCGTCATCTGCATCATCATAGGTTGCAGGATTATCATCATCAGGATTCTGGTCTGTATGATTCGAACCGTAGAATTCAGCTTCGGAAAGGATAAAATTCTCGGGAGACATGCCGGTTTCTCCTCCTTCTCCGATAAACCCGAAGGTCACCGCCTGACCAGAAGCAATACAGAATGTTTCCCGGGCACGCTTTATCACATAATGGTTATCTTCATGTGATACAAGCGATGCATTCCAGACTGAAGTTATCTCTCTGTCAAAATCAAACTCAAGCATCCAATCTTCTATATTATCAGCGGAATCATTAGATATGGTAATACCTGCAACAAAGCCTTCTACCCACTCATTATCATAATTGAAGGTAATGGAATGATTATCATGCGCCTGAGAGGTGCCCGGATTCAGAATTAATGCATTTTCGGGGAATCCCGGAAAAGAGCCTGCTTCTGCAAGGCCAAAACTGACGGTATCGCCAGAAAGTATATCGCTGTTCCATATGACGTTCTTCACTACATAATCATTATCAGTCCTGCTGAACACTTCGGCATTCCAGATATTTGTTATATCAGTAGCATAATCAAATGAAAGGAACCAGTTTTCTATAGGAGTATCGCCGGTATTTGTGATAGAAACAACAAGATTGTATCCCCCTTCCCAGGAAGCAACAAGTGAAAAGATAATGCTGTATCCATCACCCTCATATATCTTTTCCGTATCTACAAATTGATTAATAATAGTTTCTGAAGAATCTGTTGATTCATTAAAAAATTCATCCTCAACACCATTCTCATTCTCGAATTCGGAAGATGATAATTCAGCTGCATTTACAGGAATAGAAAATGAACCTGCAAACAGAATCGCAGACATAAGAGCAGATGTTAATAATCTGTTAAATTTCCAAGTTTTCATAAAGAATCCCCTCTCGTTTTGATGGAAAAATGCTTATTTATATTAACATTCATGTATTCCTTTCACAAGATTATAGCAAACTGATTTGATTGTAACGTTGAATGCAATATCTAAATCCGATGAAAATTAATAAACATCAATAAACATATTGACCTGCTAAATCAATTAAGAAAAGCGGCAGTCGTAAAGACTGCCGCAAATTACTTTTAAAAAATTACAAAAAGTTTCAACGTTCCTCGATGGGCTTGTATGCTGTATGCTCTCCAACATACTTAAACGCAGGACGTACGATCTTGCCGCCGTTCACTATCTCCTCAAGACGGTGTGCACTCCATCCGGACATTCTTGCAATCGCAAAGAGCGGTGTGAAGAGTTCCTCGGGGATTCCAAGCATGCTGTAGACAAGTCCGCTGTAGAAGTCAACGTTAGCACATACAGGCTTAAGGATTCCCTTGTTCTCGGTTATGAGCTTCTTGGCAATACGCTCTACCCTGTCATAGAATTCAAACTCTCTTACGAGCCCCTTCTCAACAGCAAGTGTTCTTGCATACTCCTTAAGAAGAACCTCTCTGGGATCGGAAAGTGTATATACTGCATGACCGATACCATAGATAAGTCCGGCCTTATCGAATGCCTGCTTATCGAGGATCTTCTTGAGATAAACTTCAATCTCTTTTTCATCCTCAAGGTTTACTATGTTCTCCTTGAGATTCCTGAACATCTCCTGAACCTTAAGGTTGGCGCCGCCGTGCTTGGGTCCCTTAAGGGATCCTATGGAAGCCGCTGTTGAAGAATATGTGTCGGTTCCCGATGACGTAACAACATGTGTTGTAAAGGTTGAGTTGTTACCGCCGCCGTGATCTGCGTGAACGATAAGTGCTATATCAAGAACCTTGGCTTCAAGTTCTGTGTAATGTCCATCCGGTCTGAGCATCTGAAGGATATTCTCGGAAAGTGAAAGGTTCTTCTTGGGATTTCTGATGATAAGAGCTTCATCCTTCCTGAAGTGCATATACGAATGATATGAATATACAGCGATCAGGGGAAGCTTATTGATAAGCTCAAGGCTCTGTCTGAGGACGTTCTCCGAAGAGATATCATCCGGCCTTGGATCATAGGTATAAAGTGTTAGCACACACCTTTGGAGAGCATTCATGATATTACCGTTAGATGCCTTCATGACAACGTCACGGACAAATCTGGCACCAAGCTCCTGGAGAGAACTGGATACATGAAGATAGGCTTCCAGCTCTTTCCTGTTGGGAAGATGTCCGAACAGAAGAAGGAATGATACTTCCTCAAAGCCGTGGATCCTGTCACCGAGGTTGCCTACGATATCCATGACATTGATACCTTGATAATAGAGTCTTCCGTCGCAGGGAACCTTGTCACCGTCAATAATATCAAAAGCAACGACATCGGAAACCTCGGTAAGACCCGTAAGGACACCTTTACCGTTGGAATCACGAAGACCGCGCTTTACATCATATTCAACATAAAGATTGTTATCAATCTTCGGGACATGATGAAGTTCAGAGATAAGCATGTCAACATCAGGCTTGATCTCATCCATCTCCAGAAGATCCGGCATTTCAATTTTATCTTTCTCTTCGAACATAGCACCCTCCGAAAATAAGTATAAAACAAAGAGCCTGCTATGGCTTACGTCTGACAAAACAGGAGAAAAACCTTTAACAGTGCCCTAAATGTACCCATGTATTTATGTATACAACATTAACAGTTAAAATGCAAGGTTAAATATCAGCCGATCATAACAAAAAAAAGCAAACGTTTTATTCACCACGTTTGCCTTAAAAAATTTCCTGTCTTTTGATGTTTAAGCTTTGAGTACGCCTTCCTTCATGGACTTAACAAAGTCATAGATGTAAGGGCCTGCATCTCTGCCATACTTTTCTACCATCCTGACTATTGCAGATCCGACTATTGCACCGTCTGAAACAGAAGCCATTGCCTGAGCCTGGTCGGGATTGGATATACCAAAGCCGATTGCACAGGGAGTATCGGTGACTTCTCTGATGTGGGCAATGATGGGCTTTAGATCGGTTGAGATATCGCTTCTTACACCGGTAACGCCCATGGAGCTTACAACATAAATGAAGCCCTTAGCCTCAGCAGCAATCATCCTAACCCTGTCCTCGGATGTGGGAGCTACCATTGAGATAAAGTTCACATCGTACTTGAGAGATACTGATTCCATCTCCTCTTTTTCTTCGTAAGGCATATCGGGAACAATAACTCCGCTTATATCAAGCTCTTTACATTTAGCGAAGAACTTGTCATATCCGTAATGGAAAATAAGATTTGCATATGTCATGAAGCAGAGTGTTACATCACTCTTTTCCCTGACCGCCTCGATCATATCGAAAACCTTATCTGTTGTTATGCCTGCTTTAAGAGCCCTGACGTTGGCATTCTGGATAACAGGGCCTTCGGCAACCGGATCTGAAAAGGGGATACCAACTTCGATTATGTCTGCACCGGCATCGGCCATCTTAAGGATAAAATCATAAGTCGAGTCGATATCTGGGTCACCTGCAGTAATGAAAGGGATAAAAGCTTTCTTATTGGGATTTTTTTCAAAGGAATTTCTTATCTTATCAGTCATGGAGATCTACCCCCCTGTATCTTGCAATGGCTGCAACGTCCTTGTCTCCTCTTCCGGAGATATTGATGATGATGCTCTGATCCTTAGAGAAGTTCTTAACGATCTTAAGAGCATGTGCCACTGCATGGGCACTCTCAATCGCAGGGATAATACCTTCTGTCCTGGACAGATATTCAAATGCCTCAACCGCTTCATCATCTGTAACCGGAACATACTGAGCTCTTCCGATGGAATGCAGATATGCGTGCTCAGGGCCAATGCCCGGATAATCAAGACCTGCTGAAATGGAATAAACAGGTGCTATCTGGCCGTATTCATTCTGACAGAAAAGGGACTTCATACCGTGGAATATACCGACTGTACCGGTAGCGATGGTTGCTGCAGTCTCATAGGTATCAACACCCTTTCCTGCAGCCTCGCATCCGATAAGCTGTACATCCTTATCATTTATAAAGTTATAGAATGCACCTATTGCATTGGAACCGCCTCCCACGCAGGCGATAACGGCTGCCGGAAGCTTTCCTTCCTTCTCAAGGATCTGCTTTCTTGCTTCTGCTGAGATCACGGACTGGAAATCACGTACAATTGTGGGAAAAGGATGAGGTCCCATGACGGATCCAAGCAGATAATGGGTATCATCTACTCTGGAACTCCATTCCTTCATGGCATCGTTTACTGCATCCTTAAGTGTCATGGTACCCGTTGTTACGGCATTGACCTTGGCACCGAGCAGCTCCATACGGTAAACGTTGAGGGCCTGACGTATGGTGTCTTCCTTCCCCATGAAGATCTCGCATTCCATGCCAAGAAGCGCAGCGACTGTTGCGGTGGCAACTCCGTGCTGACCTGCACCGGTCTCTGCAATAAGTCTGGTCTTGCCCATTCTTTTTGCAAGAACAGCCTGACCTATGCAGTTATTGATCTTGTGTGAACCGGTATGATTAAGGTCTTCCCTCTTGAGATATATCCTGGCTCCTCCGAGATCCTTAGTCATCTTCTCAGCATAATAAAGCCTTGAAGGGCGTCCCGCATATTCATTCAGGAGCGTATTAACTTCATCGACAAATGAAGGATCGTTCTTAGCTTCGTTGTATGCCTTTTCAAGTCTGTCCAGTTCGTTCATCAGAGTTTCGGATATATACTGTCCTCCGAACTCGCCGAATCTTCCCTTACTCTTCATAGATAAACCTTTCAGTTATGTTCTAGTTGACACTGTGAGCTTCATTAACTGCCTGTATTACAAGGTCTTCATCTTTATGTCCGCCTTTATCAACGGATGAACTCATATCAACCGCATATAAACCCGAGCCTTTTAAAGCTTCGCATGCAGGGATGATATTACCGGGCCCTATTCCTCCGGCAAGTATGAATGGTCTCTTACAAGCCTTTATCCTGGACCAGTCAAAAGTCTCACCGGATCCCGTACCGGAATCGAACATGATCATATCCGCAGGACTGTTCTCAGCCTTGGCGAGGTCAAAGTTATCATCGACCCTGAACACCTTGATCACACTGCCTTCGCTCCTGAGTTCATTGATATAGTCGTCGGATTCCTCTCCGTGAAGCTGCACTATATCGATTAAGCCATTATAGAGAAATCTCTTGATCCTTGAGATATCATCATTAACAAATACTCCGACTCTCTGGATCTGCGGATCGACAAACTTGGAAAGAAGTCTCGCTGTTTCCTCCGAAACAGTCCTTTTGTACCCTTCTGTAAGAATAAAACCCACGTAATCGGGCATTGCCTCATTGACTGCATTAGCATCACCGGGAGTCCTAAGCCCGCAGATCTTGATCTTCATACCTTAAAAACCTCGTAAATACCTCAAACAACTCTTTTTATCTTCACTCTTCATGAGCGTCTCACCGACAAGCACCGCATTGACTTTGCTTTTCTCAAGACTTTCAACCTGACTTCTCTCTGAGATACCGCTCTCGGATACAAAAAGTATACCGCTCGGTACTTTAGCACGCAGAGAAAGAGCATTCAAGGGATTTACGGAAAAATTTTTTAAATTTCTGTTATTTACTCCGATTATCCTGGCTCCGAGACTTATGGCCTTTTCTATCTCATCTGCGTCATGACACTCAGTAAGTGCCGAAAGTCCGAGTTCATCTGCTATATCCAGATATTCACAGAGCTGGTCGTCAGACAGAAGCGATACGATAAGAAGTATCGCATCCGCACCCATTACCCTGGCCTGGTAGATCATATATTCATCAACCGTAAAATCCTTCCTGAGAACAGGTATGGTAACAGCGGATCTTATCTGGGTAAGATACTTATCTCTGCCAAGGAACCAGTTGGGCTCCGTAAGAACCGATATGGCATCGGCACCGGCAGCCTCGTAATCGAGAGCTATCTTAAGATAAGGGAAATCACCCGCTATTATGCCCTTTGAAGGAGAAGCCTTTTTTACTTCGCATATAAAGGATATACCATCCCGGCGTAGAGCGTTTTCAAAGATAAATCCTGTATCCGGGTCAAGAGAACGGGCTCTTGCCTTTATATCCTGAAGACTTACTTCGGATTTATATTTCTCCACCCTGCCTTTTGTGAAATCCGCTATTTCGTCTAAGATCGTTCTTTCTCCCATATCATTCCCCTGATCTCATAAAAATCTGTAATACCTTATATAAGCCTGCGGCATGGATACAAAATAAAAAGCCCCTGCCTGATCATATATCAGACAAGGGCGTTATCATACGCTGTGCCACCTTGCTTCGGAACATTCCTGTTCCCTCATTGCGGATACTTCACCTCAACGGTCCCATTTGAATGGCAGATCTCCGACCTTTCTCAGCATCCGGTCTCTCTGTAGGCTCTTTTCCAGTCTTACTTTCCGTCTCAACGGCTCCATATTCATTTTTTACACTTTAACCTAATAAAGTATCTGTGTCAATGAAATTTGTCAGATCATTAATCAGCCAGCATCTGTTTCAGTGAGATCTCCACATTATCCGCAACATCCCTCATAAGACCGATGGATTTTGCTGTCTGTTCCGAGGATTCAACAAGGTTGGTGGATCTTCCGTTTACTCTGTTTACTATCTCGGTAAGTCTGTCAGCCTCTTCGATAAGATGGTCTATGGTCTCTCTGATATCCTTGTTATTGGCATTACTGTCATCTGCAGCTGTCCTTGAATCCTCTGCAAGCTTTTTGATCTCCTCTGCGACCACTGCAAAGCCTCTTCCGGCCTCTCCTGCTCTTGCAGCTTCTATCGAAGCATTAAGCGCAAGAAGATTCGTCTGGGCTGCTATAGCTATGACAGCTGCATTATTCTCTTCAAGCTTATTCAGATAAGCTTCGATATTACCAAGAACCGTCTTTAATCCCGTTGCAAACTCTTCGGCTTCCGACATCTCTCCGGAAATACCCGATGTCTGCTGTACATTATTTTCACCTGCCTGCTCGATCTGCTTTATGGACTCTTTAAGCGTTCCGAAGTTGACCCCTATCTCATCTGCAAGGGACAGCTTCTTTTCGCGCATTTCATTCTGAGTTCTTGTGACTTCATCCGAAAGAGCGATTGCTTTATCCTTCTCCTCATATGCACGGTCCTTGATGAAGTGGACGCAGTTGTGTATATGGTTGAATCCGTTATAGATAGCGATCGCCATCTCACGGCAGGAGTTATATCCGCAGCATCCGCAATCAATCTTACGCTTTTCTTCGGTATCCTTCTTAAGACTCAGGAATATCTTATCAAGTTCACTTGCATTAGGGATCTTATAGGAACATTTAACGCTCCTGTCCGTATACCTTCTGAGAAAATCATTAAGATCAAGGGAAGCAAACTGCTTATTGAGCATATCAAGTCTTTTGGCAGGAGTCAGATTTCTGCCCCATGCCGACTTTTTGGAGACATTCTTGCTGTTTATCTTGATCTTCTGGATAGTCATGAACACATCTTCAGACATGTCATGACGCACCTCGGTACCCGGGCCATAGAGACAGCCGTTGGTACAGTTGAGAGCATCAACAAACAGATAAGGCGCCTTTCCGCAGGAAAGGATCCCCTTATTGCGCTGCAGATACTCATACATATGATGTTCACCTTCCATCTGCCTTACAAGCGCATCTTCTCCAAGGAGCCAGTATACATTCTCCTTAAGTCCGCCGGGCATGGGATAAATGGAACCGAGTCCATATTCTATCTCATCCTTATAAGGAGCCGCTCCGCTTACGGGATGGTCCTTAAGATACCTGACCAGATGCTTGAAAGTAAGGTTGTAGGAAATATATCCCTTGTTGTTGGGATCGTCTATCTCATTCTTTTTGGCAATGCATGGACTTATGAACGCCAGCTTATCACTGACCTTCATATACTTATTGAGATAAATTGCCGCACACATCATAGGTGACTGAACCGGCATGAGCTTCGGTATCAGCTCCGGAGTGTAACGTTCAATATATCCAACAACTGCAGGACAGGGCTGGGATATACCTCCATAGAATTTTCTCTCGGTAATGTACTTGATATAACCCCATGTTGTGATATCAGCTCCAAAGGATACGCTGATAAATCTGTTGACACCAAGCTTCTTGAGCATTCCTAAGTATTTCTCATATTCATTTGGATAATTGGCAAGAAATGCAGGAGCGATAAGAACGGATATCCTTGTTCCCCTTTTAAGGTCTTCAAAGAATCTGTCAACATCATCTATATATTCCCTTGCACCGTGCTCGCATACATCGAGACATGCACCGCATGCTATACACTTATCGGGATCGACATCAATGATATTACCCCTACCCTTTTCAGCGGCAACATTGGCTCCCATACTGCTGCAGGCTTTTATACATTTGTTACAGCCGATGCAATTCTCATTGGTCTTAACAAGACTCATACATACCCTCCGGTTTTGTATGTGTTATTCCCGTATCTGTTCGAATTAATGTCTTATTTAATGATCTTCTTTACAGCCTTCCACACAATATAGAAATAAACAAACCCTATAAGAGCCGTTACAAACTGTGTGATGGAAAACATTGACTGGAATACAGACATCTTGCCTCTTAAGGGGCTTGCTTCCGGAATGAATGTGGGAAGAAGCCAGAGTGCGATCGTAAGTCCCATTATGCATCCCTTTGCTGCGCAGGAAAGAACTGCCATCAGTATTGCTTTTATATCAAAGTAGTTCTTACTTTTAGTGAATGCAGGTTTAAAAAGAAAATTCACACCAAGAACGAGTACAGCATTACCGAGCATTATCAGGGGAATGATCCCGGGAACTGCCGTCATTACAGGTGATGCAGCGATGATAAAGGCCGTTACGGGAGTGATCACCGCTAGGATAAGTCCCCACATAAGTCCTGCAGTCATAACAGCAAGAATCAGGCAAAGATTTACCACAGGCCCTGTTATATAGACACTTAAGCTTTTCAGAAACTGACTTGCGATACAGAGAGCGAGTAATATTGCAGTGACTGCTATCTGCTTTGTAATGGAGGGTTTTAATTCTGATACTGATGAACTCTTATTCATTTTGATCTACTTCCTTGTATAAATAATTTTGGACATGACATAAGGAATAATTCATCATGCCATGTCCATTCTCTACCCGTTTTTTGTTGTCTGTCAATATATTTATTTAAGCAGAGCCACAGTTTCTCTTGCAATCGCCAGTTCTTCATTGGTGGGGATGACCATAACCCTTACAGGAGAGTCGGGATTGCTTATATCTATCTCTTCACCCCTTACATGATTGGCTTCCTCGTTGATAGTGATACCAAGGTATCCTAGGTATTCACATACAAGAGTTCTTACTATAGCTGCATTTTCACCGATTCCTGCCGTGAAGCAGATCGCATCGACCCCGTTCATTGCCGCAACATATGATCCAATATACTTGGCGGTTCTGTAACAGAATGCTTCAACAGCCTGAGTTGCAAGTTCATTTCCGTTGTTCATGGCATCTTCAAGGTCTCTGAAGTCAGATGAAAGATCTCCGCTCATTCCGTATACACCGGACTTCTTATTGAGCACGTTCATGACACCTGGAAGATCCAGCTTCTCCTTATTGGCTATAAACTCAAGTATCGCAGGATCGAGTTCGCCGGATCTGGTACCCATGATAAGCCCCTCAAGGGGTGTAAGGCCCATTGAAGTATCAACACATTTACCGTTCTTGACTGCGGAAACGGAAGCTCCGTTTCCAAGATGGCATACTATGATCTTAAGATCCTCATAGTTTTTACCAAGAAGCTCTGCACATCTGTGGGATACATATGAATGAGAGGTTCCGTGGAATCCGTAACGGCGGATCTTGTACTTCTCATAATATGCATGGGGAAGTCCATACAGATAAGCCTTGGGAGGCATTGTCTGGTGGAATGCCGTATCGAATACGGCTACCATGGGAGTATTCGGCATGAGCTTTCTGCAGGCATCGATACCGATAAGATTGGCAGGATTATGAAGAGGCGCAAGATCATTGCACTCCTCAATAGCCTTTATAACATCGTCATTAATGATGACTGATGAGGCGAACTTCTCACCGCCGTGAACGATCCTGTGTCCTACAGCGCCTATCTCATCAAGGCTCTTAAGTACACCCGTCTTCTCATTGGTAAGTTTCTCAAGTACGAGCTTGATGGCATTTGTGTGGTCAGGCATGGGACTCTCTTCTGTCTCCTTGTCTCCGCCTGCGGGCTGATAACTGATCCTTCCGTCAATACCGATCCTTTCACAGAGTCCCTTTGCGATCCATTCCTCCGTCTCAGAATCGATGAGCTGGTATTTAAGAGAAGATGAACCGCAGTTTACAACTAGTATTTTCATTTTATCTACACTCCTAAAAATTTGTTTTCAAGACTGTACCGATCAAACAGTATATCGTTAAGTGCTCGCAATCAGTGCCGTCGTAAAAATCTTAGATCACTGGGAAATCTGTGCCTGTACTGCGGTAAGTGCCACAACACCTACGATGTCCTGCCATGAGCATCCTCTGGACAGATCGTTAACAGGCTTTGCAATTCCCTGAAGCATGGGGCCGTAAGCCTCAGCGCCTCCAAGTCTCTGTACAAGCTTATATCCTATATTTCCGGCATCGAGATTGGGGAAGATCAGGACATTGGCCTTGCCTCCCACAGGTGAACCGGGTGCTTTGTTCTTGGCAACCGAAGGAACAAGAGCGGCATCCGTCTGAAGTTCACCGTCTATAACAAGATGAGGGAAAAGCTCCTGTGCTTTCTTTGTAGCTTCCTGAACCTTATCAACAAGTGCATGCTTGGCCGAACCCTTGGTTGAGTGGCTGAGCATTGCGATGACAGGCTTGGGGCCTATAAGTGACTTAAAGGATCTTGCAGATGATTCAGCTATGTATGCAAGCTCCTCGGAATTGGGATCCTGATTAAGTCCGCAGTCTGCAAATATGAATGCACCGTTCTCTCCCATATCCTTGAACACTGTATCAACAATGAAGAATGCCGAAACAAGCTTAACGCCGGGAGCGGTCTTAAGGATCTGAAGAGCGGGTCTTAAGGTATCAGCCGTTGAGTGGCATGCACCTGCAACCATTCCGTCCGCATCATTGTTCTTGACCATCATGATACCGAAGGTAAGATAATCCTTGTGAAGGATCTCGGTAGCCTTCTCAATGGTCATTCCCTTTGCCTTACGTGTCTCATAGAGAAGGTTGATATATGTATCCATCTTGTCGGTGGTCTCAGGATCAATGATAGTGACATTATCAAGATCTATCTCGAGCCATCCCGCACCGTCACGGATCTTCTCCTCATTACCGACCATAATGATATTGGCAATGCCTTCCTTGATGATCTCTGCTGCTGCAAGAAGAGTTCTCTTGTCATTGCTTTCGGGAAGAACGATGGTCTTCCTGTCAATCTTTGCTCTCTCTTTGATCTGGTCTATGTATGCCATAATGTCTCCTTATGAATTGGAAAAAAATAAGCAGCCCTGAAAGGGCTTACATCGTGATAATACTTTGATTTCTTACATGATTTATATTATACTTTATTAAGTTCTTACATACAAGAAACCAAGTCCAAAATTCTTGTACATTTTTACATACAATCCGTGTTTTTCTTGTTAATTTTTTAGCAGACTTCAATAAGATAATTTCATTTTCCGATCATGAGGGATAAAATGACAGCTGCCGGGATCATCGCAGAATATAATCCGTTCCACAACGGTCACGAATATCATATAAGACGCACCAGGGAAGAAACCGGTGCAGATTTTATTGTTGTCGCAATGAGCGGCAATTTTGTTCAAAGAGGAGCTCCTGCTCTCATCGATAAATACAGGAGGACCAAAAGCGCTCTTCTCTCAGGCGCAGACATTGTGCTCCAGATCCCGCCTTCATATTCCCTTGCATCTGCAGAAGGTTTTGCCGAAGGTGCCGTATCTCTGCTTATGAGCACCGGGGTGATCCAGTATCTTTCCTTCGGTACGGAAGCAGGTTCCTTAAGCGACCTGAACAAGATTGCCAGAATACTTGCAGACGAATCCGCAGAGTTTAAAAAGTCTCTTCAGAAGCACCTTAAATCAGGCATTCCCTTTCCCAATGCAAGGGCCAGGGCTCTCATAGACTGCTGCCCCGGAATGTCCGGCATCACAGAGCTTACTTCATCACCCAACAACATACTTGCGATCGAATACCTGAAGAGTCTTATAAGATACCGTTCCACCATAAAGCCTGTAACGATAAAAAGATTCGGCGCAGGTTATAACGATCCCTATGTACCCGGTCAGGCCGGAATATCAGCCAAAGCCATCAGGGAGGCTGTCTCTTACGGCAGTTATAATGACAGCATGTCTGAATATATGCCGGAGGATTCCTTTAACTCGATCAAAGAAGCTATAGAGAAAAAACAGGTCCTTACCGAGGATGACTTTTCCGAGATGATCATATATAAGCTCATTTCAGAAAGAGAACAGGGATATACCAAGTATCTCGATGTATCCGATGATCTTTCCGACAGGATAGTCAATAATCTTGATAAATATACCGGTTTTTCCAATTTCTGTAATCTTATCAAGACCAGGGATAAGACTTATACAAGAGTCAGCCGCGCACTCTTCCACATTCTGCTGGACATTAAGGATAAGGAAGAAGCTTCCTACGATTATACGGGACGCTGTCCCTATATAAGGATACTGGGATTCAGGAAAAATGCGGAATCCCTTGTTTCGGATATGAAATCATCCTCTTCGGTTCCTATAATCACAGGATATACCGATGCGGAGAAGAATCTGTATTCGGAACAGCTCAGACAGCTTAAGGACGAAAGCCGTATCGAGGATCTTTATTTTGCTGTCCAGACGCTTAAGTCGGGAATCCCCTCCAAGCCCGATATGAGCAGGCCTCTGATAGTACTCTGATATTTTTTCAATATATCTCTTATAAAAGAAACAGCCGATCTGTTATGACCGGCTGTTTTTCATTAAATCTTTCAGCTTATTACCGGGACTTTTAAGATCTTACACAGATCTCTCATACCTGGTCATCAGTTCTTGAATGAATGAATGGGTGCGGGTATACGTCCTTCGCGGCTGATAAATGCTTCACATGAATAATTATTTACAGGCATGACAGGTGCCCATCCGAGAAGGCCTCCGAATTCCACCCTGTCACCTACGCTCTTGCCTATAACCGGAATGAGACGAACTGCCGTGGTCTTGGCATTTACCATGCCTATTGCCATCTCATCTGCAATGATACCGGAAAGAGTGGCAGGTGTGGTATCACCGGGTACTGCGATCATATCAAGTCCAACCGAACATACACAGGTCATGGCTTCAAGCTTTTCCAGTGTAAGAGCACCGCAGCTTGCGGCATCGATCATTCCCTGATCTTCGGATACCGGTATGAATGCTCCGCTTAATCCGCCCACGTATGAAGAAGCCATAACTCCGCCCTTTTTGACCTGATCGTTCAGAAGCGCAAGAGCTGCAGTTGTTCCGGGAGCTCCGGCTTTTTCAAGACCGATCTCACAGAGGATATCGGCAACAGAATCTCCCACTGCAGGTGTAGGAGCAAGCGAAAGATCGACGATACCGAAGGGAACACCAAGCTTCTCGGAAGCTCTCTTGGCAACAAGCTGACCTACTCTGGTAACCTTGAAGGCGGTCTTCTTAATCGTCTCACAGAGGACTTCAAAGGACTCTCCTCTTACTTTCTCAAGTGCATACTTAACAACGCCGGGACCGCTGACACCCACATTTATGATCCTGTCAGCCTCGGTAACTCCATGGAATGCACCCGCCATGAAGGGATTATCATCCGGAGCATTACAGAATACCACAAGCTTGGCACATCCGAGTGAATCCTTGTCGGCAGTGAGCTCTGCAGTCTTATGGATCATCTGTCCCATAAGCCTGACAGCATCCATATTGATACCGGTCCTGGTGGAACCCAGGTTAACTGAGGAACAGATGAACTCCGTTGAAGCAAGTGCTTCGGGAATGGATCTTATAAGAAGTTCCTCGGCAGGAGTCATTCCCTTACTGACAAGAGCCGAATATCCTCCGAGGAAGTTAACACCGGTCTCCTTTGCAGCCTTATCAAGAGCCTTTGCAAGCTTAACAAAATCATCCGTGGATCTTGCCGATGATGCACCTATTATTGAGATCGGTGTAATGGAGATCCTCTTGTTTACTATGGGGATACCGTATTCTCCGGAGATCTCCTCTCCTGTCTTTACAAGATCCTTGGCAGATCTTGTTATCTTGTCATATACCTTGTCACATGTCTTATCTATATCCGAATCTATACAGTCAAGAAGGCTGATGCCCATGGTTATGGTACGGACATCGAGATTCTCCTTCTCGATCATATCATTTGTCTCGGAAACTTCTACGCGGTTGATCATAAACTACAATCCTCTCTGAAATAATACGTAATGTTCATCATGCCCGGTACGGACATTGCCGTATTATATGCGGTGCATCATGTCAAATATCTCTTCCTTCTGGCACTTTATGGATACTCCGATCTCTTTTCCGAGATCATCAAGTCCGGAAACAAGAGTCTCAAAAGGATCGTTCATTCCGGCGATGTCAACGATCATCATCATGTTAAAATATCCTGAAACGATGGTCTGGGAGATGTCGAGAATATTAACATTCTCATTTGACAGATATGTGCAGGTCTTAGCTATGATCCCTACGGTATCCTTACCTACGACAGTGATTATTACTTTTTCCATTTTATTTCCTTTCATTTGCCATTTCATGGCTCTATACATATCAGCAAATTATTATCTGCAGAAAATTATCCTACGGGTAAATCCAAAGGAATGCATCAGTGCTTAAGATCATACTTCTATACATTCACTGGGAACGTCTCTTTTTGCGACATAGATGTCAAAATCAGATGCCCTGTAGGGATTTTCCCCCATATCTATCTCCATCCTTACGGATTCGAATGCAAGGTCAGGATAATTATTCTCTTTGGACAGATGTCCGAGATAGATCCTCCTTATGTTGTCATTCAGTACCGATGAAAGAAGTCTTCCTGATGCTTCATTGGACAGGTGTCCCTTATCGCTTAATATCCTTCTCTTTAACGGATACGGGTAAGGCCCGGTCTCAAGCATCCTTATATCATGATTGGCTTCAAGCACCATGGCTTCCATACCCTGAAGGCATTCACAGGTATAATCCGTATAACATCCAAGATCCGTACATACAGCCATTTTATGACCGTTATTGGAGAATCTGTAAGCTACGGGATCTGCGGCATCGTGGGATATATGCATGGGATTGACATATATATCTCCGAGAAGAAATTCTTCATCCGGCCGTATGGCTTTAAAAAGCGATGTGTCGATCTCTCCCAGGTATTTACTGTTTTCAAGTATCGCCTGTATGGTCTTTTCGGTAGCGTACATGGGTACGCCGTATTTTCTCGAAAAGACTCCGATCCCCTGTATGTGATCCGAATGCTCGTGGGTTATCAGTATCCCGTTTATATCATGTCCCGTAAGGCCTATGGAACCAAGACCGGATTCGGCTTTTTTATTACTCACACCTATATCCACAAGAAGATGGGTATCAGATGAACCTATGTAGATACAGTTCCCGCTTGATCCGCTGTATAATGGACACAGCCTCATTTTAACGCCTCCCATCTGACTTCTATTACATCTCCGTCTTTGAGAGGTTCAAGATACTGTGCATCTCTTCCGTTAAGGAGCGTAACTATATTTCTTCCGTTTGATGCCTTAAGATCAAAATCCAGCTTATCAAAGATATCAACAAATACATACTGCTGCTTGCCGGAAAGAGTGTAAGGCCTGCCGTTTGCGATCACGGTTATTGACAGATCTGCGACAGATGCATCATTCTTTTCTTCTGTATTCTTTGCTGTATCATCAGCCATATTGCCGGCATCCACGGACCGCTCTGTCATTTTTTCTTTCATGGCAGCTGCAGCTCCGTCATCATCCGGAAGTTCATCATAAGAGCCCGTTTCAATACCGGCTGATCCATCAAGGCTGACATCATCAGCATTTTCCGACTCAGCTGATGTCTTTATCTTAGACACTCCTACCTTGAAATCAAGATTAAAGTCTTCATAGACTTTTGTTTCAGGACCTGCAGGTACGGAATTAACCTTTATGTCACCGTCTATTGATACATCGAGAAATTCTGCGATCTGTGATACGGTGTAGTAATTATTGACATTAATGTCATCGCCTTCGCATACCTTGTAAAAAGTATCCTGCAGCTTCCCGTTAACTACAGCTTTTTTCGGGAACTCTATTATCCTTGAGTTGACATTGATCTTTACCGGAGTCTTGAGCTCTGTAAGTTCTCCCAGAGTAAATGAAGCATCCTCACCGGGAGTGCTTGCCTTCACCTCAATCTCATCTCCGCTGTGGATCTGTGTATAAAGATCTGCAGCCTCACCGTTAATGAGTATTACAGACGATTCACCTTCCGTTCCTCGTACTATCCGTGACTTGCCGCCGATGGTAAAGGTGAGGGCCTTTCCCCTTTTGGGGAACAGGTCTTCATTGGGATAGGACATCTGAACAGCCGCATCGCTAACGGTAAGATGTCCATTATCATACAGCTTAAGCTTTTCTCCGTTAAATGAAACAAAGATAAAATTATTACTCTGGGCATAGAAGCTTAATGCGATTCCGATGGGTGTTACCATCAGTGAATCTTTACGTGCATTCTCATCCTCAAAGATGATGTCCTTCATCACCTCTTCGCCTCTTATGGCAACACGCTCCTTAAGGATCCCCAGCTTTTCCGAAAGCTTCTCCGTATATCCCGGTATGATACCGCCACCGCCTACGACGAAAACTGCATTAACCGGCTTATCACCATTGAGTCTTCTGATCTCTTCCGCAACACGGTCAGTCATCTCATCTATATGAGGATCAAGTGCCTCACGTACCTCAGCAGCTGATATCTTCTGGGAAAGCCCCATGATATCCGTGAATCCGATCTCTGTTACATCTTCACAAAGACTCTTTTTGATATGCTCTGCCATATCAAAATCCACGAGACATTTCTGAACGAGTACATCCGTAAGGGAGTCTCCCGCAACCGGTATCATTCCGTATGCGATGATACTTCCGTCCTTGGTAATGGAAATATCCGATGTTCCTGCTCCGACATCAACAAGTGCAAGATTCAGGAGTCTGAATTTCTCAGGGATTGCAACCTGAATAGCCGCTATGGGCTCGAGAGTGAGATTAGCTACGTGGAGTCCTGCAACAGCGGTCGACTTATAGAGTCCGTCAACAACATCATCGGGAAGAAATGTGGCTATCAGATCCGCACCTATCTTTTTGGCCTTATGGCCATTAAGATTACCGATCTGGTAACCGTTCAGATAATATCTCATGGGAGTGTATCCCACACAGTAGAACTTCATGTCGGTATCGTTCTCATTCTGGAATTCAGAATAAGCCTGTTCGATACCCGACATGGAGAGATTGTATATATCCTCGTCACGGACTTCCTGCTCTGAGTCATAATCAAGAGAGACACCTACCGTAACGGTCTTAAGAACACGTCCCGCAGCTGCAATACATACCTCGGTAAGAGATCTTTCAAGCCGCTCTTCAAGCGCATTCTTAACCGCAAGGATAGTCTGTCCCACTCTGCCTATGTCATGTATCTGTCCGTCAAGCATCGCCCTTGATTCATGTTCCCTTACCTCCTGGGCAAGAACATGAAACCCGTCTTCTGCTTCAAATCCAACGGTGCCTACGATGCTTCTTGTGCCAATGTCGAGTCCGAAAACCAGATTACCCTGGCTTTTTAATCCACCCATGTGAATCCCTCCAGGCGTGCCTTTACCTGATCGCATGCCGTTTTAAGATCCCCATTATTGTCTATTATCACATCAGAATTATCTCTGAAATCCTTGTCTGAAAGCTGGCTTTCCATTATTGATATAGCCTTCTCCCTTGAATATCCGCGGTCTTCCATGAGGCGCCTGATCCTTGTCTCATCATCTGCATAGATATACCACATCTCATCAACGATATCGTTGTAACCGTTCTCGATAAGGAGTGCAGCCTCCACAAAGAAAAGCTCTGTTTCACGCATCTTGACAGCTGCTCTCATCTTCTCGTTGATATAATTCTCAACAGCGGGATGAATGATCATATTGGCCCTGTCAAGGTTTGCTTTATCGGAATAAAGAACCTGTGCGAATTTCTTCTTGTCGATCGCACGGTCCGGGTCATTCTCAAGTATATCCTCACCGAATATGGAAACAAGCCGGTCATAAACGATGGTACCGGGAAGTTCCAGTTCTCTTGCAATCTCATCGGCATAGTATATCTCTGAAATATAGTGGGATGAGATAAAGTTAAGAATACTGGATTTGCCTCCGCCTATTCCGCCTGTGATTCCTATGATCTTCATTAATGTGCCTCATACCAGCTCTTGCCCGTATCGATCGAGATCTCGAGTTTTACCGCAAGGTCAGCTGCTTTCTCCATGCATTCGGATAATATGTTACGTACGTCTGAAAGCTCCTCCTCGGGGCCTTCTATCAAAAGTTCGTCATGTACCTGAAGTATAAGACGTGACTTTAAATTTCTGTTTCTGAGTTCATTCCATACCGAGATCATCGCAACCTTTATAATATCGGCCGCAGTTCCCTGTATGGGAGCATTCATTGCAACCCTTTCGCCAAAGGATCTTGTCATAAAATTGGAATTCTTCAGCTCGGGTATAGGCCTTCTTCTGCCAAAATACGTCTCTGAATATCCCTTTTCCCTGGCAGATTCCACAAGCCCGTCAAGGTAAGCCTTAAGTCCCGGGAAATTCTCAAAATATTTTTTGATGTATTCTCCGGCCTCTTTCCTGCTTATTCCAATATTTTCACCGAGTCCGAAGGAGGAAATACCATAGACGATACCGAAGTTGACTGCCTTGGCATTTCGTCTAAGAGTATCCGTCACTTCATCAAGGGGAACACCGAAAACCTTGGACGCTGTGATCTTATGTATGTCTTCACCGGACCTGTAACTGTCTATAAGCGACTCATCACCTGATAATGAGGCAAGCACCCTGAGTTCTATCTGGGAATAGTCCGCATCTGTAAAAACGCATCCTTCCGCAGGTATGAATACCTTCCTGAGTTCCCTTCCGAGTTCGGTTCTTACAGGGATATTCTGAAGGTTCGGATCAGATGATGATATCCTTCCGGTAGCTGTTACCATCTGGTTGAAATGGCATCTTATCCTGCCGTCCGGACCGATATATCCCTTTAATCCGTCGGCATAGGTTGACTTGAGCTTGGTAAGTGCTCTGTATTCCAGTATATCCCTGACAAAGGGCACTTCCGGTGAGAGCTTCTCAAGTACATCCGCCGATGTTGAATAACCGGTTTTGGTCTTCTTGCCGCCCTGAAGTCCCATTTTCTCAAAAAGGATTACTCCGAGCTGTTTGGGAGAATTGATGTTAAAATCTGCTTCTCCAGACTCTTCATGGATCTTCTTTTCAAGCTCCTCTATCCTGGCAGCAAGTCTTTCAGAATATGCTGTAAGTTCCCCTGCCTTAACGAGAATGCCATTTTTCTCCATGTCATAGAGAATGTATGTAAGAGGCATCTCTATATCGGTATAGACCGACAGCTGTCCGGTCTTACTCAGGGCATCCATCACAGGCTCCCTTGACATAAGAGAGATAAATGCCGAGTCGCAGGTATAGGACTTCAGCGCATCCGGAGATGCGAAAAAGCTTTCCTTGATTGTGAGCTTTCCGAACCTTTCCTTCATGGAAAGTATATTCATGCCAAGATAAGCATTGGCGATATTTTCAATATCATGTTCTGCCGAAAGAGGGTCAAGGACATAATTACCCACTGCAGCATCAAAGAGCTTGTACGGCTCGATAAATCCGGTCACATCATACTGTGACTTGATATCCGTAAAGCAAAGCTCTGTACCGCGGTCTGTCATGGCACTCAGGGCACCGGTAAGCGCTCTTCCCGAAATATCGGTTCCGGCATAATAACAGATCCTGTCTTCTGTACATAGTGCCGCAGCAAATGCGCTTCCTTCATCAATGGAAAAATGCAGTCCCGCCTCGGGTCCGCGAAAATCTTCCAGCGCTTTTATAAATGCATCTGCGCTATCCAGGGACTCAATCTGAGGCATTGTATGCTTTGCAGCCTGAATGCCTGCGGATTTTGCAGCTTCATCAAATCTTGAATAAAGGGATCTTAATCCGAGATCCTTAACAATATCGTATGCCTCTGCAGTGTAATAATTCCTGCGTGCAGCTTTTTCTTTATCAAGATACACATCAGCATCTGTCATGATCCTGGCGAGAGTAAAGCTAAGATCTGCAAGATCCCTGTGTTCTCTCAGAGATTCCCTTACTGCATTTCCCTTGATCTCATCCAGATGTTCATATATACCGTCTATGGTCCCGTAATTCTTCATCAGGTCTGCAGCTGTCTTGGGACCGATCTTGGGAACGCCGGGAATATTATCAGATGAATCTCCCATAAGAGCCTTAAGCTGGATAAACCTCTCCGGATCAACTCCGAATTCCTGCTCCACCCTGTCAGGAGTATAGTCTTCTATGGTCGTGTTCCCGGACTTGGTCTTGGGAATACGTATGAGAATGTGCTCATCCGCTATCTGAAGCAGATCCCTGTCGCCTGATACGATGCTGACAGACATACCGTCAGCCTGAGCGCGCTTTGCAAGGGTTCCCATTATGTCATCAGCTTCAAGTCCTGCTACAGAAATGGTCTGAACCCCCATTACATCAAGCAGATTTCTTAAAATGGGTACCTGCTGTTTAAGTTCTTCCGGCATCGGCTTTCTTGTGCCTTTATATTCGGCAAAGATGGCATGCCTGAACGTAGGAGCATGCTCATCAAATGCGGTGACGACATAATCAGGCTTTTCCTCATCCAGCAGCTTGAAGAAAATGTTAAGGAAACCGTAAACGGCACCGGTATGAACTCCCGATGCATTGGTAAGATCCGGCACTCCGTAAAATGCCCTGTTTATTATGCTGTGTCCGTCTATTAATACAAGCTTTTC
Organism: uncultured Lachnospiraceae bacterium; assembly: GCA_902761225.1. Lineage (GTDB taxonomy): Bacteria > Bacillota > Clostridia > Lachnospirales > Lachnospiraceae > AC2028. The sequence goes on along the minus strand of CACWJQ010000003.1, from coordinate 5,279 downwards.
GCTCACGATAGCCCTCAACCCAAATGCCAGATAAGAAGAAGTCCCAGAAGGATGCATCCGATAGTCAGTATGTATCTTTGTGACTGTCTGTATATCCTGTGCCTTACCAGCTGTTTTTCATTACTTACAAGTCTCTTCTTGAGTTCGGAATATAGGTCAAAATTGTCATCATCATTATCAAGATGCTGTATTCCGACAGAAACAAGAAACTGTATGCTCAGTTCCTCACGGCATTCATTACAGGATTCGTAATGTTCTCTGAAGTCCTCCATAGTCTTGTAATCAAGCTTTTTATCTATGAAGGCAGGTATGTAGCTTTCAAATTCTTTACAGTTCAAAAGCCGGTCCTCCGCGCACTCGCATACACTGTAGATTTTACTACAAAACAAGCCAAAAATACAGATGTAAATGATTACATAACTATAAAAAAAGCTCCGACCGAGGGGCACTCCCCAGTGCCCCGATTTTACCAACTCATTAGAGAAATTGTCTGCCGGCAGTGGGGCGCATGACGTCCGGTGGACGTCAGAATTGCGCCGACCGAGGGCACTCCCCAGTGCCCCGAGATACGAACCCCTGGGATTCGGGATAGTGCCGACAGGCACTGATCAGAAAAAGAGGCAGGATTTTTATCCTGCCTCTTTTTCTGATTCTTTTATGCCGGCAGTGGGACTCGAACCCACACACAGTCGCCCGCGGCAGATTTTGAGTCTGCTTCGTCTACCAATTCCGACATGCCGACGTATTGCGTGCCTCTGTTGCACGCAAATGGTAATATATCACATTGACTGGTTTTAAGCAAACTCCATTTGGAGTTTTACATCATTCCCGCTTACCTTCACATGTCCGATGCTTCCGATAACAATGGGCATTGCGGGATACACATGACCAAGGTCTGCATCGAGCAGTGCGGGAACTCCGTATTTTTCAACATAAGGCATTACTGATCCTATATGTGTAAGTCCCATCATATCCTGTCCGTTATAGGGCCTTCCGAATATAAAGCCTTTGACGATATCTTTCCTGAACCATCCGGCTTTTTCCATATGCCACATGGCGCGTCTTATATCGAAAACATTAAGATCACAGCTTTCCAGACACCAGATGACTCCGTCTTTTTCATATCTGTCGAGAAATCCCTTAGTATCTTCAAAGGGAGTGCCTATCAGGTTGACCAGGCAGTCCATGCAGCCTCCGATCAGTCTTCCGCTGAATTCAAGTTCGCCTTTATATTCACCTGAAGGGTAATATTTTTTTCCATCGTAAACTGCTTTGAGAGATTTCTCGGTAAGCTTGTATTTTTCTAAGGGATCCGGCTCCGGAGAGTCCTCGGCCACAGGTTCTTCATCGTAGAAAAATTTCTCATGCAAGTCATAAGAATGAACCTGAGACAGTCTTCCTCGAAGGATATCAAAGGCAGATGAAACGCTGTCATGAAGCTCTCTTATACCGAATGCCGGAGCACAGGGACCGTATATGGACGCAGTATCGCAAAGGGTCAGTAAGGGATGAACAATATTGGTGATATCGGAATATCCTATGATCCACTTGGGAGTGGCTTGTTTCATTGCGCCAAGATCCACATGTTCAAGAATCTCGCACATCAGTTCACCGCCTCCGCATGCGATCAGAACATCATTGGCAGGATCAAGGTACATATCCGTAAGCTCTTTTCCGCACTTTGCAGGTGTGTTGCTGATACCGATGCCTTCACCCGCTCTGGAATTAGGTCCGGGGTTAAGCTTATATCCCCACTCCGAGAATCTTTCCAGAGCTGCATCAAACCTTGTTGAGTATGGTTCGGTGCTGCAGCCGAAGGATGGAGCAGGGAAACCGATGGTTCCGCCATCTTGTAGAAATTCAGGATATCTCATATTCCGGACCTTTATTTTACGTTCTCAGCCTTTAGTTTCTCATAAATAGGGAATTCATTGAAGGTTGCATAGTAATCCATGGGAGTCTCGGCACGTCTGATCTTCTTAAACGAACCATCCGCTGCAAGAAGGATCTCCGCACAGTGAAGTCTTCCGTTGTAGTTGTAGCCCATGGAATAGCCGTGGGCACCTGCATCATGAATGAAAAGAAGATCACCCATCTCAATCTCCGGAAGATTTCTGTCTATGGCAAATTTATCGCAGTTTTCGCAGAGGGACCCTGTAACATCATATTTATGATCACATGCAGCATCTTCTTTTCCGAGGACCGTAATATGATGGTAAGCACCATAGATAGCTGGTCTCATGAGATTTGCAGCGCAGGCGTCAACACCTATGTACTCCTTATAGATATGCTTTTCATGTATGGCTCTTGTGACAACAGCGCCGTAGGGAGCCATCATGAATCTGCCCATCTCTGTATAGATGGAAATATCATCCATGCCTGCGGGAACAAGTATCTCTTCATACACCTTATGTACATTCTCTCCGATGACAGCAATGTCATTGGGAGTCTGATCAGGCTTGTATGCTATTCCGACTCCGCCAGAGAGATTAATGAACTTAATGTCTGCACCGGTCTCCTTCTTAAGCTCAACAGCAAGCTCAAAAAGCTGTGATGCAAGCTTTCCGTAATATTCATTGGTTACTGTATTGCTTGCAAGGAAAGCGTGGATCCCAAAATGCTTAACACCCTTGCTCATCATTATCTTATAAGCTTCGGCGATCTGCTCTCTCGTCATACCGTATTTGGCATCACCGGGGTTATCCATGATCCCGTTTGAAAGAGTGAATACTCCGCCGGGATTGAACCTGCAGCTCATGGTCTCGGGAAGCCTGCCCCCGCACGCCTTCTCGCAGAAGTCGATATGAGTTATATCATCAAGATTAATTATGGCACCGATCTTATTAGCATATGCATACTCTTCAAAAGGAGTGTCATTCGACGAAAACATTATATGAGCTCCGTCAAAGTCGAGAGCCTTGCTTATCTGGAGCTCTATGAGAGATGAGCAGTCCATTCCGCAGTCATACTCTTTTAAGATATCAAGAATAAAGGGATTGGGATTAGCCTTAACTGCAAAATACTCCCTGAAACCGGGATTCCATGCAAATGCCTTCTTAACAGCCTCCGCATTCTCTCTCATTCCCTTTTCATCATACACATAAAAGGGAGTGGGAAACTTTGCAGCGATCTCTTCTGCTTTTTCTTTGGTGATAAATGCTTTTTTCATAATATACTCCTTCGGAAAACTCCAGTGATTTAAGACAATATTCAGTCCGTGATCTGCCAGTCTATGGGCTCTATCCCCTTGGATACAAGGAAATCATTGCATTTTGAAAAGGGTCTGCTCCCAAAGAACCCTCTGTATGCCGAAAGGGGACTTGGATGAGCTGATTCAATGACCAGATGATCAGGATTTTTTATAAATTCTTTCTTGGCTCTTGCAGCCGAACCCCAGAGAATGAAAACAACAGGTCTGTCCAGAGCTGCAACCGCTTTGATGGCAGCGTCGGTGAACTCTTCCCAGCCCTTACCCTTATGGGAGAAAGCTTCATGTGCCCTTACAGTCAAAAGAGTGTTCAAAAGCAGCACTCCCTGCTCAGCCCAGTGCGTAAGATCACCGCTCTCAGGTATGTAGCATCCCAGGTCATCCTGAAGCTCTTTGTATATATTTTCAAGTGATGGCGGTTTAGGAATTCCCTTTTTAACAGAAAAAGAAAGACCATGAGCCTGACCCGGCTCATGATACGGATCCTGACCAAGTATGACGACCTTGACACTTGACAGAGGTGTCAGATTGAAGGCTCTCATAACATCATCACCTGCAGGATATACAGTATGTGATGCATATTCGCTCTTAACAAAGGAATACAGCTTTTTATAATATTCCTTGCTGAATTCTCCCGACAAAACCGGAAGCCAGTCATTATCTATAACAGACATTACAACCTCACACTTACGTCCCGGTCTCTAAGATACTCCTTAACCTCCCGGATCGTAAGTTCCTTATAGTGGAAAAGAGATGCCGCCAGTACAGCAGATGCTCCGGCATCGATGGCATCATAGAAGTGTTCGAGTTTTCCAGCACCGCCGGATGCTATTACCGGAATGTTAACTGATGATGCGATCGCTTTTGTAAGTTCAACATCATAACCGGCCTTGGTTCCGTCCGCATCCATGGATGTGAGAAGTATCTCTCCCGCACCCAGCTTTTCTGCCTTTATCGCCCATTCAACGGCATCGATGTTCATGTCAACTCTTCCGCCGTTCTTATAAACAGTCCAGCCTTCGCCGTTTTCACGTCTTTTGGCATCCATGGCAACAACAACACACTGTGAACCGAATTTCATTGCCGCATCATAGATAAGATCCGGGTTCATAAGTGCAGCGGAATTGACTGCTATCTTATCTGCACCTTCCCTTAAGATGGCCTTAAAATCGTCCGTAGTCCTGATACCGCCGCCGACTGTAAATGGAATAAAAAGAGTAGCGGCAACATCTCTTACCCATGAAAGCTGTGTATCTCTTGAATCAGCAGATGCGGTGATATCAAGAAAAACAACCTCATCCGCACCCTGTGCATCGTAAGCGGCAGCTGTCTCAGCAGGATCTCCCGCATCTCTTAAGTTCAAAAAATTGATACCCTTAACGACTCTTGCATCCTTGACATCAAGGCAGGGGATGATACGTTTTGTCAGCATTACATTCCCTCCTTTACAAGATCAAGAAAATTCTTAAGTACCCTCAACCCGGCATCCGAACTCTTTTCAGGATGGAACTGGGTAGCGAACACATTGCCGGATTCAACAGATGAATCAAAGGTCACACCGTATTCAGCCTTTGATGAAACGATCACAGGATCCGCTGCATCCAGATAATATGAATGAACAAAATAAAAGAATGTTCCGTTTTCTATTCCTTCAAAAAGTCTGCCACTGCAGGAAGAAACATTATTCCACCCGATCTGTGGAACCTTGAGCTCACCTGATGCAGGGAATCTCTTGATCTTTCCCTTAAGTATACCGAGACCCGGCACTCCCGGTGACTCTTCGCTTTCATCAAAAAGCAACTGAAGACCCACACATATTCCCAGAAAAGGCTTCCCGGTTGAAGTAAAGGATCTTATAGCCTTATCAAGTCCGCGGCTTATAAGCTTATCCATACAGTCACCGAAATTGCCTACACCGGGAAGTATCACGGCATCGGCTTTTTCTATAACATTCGAATCGGAGGTAAGTACGTACTCTCCTCCAAGCTTTTCAATGGCTTTTTCAACGCTTTTTACATTTCCTGCATCGTAATCTACAAGTGCGATCATACTAAACCTCAGGGATTAACAA